>NZ_CP012036.1:3212035-3542720 GCF_001298445.1 Nostoc piscinale CENA21 | reverse complement strand
TCTGTAATCGCTAATGTTCAATATCAGGTAAAAAGGTTAGAAGAAAGTTCAACAATTTTAAGAAGCCTGATCAAAGAAAAGAAACTAAAAATTGCTGGCGGTCGTTATGAGATAGCAACCGGAAAAGTTACTATGGTAGCTTGATGATTTGAGTTGCTGAGTGGAAAAACTGCATAAATCAGAATTGATATTATTAGGGTGGATATGATTCACCCTATTTATTTAAATTTGGTCACTATTCATTTGGATTGACAAAGGACAAGAGACAAATGATTAATGACAATCTCCACTCCTAGAATATGCCACTTGAATGCACATCAGCTGATGATCATCTATTATGTTACAAGTTAGAAATGCTTTATCCATCTGATTGCGATCGCCTGATTAGCAGTGTAGTGGAAGTCGAGCAACCTTTAATATCCTTTATTGACAAGCAGAGTCGGAACTTTTAAGAAATGAACCGCAGATGAACGCAGATGGGAACTAAATGAGATTACGGAAAAAATCATTGGTAGTGCGTTTACAGTAGGAAAAGGTTTAGGTTGTGGATTCTTAGAAAAAGTTTATGAAAATGCTTTGGCTCATGAATTGAGAAAAGCCGGACTATTAGTAGAACAACAGTATGCAATAGAGGTACGATATGACGGAGTTGTAGTTGGCCAATTTTTTTGCCGACATAGTAGTTGAGAAATGTGTGCTAGTAGAACTAAAAGCAGTAAGGACTATAGACGAAAATCATTTTGCACAATGCCTCAACTACCTCAAAGCAACAGGCCTAACTGTATGCTTATTAATTAACTTTGGCAATTCCAGAGTCGAATTCAAACGAGTAGTTCGTAACTTCTGAATGATTCTCAACACATAACGAAGAATACATCCTCTTCATCCGCGTAGCCTGCGGCAAGCGCTTACGCGTCTACATTCGCGTTCATCTGCGGTCAAATTTTTCCATGAATATTAAACTACAACACATCCAAATGATCCGCAGCCACGCCGAAAGCACCTACCCCGAAGAATGCTGTGGAATTATCCTGGGTTATCTAGAAAATCACACCAAAACTGTCGTCGAAATTATCCCCACCGAAAACGCCTGGAGTGCTGAGTCAGCTAACTTCGCCCCTAACACAGAACGCAGCGAAACCAGCAGATATGCGATCGCACCCCAAGATATGTTACAAATACAAAAATCAGCGCGGGATAAATCATTAAACATAATAGGGATTTATCACTCCCACCCTGATAACCCCGCAATTCCTTCCGAATGCGATCGCCAGTATGCTTGGCCTGCATACTCGTATATAATAGTTTCCGTTCAAAATGGCCAAGCTGGCGAACTCCTCAGTTGGAGTCTAAATGACCAGCATCAGTTTCAACCAGAGACAATTGATACCATAAATTTAGCTACTTAAGTTAAATAAACACATCATTTTTCGATAGGATTAATGATCCGCTCGTCCACAGCAAAACTGCTATGTTAAATCCCAACCTGGAAGAAATCCAGCTAACTAAAGACGACTACGAACGATACTCCCGCCACCTGATTTTGCCAGAAGTCGGTGTCGAAGGGCAGAAACGACTCAAAGCCGCCAGTGTATTATGTATCGGTACAGGCGGCTTAGGTGCGCCACTGCTGTTATACCTCGCCGCAGCAGGTATCGGCCGCATTGGTATTGTGGATTTTGATGTTGTTGATACTTCTAACCTGCAACGTCAAGTTATTCACGGTACTTCTTGGGTAGGTAAACCCAAAATTGAATCAGCAAAAAACCGCATTCACGAAATTAACCCTCATTGTCAGGTTGATTTATACGAAACTCGTCTGAGTTCCGAAAATGCCCTCGATATTATTAGACCTTACGATATTGTGGTGGATGGAACTGATAACTTCCCCACTAGATATCTAGTCAACGATGCTTGTGTATTGTTGAACAAGCCCAACGTTTACGGTTCAATTTTCCGGTTTGAAGGTCAAGCAACAGTATTTAACTACGAAGGTGGGCCGAACTACCGCGACTTGTATCCCGAACCACCACCACCAGGGATGGTTCCTTCCTGTGCAGAAGGCGGTGTTTTGGGAATTTTACCCGGAATTATTGGGGTCATCCAAGCCACGGAAACTGTCAAAATTATTCTCGGCAATGGTAATACTTTAAGCGGCAGACTATTGTTATACAACGCCCTGGATATGAAATTCCGGGAGTTGAAACTGCGTCCTAACCCCATCCGCCCAGTAATTGAACAGCTGATAGACTACGAACAATTCTGTGGTATTCCCCAAGCTAAGGCGGAAGAAGAAAAGCAGCAGCAAGAAATTGCTGAAATGACGGTGACAGAATTAAAAGCATTGCTAGATAGTGGTGCGAAAGATTTTGTCTTGTTGGATGTGCGTAACCCCCACGAATACGACATTGCGAAAATCCCTGGTTCGGTATTAGTACCACTACCAGATATTGAAAATGGTCATGGCGTAGCTAAGGTGAAAGAAGTCCTCAACGGACACCGCTTGATTGCTCATTGTAAGATGGGCGGTCGTTCTGCCAAAGCCCTCAGCATCCTCAAGGAAGCAGGAATTGTTGGTACAAATGTCAAAGGCGGGATCACCGCATGGAGTCGAGAAGTTGATCCTTCGGTTCCTGAATATTAAGAATCATCTGCCAATTAAGCAGAAAAAATAAGGGGGAGGTAATATAAATTACTTCCCCTTTCTCTGTTATGAGTATTGCGCGATCGCCAGCCCAGGTTTTATGGTTGCAAGTATTAGCGTTAGCAGCCGTACAAGGGGCAATTAGTCTGGCTTGGTTAATTTACAATTCATACTTGCCTCAACTACTGACGCAGTTTGGTTTTTCTGCATCTTTGGCGGCTGGTATTCTAGTCATTGAAAATGCCTTGAGTGCAGTCTTAGAACCTGTGATGGGTGGACTTTCTGATCAATCTCAGCGTTGGGTAGGAAGTCGCTTTCCCTTCATCTCTGTGGGTGTGATTCTTTCATCCGCGCTCTTGATTGCCATACCATGTATTGTAACTTTTGTCCAGCCAACGGGAATTATGCGATCGCTTTTACCGCTAACTCTGGTAGCCTGGGCATTAGCCATGACTATATTTCGCAGTCCGGCTATGGCTTTATTGTGGAAATATGCCACGCCGCCCCAGTTACCATCAGCCGTGAGTGTTGTGACGTTGGTTGGGGGTACAATTGGGGCATTTCGACCTATAGCAAATCAATATATTCTGAGTTTTGGGGCAGTTTTCGCCTTTGCAATTGCTTCAGTGGTGATGTTGGCGGTGGCTGGGCTATTACGTTGGTTGAACCCTCCCGAAACACCAAATTTTCAGGCGGAAACCACAACCGCCAAATTACCTTATCCCACATTGAGTTTAATTTTTGCCACTGGTATTGGTGTCGCCTGGGGTACAAGGCTATTAATGACCACCTTAACTCAATTGCTGAAGCTACAATTTTCTGGTCAAAATATTGACATGCTACTAGTTTACATTGGGCTGGCGATCGCCATCTCTGCCTTACCTGCTGGAGTTTTTGCGGTCAAACTCGGTAATAGTCGGGCAATGCTAGTGGGAGTAGTTGCCACAATTATTTCCATATTAGCGATCGCTTTTACAGGTGCTATCTTACCGTTAATTGTTTTGTTAGTACCAAGTTTTAGTACCATTATCAATGGCGTAATTCCTTTGGCTTTAGACTTAATGCCGCCCAAATGGGCAGGTTTGGGTATAGGGACTTACTTTGGTGGGTTTGCTTTAGCGATGAGTTTATTTGGCTGGTTATTTCCCCAAGCTGCAAAAATCCCACCTATAAGTAGTGGTTTATTTTGTGCTTTGGCTTTCTTGTTAGTAGGTATTTGCGTCACAACTGCTAACCAAGGGTTTAAGAAAATGGTTTAGAAGTATAGGTATTTCAAAACTCTTACACCCGTAAACCCCTACACCCTTACACCCAGTCTCAACAGACGACCTTGGCGTTTAAATCCTGAGTCAAATCCCATAACTACGATGATATGGTTTCAGCAACGTCTTGGCTTGATAAACATAAACAACATTCACAACCTCTCCACCCCGACGCAGCATTATTTGTTCAATTTCTTCCAGACTGCGAAAATGATGGCGATAACTAGCCATTAAATCTTGTCTCAAATTAAATGGTGCAGTTGTAATATATAACGCGTCTTTACCTACCCATTGTTCCGCCGTAGACCAAAAAGCAAAGCCACGATTATCATTGCCAATATCAAAACAAGTAATCGGAATTTGTGCTACAGGTTGCAACGCCATCGCAATAGGGCCAGCTACATAATAGCGATTAGTAAATATAAAGCTAGAATTTTGCAGTGCAGTTTTCAAAATCGGAGATTCACGAAATTTCTCTCGTAGTTGTTGAATATCAATTAATTCTGTTGAAGGGTCATTCTTAACAGGTAAAAAGCCTCCTAGTAAAGCGTACTGGCTAGGTTTTTGGAATATGCCGATGGTTAATTGCAGTAGTAAAATGATGAAAATACTAGCAATCGTAATTCCTGAACCTAAAAGCCATCGACGCACCCCACGGGGTGATTTCTGCTCCCAAATTACAACTTGTTGTCCTAATAATAAAGTAATTCCCCAAAATCCCGGCATTGCCCAAGCTGGTAAAATTTGCCGATATCCTCCAATAAAAGTGAAGCCTAAAATTAAAGGGAGAGATAACCAGAAAATTAAGAATTTGGCGGGATGGAAATCATCTTGATAAGCTAATGATTTTTGCGCCAAAATTTGCTGAATTTTTCTAATAACTGGCTGTAAACTAATATGCCATAGCGGAAAACCGATGGTGGGAAATAAATAAGCTACTTGAACTAAAACCACTAAGAATACATTTAGTAAATTGTAGCCATTTTGAGGTACGGCTCTTGCTGACTGAAAACTAAAAGATACCCAGTCATGCTGAATATTCCAGAACACAATCGGGGAGATGGTGATGATAAATAATCCTAAACTGAGCCATGCCCAAGGCGATCGCACTACAACCCGATGCGGTGGACTAGTTGCACAAAAACCAACTAACCCTAGTCCTAAAATAAACCCATGATATTTACTATTACAAGCTAACCCGACCAAAATTCCCAAAATGGCTAAACGGTAACTGGGAACATACAAAGGCCGCCGGAAAAACTCAGCCACCGCACAATATAAACTAGCCGACCAAAACAACATTAAGGGACTGTCTGGTAAACTCAATACACCAAAACCAACTTGAAAAATTGGGCTGATAGTAGCAATGGCCAAAGTAAACACAGCCGCTTTGACAGAAAATATTCGTTGACTAGTTAAATATAAAAATATCAAACTACCTGTATAGCAAAGTATCGCGCCTAAACGAATGGTAAATTGTGAAACTTCTCCCGTTAACCAAGTTCCAAAACCAGTCGTGAGGGCGACTATTGCTGGATGATCAAAATAACTCCAGTCGAGATGCAAACTGTAAATATAGTAGTACGCTTCATCAAAGGTAGGGTAAAGCCAAAAAGCAATTATGGCTCTAAATAATAATCCTCCGACCAACAAAAAAAGCACTGATTGATGAGCTTTTTTAGTCAACCACTTTTGAGATATTTGCATTTATTTAGATTTTATTTTTACTATGCACCCCAAATCATAAACTCCTGCTGCTCAAATAAATGCAATATCCGCAAAATCTCTCAAAAAAAATTTCAAATGCTGAATTACTTTTTAATGGCCTTTCCCCGCACCCAAATATAATTCGCCTACTTTCGGGTCTGTTAATAATTGTTGACCAGGGCCTGAAATCGCATCTCGTCCAGACTCCAGGACATAACCACGATGCGCCATTTCTAGGGCTTTACGCGCATTTTGTTCTACCAGTACGATCGCAGTACCACTTTGATTAATTTGTTTAATCTGCTCAAATACTTGGGTAACGAGAATTGGAGACAATGCCGCAGAAGGTTCATCCAACAGTAATAAACTGGGTTCTAACATCAAAGCTTTGCCCATTGCCAGCATTTGCCGTTCTCCTCCAGAGAGTGTACCAGCCCGTTGCCTGCGGCGATCGCTCAATTTGGGAAACATTGCAAATATTTTATCTTTCACAGGCTTTAATGGCGCATTACTCACAAACGCCCCCATTTCTAAATTCTCTTCCACACTCAAAGAAGGGAAAACATTGGCAATTTGGGGTACATAGCACAAGCCTTTTTTGACAATTTGATTTGACTTTAGTCCAGCAATATTCTCGCCCTTAAAGGTAATTGTGCCTGTATGGGGTGTTAACAGCCCAAAAATAGTTTTCGCCAAAGTGGACTTTCCCGCACCGTTGGGGCCAATTACCGTCACCAATTCTCCAACTTCTACCCGAAAATTAACACCTTGCAAAATATCCACATCTTTGATGTAACCAGCATGGACATTTGTAACTTCGAGTATTGGGGCAGAGTGATCAACTGAACCTGACATACAATCCTTGAATTAATTGAATTTTATGATGCTATGCGATCGCATAAATTTTAACTTGAGTTCGTTGAATAAAGTTTTGACCTCTACCCCAACCCCAACAGGTATAGGTTTTTTATGTTCTGACCCAAAAACATTTGTAAGCCTGTAACCTATCTCCTATCTATTTTTGCGACAGTGACGTACTACCAAATATATCCCCGCCAAAGATAATACAGCTAGACCACTCGGTTCAGGAACCGGAGGTGCTGGTCGTGAGATAATTACTTCCCCAGTTGCTAACTCACCATTGTCGCCGACTTCGCCGATGTAAAGATATAGCGGACGATTGTTAGTAACAGGACTTTTGAGTTTAAATTCAACTTGACCATGATTTCCCAAGCTGAAAAACCCAAAAATTCTTGTAGGGTCAGTAGTGGCGTTAGCATCAAAATTTCCCAGGGTAGCCACCGCATTATTCACATTACCACCTGTAGTTCCAAACAATTCTGGCGATGTAGGCGGACGCTGGCTTCCAGGAGTGAGGATAGTTCCTGTTGGACTAAAATCAAACAAGTCTAATGCTGAGATGGTATTCACATCTGCTGCCCTGTCAACAGCAGTGTAGCTCAGTTTAATGCCATCTAAATCAAAACCAGTAACATTTCCAGGAGAGCCAGCATTACTATCACTGATATCTTTAATTACAATAGAAGCAATCTTACCAAAGTTAATTGCCGGAATTTCCGCTCGTAGAACGGCGGTAGTTGCAGGAGAACCACCTGTGACCCCTGTTAGCTTAGTAAAGCCAAGCGCGATCGTTGCGGCTGTTGCACTTTGACTTGAAATCAAGCTAATAGCTAACGTAGCTATACTAGACGTTAAAAACTTAACCCTAGGAAAACTACTTAGTTGTTTCATGAATTTCAATATCTTTCTTTCAGATAAATACAAATATTTACTGATGTGTCAGATTTAGCTGAGGATGCTAACTGAGGTAATCAACTAGAAAGTTTATCAGATGTCATCAAGAAGATATCAAAATTATATAAATTTTTTATACGTAAGAATTAAGTACTTAAAAGTTTGCGAGACAGTAGATTGAAAAGGGTGCGAAAGTGTAAGGGTTCTGCACACCTACACTCCTACACCCTGTGCTTAAACCTGAGTTTTTGTTTTCTTGCGTAAGTTCTACGGAACTCTAGCTAGGTGTTTTCTGCAAATCAGGTCGTTCTTCTTGAACGATCGCACCTGTTACTGGGCATACTTGGAAACATATTCCACAATCAATACAGGTAGAAAAGTCAATCCAGTACCAATCGGTTCCTTGCACATTTTTGCCTGGCCCTGGATGGATGCAAGCTACAGGACAAGCATCTACGCAGTCGGCAACACCTTCACAAACATCAGTCACAATTGAATGTGGCATTTGTCTAGATTCCCTCTCTTTAATGATGGTCATTGGTCATTGCTTATGTTTATTTACAAAGGACAAATGACCAATGATTATTGACTAATACTTTCTATTGTGGGTGAGCCATCGGCTTTAATCCAAGCGATTTGAGCAATTCGGCGATCGCTGGCATACTGACGAATAGCTTGTGCATCTCTTCCCCCTAGTTCCATTTCCACTATGACTAAGTGGGTAGAATCTCGGAGTTTTTGAGCATAAGCAAAAGCCGCGACTTCTGCACTTGCGGTTTCTGGTACTACTAACCAGTTACTGGCGGGGATATCTTGGGGTAATTGCTGGCTTGATAACAGAACTTGGTATACATCTTCAATATTGAGGACAAAACCAATTCCGGGGATATTTTCGCCTTGGGGATGATATAGTCCTAAAAGTTGGTCATAGCGACCACCCCGCCCTAAAACTGTGGCTGGATGATCGCGGTTGTGGACAATTTCAAAGACAATACCTGTGTAATAGTCAATGGTTTGGATCAAACTCAGATCCAAGATGATGGGAAACTTTCTTTCTGACTCCAGTAACTCTACCAAAGATTTCAGATGATTGACAGCAGCTTGCTGTTCTGCATCCAAACCCAAACTACTGACTTTTTGTAATACATCTTGACTTTTACCGCGCAGGTCGAGCATGATTCTGGCGCGATCGCGCAAATCTTCACTCAAGGGCAAAGTATCGATAGTCACGCGATCAAGGTGAGCGATCGCTTGACGCACTTTTGCTTGTACATTAGCCGGAAAAGCCTGTAAAAGCGAGCGAGTAATTCCCGCTTCGCCCAAAACTATCTGCCAATCACGCAAACCTAGCACGTCTAAACAATCACCCACCAACAGCAGTACTTCGGCATTAGCTCGCAATCCGCCAACACCTAAAAGTTCCACACCAGCTTGATAAAACTCTTGCTGACGATTGTGCCGATTTTCCCAAATTCGCCGGAAGACATTGGCATGATAATAAAGTCTTTGCGGATAAGTGACAGCTTCCATACGCGTAACTACAGCACGCGCAATCGAAGCTGTCAATTCTGGACGCAAGCCTAATTCTTCATCTTCAGAATTTTGCAGTTGAATCACCATCTGGCGTTGAATTGCTTCCCCCGCCATCAAAGTGTCCATCCGTTCCAGCGTTGAGGTAATAATCTTGTGATATCCCCAACGATGGAACACTTGTTGTAACCTATCTTCAATCCAGCGTTTTTGAGCTACATCTAAAGGTAATAAATCCCTCGCTCCCGCTGCTGGTTGATACACCATTATTTTTTATTCCCACCAAACAAACCGCCAAATAAACCTCCACCTCCTGATTTATCTGGTTGTGTGCCAGTTTTGGCAGATGGAGTCGCTTTAGAACCACCGGATTGTTGACCCAAAGCTTTATCTATTTTAGGTTTCCATGCGCTCGCTGTTTGGTCATTCGGGTCTAATTTTAAAGCATTGTCAAAATGAATCTTGGCCATTTTGAGTTGATTTTGCTTTAAATAGACCAAGCCAATCAAGCTATGACAACGGCTACTCTTGGGAGCCAGTTTCAGCGCGTCTTGCAATTCGACTTTCGCTTGAGCAAATTGATTTTTATCAATTAAAGTTTGCGCCCGCCGAATATATTGTTCTACTGCTGCGTCTTCTTTGGCTGGCGCTGGTGGTGGGGGTGCAGCAGCTGTATTTTGGGGTGTGTTAGCCGTTGATGTGGGAGATTTCTGTGCAGGCGCTTGGTTTGAGAAAGCTTTACCAGCACTCCGCATTAAATAAACCAAGTTCAACTCGCTAATTTGAGCAATGATAGGGATTACTTGCTGTAAGGAAGTGAATTGAGTTTCAGCAATTTTAGCGATCGCAGTTTTATAGGAATGATCAATATTGGGAGCCGCAGCTAGTTGTCTACCTAAATCTGTGGTAAGTTCTATCGAGCTTGACTCTTGTACCAAACGCTTGCCCATTTGGGACAAAATTATCATGTATTCTGTGCGGGTGCGATCGTTAGATAAGGCTTCATAAGCTGGGTTAACCAACTTCGATAATAATTCACTAGCTAACTTCTTTTCCCCAGGCGAGGCAGAAGCATTACTGTCAGGATGCAAACGCCGAGCAATTTGCAAATAACGCTTCCGAATGTCTTTCACATCCGCATCCACCGTAACGCACAAGACTGCGTGATGATCTATAAAGTCATATTTAAACAATCCACGATCTATTTTTAGCGACATAGGTTGGTCTTGCACCAAAGGATTCATAAGATTCCTTCTAGTTTACTTCGCTCACTCAGTGGATTGTCAGTAGCAATTTTTCATTTATTCCATAGCCAAGGGTCAATATTTTCTATGATCCTCACACTGATGCAGCTAATGTCCTTTTAGCAACCCGTAATTCAAATTACGGACTACAACCAGTGCTTAAATACAAGGTATGACAATATTTTTCTCCTAAAAACCCAAAAACAGCCTGTTTTTCGGCTACACTGAGCAATTTCTCATGGCTGGGTTGAGTATAATTTTACTGTAAAATTTTAGACATTTAACTTCCTGCGACAAAGCTCAGTACCAGCAGTTCGTCCGCTCCTGATTCTCTGTTCCTTGTTAAACACCTAGACATCGCAGCAAAATCGATTCAAGCTGCATGATCCGAATTGGTTTGACAAGATAGTCATACTTTTCTGGTTGTAGATTATTTAATTCTGGCCAATCATTTTCCTGAACACCCATAAATACCACAGCCATATTGAGCAAGTGAAATTTTTGCTTCAAAGCTTGCAGTAGTCTTGTATCGTTATTTGCCAAAAATTCAGTATCTAGTAAGAGTAAACTTGGCTGAAAATTTTTGATAGTTGCTAAAATTTTTTCTTGATTATTGAGCCATTCCACTTGGTAGCCAATAATTTGGAGATAGTCTTGTAAAAATATCCCAATATTTTCTTCTGTTTCGGCAATTAAAATGCGTTTTTGTGCTAATTGATTCGCTGTTGAAGATAGTTGATTTCTATCTTCATAGTTCATATCTATTTCTGTGATTAAATCTACTGGTTCTGGAATAAATAAAGTAAAGCGGCTACCTTCCCCTAATTTTGATTCGACGGTAACATCTCCCCCATGTAATCGCGCTAATTTACGTGTTAAAGCCAGTCCTAAGCCTGTACCTTCATACTGACGATTTAATTGACTATCTAGCTGTTTAAATGGTTCAAACAACAGATGAAATTGACTGTTATCTATACCAATACCAGTATCCGCAACAGTAAATGTAATACCTCCAAGAACTTTTTTTAATTTCTAAACTTACCTGACCTGTGGGTGTAAATTTAATCGCATTGGTCATTAAGTTAATTAGCATTTGTTTACAGCGACGAATATCAACTCGACAAATTTCTGCCTGCGGGTCAATTTCGCTGATCAGTTTTAACCCTTTTTCTTGGGCTTGCTCGCTGACTGTCGAAATGGCATAATTACATAAATCTAATACTGATACAGTTGATAAATGTAATTCTTCCTTGCCTGATTCTACTTTTGATAAATCTAGAATATCGTTGATGATTGCTAATAAATGTTCGCCGCTACCATATATACAACTAATATATTCTTGTTGTTTCTCATTTAAAGCGCCGACCATTTCTTGTTGTAATAACTGAGATAAGCCCATAATTGCATTTAAAGGAGTTCGCAGTTCATGGCTCATTGTTGCTAAAAATTCGTTTTTGGCGCGATTACCAGCTTCAGCAGCTGCTTGAGATGTACGCAGTTTTAACTCTGTTTGTTTGCGTTCTGTAATATCTTCAATAATTCCTAAAAATAACTCTGGTGTCCCATTACCCCCAGGAATCGTAGAAATCGAGAGTTTAGTCCATACTAATTGACCATTTTTGTGGCGGAAGTGTTTTTCGATTTCAATGCGATCGCGCACTCCTGCTACTAATTGTTTATATAGCTCTAAATCTCCTTTCTGGGTCGCAATATAATCAATAAAATACTTTCCATAAAGTTCTTCCCGGCTATATCCCAGCATTTGAGATAGCGCCGGATTAATATCTACTATTTGTGCTTTTATATCTGCAATTCCAATCCCAATTGATGAACGCTCAAAAATTGCGCGAAATTGTGCTTCACTTTTGCCTAGAGCTTCTTGTACAATGTGGCGATCGCTGGCTTCTATTGCTAAAGCGACAAAATCGGCAATTGAACTAGCAAAATTTTCTTCTTCAACAGTCCATTGGCGCATTTCGCCAAAGTGTTCATGACATACTACTCCTACTACATGTCCGCCTAACCAAATAGGTGCATCTAGTAACGATGTAATGCCAAATGCTTTTAAATAAGATGCTGCTAATTCTTTGGTTCTCTGGTCGTTCATTGCATCTTTTATAGCCAGACTGCGTTCCATTTCTAAACTTTGGAAATAATTAGGATAACTTGCTTTTAATAAAGTCTGACCAGATATATGTATATTTTTCCGCGCATCATACAAATTACTACACTCAATCGCTGTGTTATCCGCAGTGTATAACCATACACCCACTCGCTCGACCGACAGTGTTTTTGCTGCTACCTCTGTAATTTCTTGTAGTGTTGCCTGGAGATTGCCAGTTTGGAATGTCTTACTCCTGGCTAACTGCACTAAGGATTGAATTTGCTTGCGCTGCTCGTTGTCTCTAATCTGCACAATCTCTGCTTGACCATCATTTACCACTGCTAACTGCATCTAATACACCTGTTAAGTAATTACCATGTCTGAGGGAGTTATCACAAAAACAGAACTATCTTTTATAACTACAAATACTCCAGAGGATTTTTCAGAACAGGATAGTATATTTTTTTTCATCAAACTCTTTGAGTACAGTGCAATACTTATTACTAAAATTACATTATTATTAGTTATGTAAGTTTGGCAATCCTCTGGTATATAACTACGTACGGAATGGCTGTTTGTTAAAAATTTTATGATTTGAAGAGAGCATTTCCATAGAGCTACTATGCTATTAACCAGTTCATACAGTTACAACATGCTTTTTATCAACAAATTTATGATTGATGTCTAATATCTAATACCATAGAAGGCAAGATATTAGCATCACTCCTGAAGACGATATCTCCTAACATAAAAGGTAATCAGGTATAAAAATATTTTGATTTATGGCACTTTCTCAAATGGTCAATTTACCCAGTTAATCATGACGCTCATAGCTTGCGGCATTCTCCTACAGAAAGATACTTAATTATTTGAAGTTTGTGAAAATTTAACTGGCAGCAGATGTTCGGGAGATCAAACAATGACTAATAGCAATATCAGAATTGTCTCTTTAATACCAAGTGCAACGGAGATTTTAGCAAAACTGGGGTTAACTGATGCAATTGTAGGGCGATCGCATGAATGTGACTATCCGCCAGATATTCAAAATATTCCTATATGCACCGAAGCACGCTTTGATACTGATGTGCCTAGCAGCGATATTCACACTCAAGTCAATGATTTATTGCAATCAGCATTGAGTATTTATCACATCAAAACCGATGTTTTAGAGCAGTTACAACCGACTCACATTCTCACCCAAGACCAATGCGATGTTTGTGCAGTCAGCTTACCAGAAGTGGAAAAAGCTGTTAGTAATTGCATCTCAACTTCACCAAAAATTATTTCTTTACAACCTAATCTTCTAGAAGATATTTGGACTGATATTGAAAAAGTTGCTCATATCTTTGATGTAGACTCAGTAAAATTACTGGAGAATCTAGAGGCCAGAGTTAAAATTATTCAACAAAAAATCCAAGGGCTGGCACTCAATGAACTGCCGAAAGTTGCTTGTATTGAGTGGACAGATCCTTTAATGGCAGGAGCAAACTGGATTCCAGAATTAGTCAACTTCGCAGGCGGACAATCACTATTTAGCCATCCAGGTAAACCTTCTGTAACCTTAGAATGGCAAACATTCATCGCCACTAATCCAGATGTGATTGTATTTATGCCTTGTGGCTTTGATTTAATTCGCACTCGCCAAGAAGCTGAATTATTAACTCAACGCTCCGAATGGCAAAAACTCCACGCCAGCCAAACAGGTAGAGTTTATATTACTGATGGTAATTCTTACTTCAACCGTCCCGGCCCCAGATTAGTGGATTCTTTAGAAATTTTGGCAGAAATTTTGCATCCAGAAATTTTTGACTATGGTTATAAAGGTACTGCTTGGGAAGTCTTATAAAAGTGCTGAGTAATGATTTTTTAGTTAGTCTAAAAAACCAATTTGCTAATTTGATTAACTCAAAAAACCTCTATCTTCCTTGTCCACCTTGTCCCCTGACCCTAACCCCTCTAAATGGCCGCATTATTTAGCCATTCAATTAAAGGTCTTAAAGTTCCGGGTAAGGCTGCTTCACTCACAATTACTGTGTGCTGTTTATCGTTGTCTTCTACAGTTAACCTATACTGAAAGCGATCGCTCTGGGGATTTGGCGAAGGAATTTGTGCAGGTAAGCGAAATAAATCCGCTGCTTGGACTAATAGTGGTAGTTCTTTAGCTTCCTTTGCTGGAAGATTGTTGGTGTCTAGGGTTTTTTTCTTAGTTATTCCAGCAAAGCCACCTGTGCGTTCAAATGTGATCCGCATTGTTTTGCTCTCCGTTGTATACAAAAACTGGGAGAAGATAACTATCTTCCCCCAGTTTAGCAACAATGAAAATAAGTCAGAAGTCAGAATCCAGAAGTCAGCAGGACTTAGGTGTTGAGATTTGGTGCAAGGGTTTTCGCCCATCTACACACGTCGTTCTGTATTCTGGCTTCTGACTCCTGAATTCTTCTTGCTAAATTACTCCTACTTTTTGCCAAGCGTTCTGTACAGCTCTTTGTTCTGGACTATCTGTACCGTAAAGTTCTCCTGCAACTTGGATGGTGACGTTAGCGGCGGTTTTAAATTGTGCTTGGTTACGCAAGCGATCGCGTAAAGCAATGTACCATATTTTCCCGGCTTTTTCCCAAGCATAACCACCAATTTCCATTGCGGCTAAATAAAAGGCATAGTTGGGGATGCCAGAATTGATATGCACACCTGCATTATCTTCCCAACCAGTATATTTATCGCGCATGTGGGCTGGTTGCGGATCTTTGCCCAATACAGGATCATCATAGGCTGTTCCTGGGGCTTTCATCGAGCGAATACCAATACCTTTAACACCAGGCGCTAAAAGACCTTCACCAATAATCCAGTCTGCTTGGTCGGCTGTTTGATTTTTTAATCTTTGTTTGACCAAGGAACCAAAAACATCAGAAAATGATTCGTTCAACGCCCCTGGTTCACCATAGTATTGCAGACCAGCTTCGTATTGAGTTACTCCATGTGTTAACTCATGCCCAATAATATCAACGCATTTTGTGAAGCGTTGGAACAGTTCGCCATCGCCATCGCCGTAGACCATTTGATCACCGTTCCAAAAGGCGTTGTCGTATTTAACACCATAATGAACGCTAGAGTCTAAACGCAAACCTTTATCATCAATCGAGTTGCGTTCAAATACTTCATAATACAAGTCATAAGTAGCACCAGCAGCGTCGTAAGCTTCATTCACTGCTTCATCAGTGCTGGGCGGATCACCTTCACCACGTACTAAAGTACCCGGAAGTTGCTGTCCATTTTTCGCGTCGTAAATGGTGCGTCGCTTCTCACCCGGAGAAGGAGAGAAGAAAATATTCCCGACAACATTCCGTCGCCCGCGTAACTGTGCGGAAACGTTTAAGGTATGAAATGCCCAAGAACGTTGCTGCGGATTACCATTCACAGCCACATTTTCTAGCATGTGAGGTGGCACAATACAACAAATAGGACATCTCGTGTCAATTGAATGTTGCAATTTCAAACCTGATGATTTTTTCTTACGCGCCATATAAGATATTCTCCTGAAAAAACTAAGCGATCGCTATGCTAATTTATGCAATCAACATATCCTCTAGGAATAATTTTTATTGACTTTTCTACTAGTTTTTGGATATGTCTGTTCAGCATATATAATACTGAGTCAAAAAACTTAAAACCCATCATTTTAGCCTTAGTGTTTGCACCAGTTAATCACAACTCTCCACAGAACTAGCAGGGCTAAATGATACTTCCTTTTAAGAACGATTATGCTATTTTTTAAAGCTCTTTTACAGCATATTTTCTAAATATTTCATTAAGCTTTGTTGCATATATAGAAATTTTTACAAGTTGTTAAATTGGTAATGAGCATATTGCAAATCAAATTTAAATGTAAATTGCCAATTTAAATTAGTGACTAACATATATCTGCCAAATCAATGAATTATATTCAGCATCTACCAATTGTTAAGGCTAAATTTCGGAAAAGTTTATATTAATTTACCTCAGAAAAATTCAGTCCTACCTTAGTTCATTTTTAGCTGGTTGGCAACCTAGTTAATCCAGCTAGGTGTTAGATAATGAAAATGATAATCAGTATATTTTCAATATAGTTTTTAACTAGTACATAGGAGCGTAAATAAAGTAATTATTCTAAATAAATGTAAAGCCTATTTAATCAGATGTTTGACTTCACAAGAGTACTAGTACAGGTCGGCGTAAATAAACAGACCATAATAAATTGGTAAAAGGCTTGTGGTATCGTTATTCTTTCTTTTGACTTTTGACTTTTGATTTTTGCCTTGTTGTACTAGCCATTTTTCTAGGTGACATTCTCCCCATTTTTCCGATGCTATCTCTGGATATAAAGCGACAAGATAGAAGCATCACAAAATATTGGCGGATAATTTTATGTCTTCATTGCAGGATTTTTCTAATAGTTTAGCAGATATTGTAGAACAGGCTGGAAATGCTGTAGTTGCTGTTAATGCTGGTAAACGTCTTTCCTCTAGTGGAATTCACTGGCGTAATAATATTATTGTGACTTCTGATGAATCTCTGGGGCGTTATGACGAAATCACGGTAACTCTTGCAGATAGAAATACTGTACAAGCGTCATTTATCGGTCATGACCCTAGTACTGATATAGCGGTTTTTCAACTACAAAATGCAGCAATTCCAGTTGTACAAATTGGTGATGTCACAAAACTCAAAGTTGGTCATTTAATTTTGGGACTAGCCAGAAGTAGCGAAGGTGATATCCGGGCGGCGATGGGGGCGGTGAGTGTAGTGAGCGGGGCTTGGCGGAGTATGAGTGGTGGCAATATTGACCAATTTATTCGCCCAGATATCACCCTTTACCCTGGTTTTGCTGGTGGGGCGCTGGTAGATGCGGCTGGTTATGTGGTGGGAATGAATACATCAGGAAGGCGTGGTACGGCTTTAACAATTCCGGCTAGTACAATTGAGCGTGTAGTCAATCAATTACTCACTAAGGGACACATTTCTCGCGGTTATTTGGGTGTAGGTATGCAGCCTGTACGCTTACCGCACAATTTGAAAAATAGTTTAAATTTAACGACGACAACCGGGGTAATTGTTGTCAATGTGGAATCATCTAGTCCGGCTGACAAGGCAGGTATATTGCTGGGGGATGTGTTGGTAACATTAGATAATGTAGCTGTGAGTGATACAGGCGATGTCTTGGCACTACTAAATAATAGCGATCGCATTGGTAAACTCATCAAAGTGCAGGTTGTCCGGGGTGGGGCATTGGTTGAGTTAGATATTGTGGTTGGCGAACGCCCCGTCGAGTAAGTAATTTCTCAGGATTCCTGGCAAAGATGATGACACAATTCAATGATGAACTGTCCGCAGTTGCCGCTAAACTGCGTCAAAGCACAGTCAAAATTAAAAGCGGTGGGTTGGGAGTTGGTTCTGGGGTAATTTGGCAAGCAGACGGGTTGATTATTACGAATGCTCATGTGGCGACCAGTCAGCAGCCGACTGTAGAATTATCTGATGGTAGAGTATTTGCGGCGGTGCGATCGCACTTTGACCCCCAGCAAGACTTAGCCGTACTCAAAATTTCTGCAACTAACTTACATCCTGCCACCATCGGTAATTCCGATACATTGCGAGTTGGTGAATTAGTTTTGGCTGTGGGTAATCCTTTAGGTGATGATGGCGCATTCACAATGGGGATGGTTCACAGCAATCATCAACAAGCAGTCATCGCAGATTTACAGCTTTATCCTGGTAATTCTGGTGGATGTTTAGCTGATTGTCTGGGACGAGTTGTTGGGATCAATACAATGATTGTCAATGGTTTGGCGGTGGCAATTCCTAGCAACACAGTTAACCGCTTTCTGAGTGGTAATCATCGTTGGCAACTCGGAGTCACCTTACAATCGGTAGTCATAGACAGGCACAGTCTTGGTTTATTGGTATTATCTGTACTTCCTGGTAGTGTGGCAGAAACTGTTGGTTTGCAAATTGGCGATGTCTTAATTGGGGTTGCAGGACGGTTATTCACCAAACCCGATGACTTGGCAAAATATCTGCATTACAGCCAGGAGTCCATACCATTACAAGTGTTGCGAGGGAGACAGCAATTTATCGTTGACATTGCCAAGAAAAACGCTGTGGAGGCTACATGATCCGAGTGATGGTAATTGCTGCTTCTGTAGTCGTGCAGGTAGGTTTGTCGTCAGTCATCAATCATCATCCCCAATTAACTGTAGTAGGAACGACATCAGATTTAGAGACATTCACCAAGGAATTTGAACAACTACAACCAGATGTATTGCTGTTAGATTTCAGCAGTCATCTTTCATCAACTTGGACAAAATTGCAACAGATATCAGAACAACAAATTTTGCTAATTACGGAAGATATCGAAAATATTGACCTAGAAATTGGCTTACGTTCTGGTGTCCGGGGGATATTACCCAGTACTAGCACAGAAGCGGAAATTACTGCGGCTATTGAAGCGATCGCATCGGGTTTGATAGTACTGCATCCAGATTATTTAGAATTACTCCCCATCCGCGAAAAAGTTGTGACTAACCCTGTACAAACTTTGACACCCAGAGAAATTGAGGTGTTGGGAATGTTAGGTTCTGGGTTGGGTAATAAAGCGATCGCTAAACGTCTACAAATTTCTGAACATACGGTAAAGTTCCATGTTTCATCCATCTTTCAAAAGCTGGCTGTCTCCTCCCGTACGGAAGCAGTGACGGCTGGTGTCAGGCTGGGTTTAATTATGCTGTAATTAGGAGGCGGAGAAGTCATACCAATTCACAATTCGCAAGTCGCAATTCGCAACTAAAAAACTTAGATACAGTAAACCTTTCAGGGTTTACATCTGTATCAGATTTTTCGTTAAATGGTATCAAAAGTCAAAAGTATTCTTCATTTTTGCATTTTTACTTTTGCCTTTTTACTTACCGTTATGCGGTTGAGCTAGGAGGCAAAATTCTTACTCTGCTTGGCGCGATCAATCAAGATTTTACTTGATGATGTTGGATTTGAGATTCTAGAATTACCCCATAAAGTGGACTAATTCGCATCAATTCCTCATGGGTTCCTTGGGCTACCAATTGACCTTTATCGATTAATAAAATGCGATCGGCATTCTTGACTGTACTAATACGTTGCGCTACTACAAAGGTGACACAAGCTTTTTGCTGCATTAAATCATCTAGTTCGGCTTGAATTTGTGTGGCTGTTTTAGCATCAACCGCAGAGGTACTATCATCCAAAATCAGAATACTGTAATCGGTAAGTAAGGTACGAGCGATCGCAATCCGTTGTTTTTGTCCGCCAGATAAACCAACACCCCGTTCACCGACAATTGTGTTGTAGCCATCGGGTAAGCTGATCACAAAATCATGAATCTGGGCAGTTTTCGCCACTTCTATGACCTGTTCTAAACTGGCATTGGGTTTGGCGTAGGCAATATTATCGCGGATAGTTCCAGAGAATAAGGTGCTTTCTTGAAAGACTATGCCAATATGTGATCGCAAACTTTGGAGTGTAAAATCTCGCACATCGCGCCCATCAATGCGAATCGCTCCTCCAGTCACATCATAAAAACGCGCAATCAAGTTCATAATTGTACTTTTGCCGGAACCTGTCATACCTAGAACAGCAATGAGTTCTTTAGGCTTGGTTTCAAAAGATACATTTTTTAGGGCTTCGGTTGTGGCTCCTGGGTAGCGAAAGGAAACGTTTTCAAAGGTAATGCGGCCACCGCAAGTATCAAATAACATCGCATTCGGGCGATCGCGGATTTCTACAGCAGCATCAACTACTTCAAACACTCGTGTGGCCGAGGCTGCGGCTTGAGCGATCGCTGGGGCGGCAAAGCCAATTAATAATATGGGTTGAAAAATTAACACTAAGTATGAGTTAAATGCTACTAATTCCCCAATCGAAAAGCTACCAAAAATTACCTGTATACCTCCATAGCCAAAAACTGCCAATGTCACCAAAGTACTCAGCAAAAAGATAAACGGAAATGTATTGCGAATAGCACGAATCGTTTGCATATTTGCAGTGACGAGGGCATCATTTAAGGTGGTGTAACGCGACTTTTCCGCCGACTCGCGCACAAAGGCTTTAACTACTCGTATCCCTAGCAAGTTTTCTTGCAAAACCGCATTCAAATTACCCAATTGCTGTTGTATTTGACCAAACAGTTGGTTATTCCGATTCACAAACCTTGCCATCAACCATGCAGATATCGGGACTGCTGATAAGGTAATTAAAGCCAGTTGCCAATTCATGATGAGCAAAATCACCGCAATACTCACCAATGTTATCAATCCGCCAATCACCTGAATCAAGCTAGTCCCAACAAAAGTGCGGATTTGCTCAATGTCGCTGGTGACACGGGTTAATAATTGGGAAGTCTGCGATTGATCATGATAGCTAAAACTCAAATTTTGAATTTTGCTGAAAATTTTGTTGCGTAAATCATAAGCGACACCTTGAGATGCAGCTTCAGCTAAATAGCTTTGACCAAAGTTAAACAAACCCCGTGCGATCGCGGCCACTACCATCCAAGCCGCACTATAAAGTACTATTTGTAAATTGCGCGGTGCAATACCTTGATCAATTCCCCAACGAAATAATTGCGGTGTCACAGCATTGGCAACTGTTAATAGTAAAACACTAATCAAAGCTCCCAAAGAAGTCCAACGGTAATTGCCTAAACTCTTCAACACGCGACCAATTGACCGCATCGGCGAATTTTGCCGCAGTTCTGGTTGTTGCACCAATTGTCCTCACCTCAAAATAGATACTTACAAATAGGACTTAGTAGTGGGTTTCAGGGTGTAGGAGTTTTAAATTTCCCCTCCCTTGCGTAATCATAAACCACATCACCAAAGTATGAAATTACTCTGAGGACTGACACAAATTTAGTTTTTGAGATTGGATATCAGAGTTTTGAACACCTATATCCATACGAGGAAGTCAAAATGCTAAATTCAGATAATTTTTAACTTTTAACTTTTGACTTTTGACTTGATTTCACCCCATTTTCCGTACAGTCACCACAGGTAATTGCACTGTAACAGTAGTACCAGATGCAGCATCAGAATAAATAGATAATTCCCCACCATGAGCATGAACAATGCGTTTACTAATTGCAAGTCCCAACCCAGTACCGTTAGATTTGGTGGAGAAGAATGGCTGAGTTAGTTGTGAGAGAATTTCGGCTGGAATTGGCTCACCGCCATTACAAACGTTAATGCTAACTTGACCCAAAGAGGAATTTTTTACTTCCCAGATAATCACATCTCCAGAGGAAACTGCCTCACAAGCATTACGCACAATATTAATAAATACTTGTTTGAGCTTGTCTTTATCTCCTAAAATTTTGATTGGGTTTGGGCTGGCGATAAATTTTATTTCCTGTTCTAATGCTTCTGGCATTCCCCAAATTAATTTCAGCAACTCTCGAATAAAGTCATTTATCTCTAATTCATCTAATTGCAAAACTTGAGGTTTCGCATAAAGCAAAATTTCACTCAACAGATTTTCTAACCGAGAGGCTTCACCTAATGCTAACGATAATCGCTCTTGCGATGCAGGGTTCAAACTAGTCTTTTGGAAATACTTTAATCCCATGAGCATTGTCGTCAAAGGATTGCGAATTTCATGCACAATCATGGCAGCAAATTCACCAATTGCTGCTAGGCGTTCTTGTTCTACTAGTTTGGCTTGGGCGGTTCGCAGTTCAACAGTACGTTTTTCTACTTCTGATTCTAAAATTTGATTAAATTCGCACTGTTGTTGGTAGAGATAATAATTATCTATGGCTGTGGCTGCGCGTTCGGCAAATACTTCAGCGACTTGAATTTCTTCTGGTGTAAATGCTCTGTGCTGGCGATGAAAAGAGCAGATTGTACCAATGACTTTTCCTTCTGCTGTTTTTAAGGGTATGCCCAAATAAGCATAGTAACCTTCGGGAATCTGCCCATACTCTGGATTTTTGACTGCATCTTCTACAGCCAAAGGGCGACCAATTTCGATCACTGTGCCAGTGAGTAAACCATGTAGTGAATAAACATGCTCACCCTCGCCCATATCAATACTACTGGCTAGTACTCTCTCAAAATCTTTTTGGCAAACAGTCACTACTGACCAATCGATTTCTAATAACTCGCTGACTCCACAGGCAATGCTTTGTAGGTAGCTAGATAGTTCCCCAGAGCGATAGTTCAAACAAGATAAAAATGCGATCGCTCGTCTTTTCGCGCTGCCATAATTGTTTTTGCAACAAACTTGTTTTACTATCAGCTTTACTCATATATGCCTGTTGCAGAAGTTAATATTTTTTTATAATCATTAATCCTCAGTTCAAAACTTTTTCCAGGAATGCTTCTGGCTTTTTATAATATTTTAATAACTTTGGATTTTGATTTAATCATCATAAACAATACTATAATTACATTCTTAAATACTAGATATTTATATTTTTTTTTACTATTTTAATGAATTTTAATATCATCTCAAATTAGAGATAAAACTAGCAAGTAAAATAGCTTACTCATCATCAATAATAAATTTTTTTTCAACAGTCTAAAAGTTAATTCTAGGTTAATATCCGTTAAAACCTAGCTAACCAATCATAATTTACTTTTTGAATGACTAGGTTAAAAACTTAGACAAACTGTAATATCACGACTTGTAATGACTATTGATACTTTGAATAAGTTGATTGTCAAAGCCTAATTTAGCCAAAATTACAATGTTATATTTTGCAGCAAATAACCTCATTCTAAATGTACCATACGCCCAAGATAAAACTCAAGTAAATCTGTGAAATGGCAGATTAAAAGGGGTTTTTTGGGATAGCAAAAGTTATGGCGGAATGCCACGATGAGAGTTCATCTGATGGTTGTCTGTAATCATGCGTAATTAAATTTATTGATCACAAAAAAACAGTATTTACACTGGGTACAATTGTAAAAAATAAAGCGTAATCTTGGGATATATGATACTCATTACATCACTAAGCAAAGCAACTCTCAATCAGTGAAGTACAACAGTGATTTTGATGATTGCCTAGAAAACTGACTCAATATTTATGCGTGGGTATTTTAGTGTGAAGACAAAATTGATAATTAGCCATACACACAAGCATCAACTAATTTCTCAACCGCGCAGAATAACACTGAAACCTTTAACATTCAGTTTTGTTATTGCAGCAGTATTATGTAATTATCATCAGGCATACGGACAAACTGCCAACCCGCAGAGTTTACCACCAGGAAGAATAGAAGAAATTCCGGTTACGCCCTTACCATCAGATGCGCTACCACAACCATCAGAAAAAGAGCCATTACTTCCGCCTGTGGAATTACCTGATCAGCCAACAACAGGAGAAGATGATCCTAATATTAAATTCCGGGTAGAGCGCATTGAAGTTATTGGCAGTACAGTATTTACACCAAAAGATTTTGCACCGATTACAGCCCCTTTTGTGGGGCGCGAAGTATCCTTTGCAGAGTTATTACAAGTCAAAGAAGCTATTAGCAAGTTCTACACCGATAAAGGCTATGTCACCACTGGGGCGATAATTTCACCGCAAACACTAGATGCAGGAGTCGTCAAAATTCAGGTAGTTGAAGGTAGTTTGCAAGAAATCAAAATTGTGGGTAATCGACGATTGAATAGCAACTACATTCGCGATCGCATTCGTATAGGTGCAGGAAAACCCCTAAATGTGCCACGCTTACTGGAAAAACTACAACTACTCCGACTCGATTCCCGCATTAAAAATATCTCTGCGGAATTGCAAACCGGTACAACTCCCGGAACTAATATCTTACGTGTCGAAGTTCAAGAAGCCGACACCTTCACAGGATCAGTCAGCTTGGATAACGGGCGATCGCCTAGTGTTGGCAGTTTTCGCCGGGGTATAGATGTCCAAGAGGCCAATCTATTAGGACTAGGGGATACTTTGAGTGTGGGTTATACCAATACTAATGGTAGTAATACCATTGCAGCTAGTTACACATTGCCTGTAAATGCTTACAACGGCGCTTTATCTTTTAGTGTTAATCAAGGCTGGAACAACGTTATTGAAGAACCTTTCAGCGTTCTGGATATTCAATCAAATAGCACCGCGTATGAATTTGGATTTCGTCAACCATTACTGCAAAAACCTACTCAAGAATTAGCGGTGGGAATATCATTTTCCCGCCAAGAAAGTCAAACAATCATTGGTTTAGATAATATTGGCGGCTTTCCTTTATCTCCGGGAGCCGACGAGAATGGCAGAACCAAAATTTCTGCCTTGCGCTTTACCCAAGAGTATACCCACCGCAGCAGTACACAAGTTTTCGCCGCGCGATCGCAATTTAGTTTGGGAGTCGATTGGTTTGGAGCTAGTGTGAGTGATGAGGCTCCTGATAGCCGCTTTTTTAGTTGGCGAGGACAAGCACAGTGGGTTAGACAATTTGCTCCAGATACCTTGTTTTTAAGTAGGGCTGATTTACAACTAGCCGCAAATAATCTAGTACCTTTAGAGCAATTTGGATTAGGTGGACAGCTAAGTGTGCGGGGTTATCGCCAAGACACATTACTCACAGATAGCGGCTTCTTGTTTTCCTCAGAATTTCGCTTTCCCATTGTGCGTGCTAACAAAATCCAAGGAGTGTTACAACTAGCACCATTTGTTGATGTCGGTCAAGGCTGGAATACCAAAGGTAACAATCCTTCGACAAATACCTTAGTGGGTGCAGGGTTTGGGCTGTTATGGAAACAAGGCAATAACTTTTCTGCCCGTTTAGATTGGGGTATTCCAATCATCTCTGTGGATGGCGACAAGCGATCGCTCCAAGAAAACGGATTGTACTTCTCTATGCAGTACTCACTGTTTTAATCAAAGTGATTAACAATTCCTTTGATAGGGAATCTTAAATTTAGAGAATTGGAAATTGTGGGTATCAAGGGCAAATTAAATATGAAAACAAGTATAGTTGCAAGTCGGATAGGATTGGCTATTATGCTCCTATGGAGTAATGCTGCCAATGCCGAGGTGACAACTGACGGCACACTCAGCACCGAAGTTTCTCAACCAAGCAGCAATAGCTTTAGTATTACCAAAGGTACCCAGTATGGAAGTAACCTCTTTCATAGCTTCGGTCAATTTTCCATACCTAACGGTACTACTGTCACATTCCAAAATCCTACCAGTGTACAAAACATCTTCGCTCGCGTCACAGGTGGTAGTTTATCAAATATCGATGGCACAATCAGCGCCCAAGGTAGCGCCAATTTATTTCTGCTGAATCCTGCCGGGATTTTGTTTGGGGCTAACGCTAAACTGAGCATCGGCGGTTCTTTTGTCGGGACAACCGCCGATAGCATCGTATTTGCCGATGGGTTGAAGTTTAGCGCCACCAACACCACATCGCCAGCCTTATTAACTATGAGCGTCCCTGTTGGTTTGCAACTTGGCAGCAATCCAGGAGCGATTACTGTTCAAGGAGCCGGACACAATGCCAATTTTCTTGCATCAACTCAGATATCTGGACTTAATATTGGCACCAGAGGATTACAAGTACAATCTGGCAAAACCCTAGCATTAGTAGGTGGAGATATTGCCTTGGATGGCGGGTTACTCTCCGCACCAGGAGGACAAATAGAACTGGGTAGCATCAGCAACGCTAATGTTACTCTCAATTCTACTTCCCAAGGATTTACCCTGAGTTATCCCAAGACTGGGAATTTTGGTGATATTACTCTGACCCAACGTGCTTTAGCATCTACACGCGATCTCAGCCGAGAAAATGGCGGATCTGTCAAAATTCAAGGGAGCCAGGTAAGTATCCGTGATGGTTCTTTAGTATTTGTCCAAAATCGTAGTAACCAAGCTGCGGGTGATATTGTTGTTAATGCTACAGAAGCATTGAATATCAGCGGTAAATCCCCTAAGTTTACAAGTTCTAGCAGTTTAGTCAATGACACCGTATCTTCTGCGGCAGCAGGGCATATCATCGTTAATACCCCGAAGTTAAATATTGATCAAGGTGGTTACATCTTAAACCGCACATTTAGCGCCGCCACTGGGGGCAACATTATCATCAATAGTGATGCAATCGATGTTAATGGTTATGCACCAGGCGATCCTTCTCCTTTTCGAGCCGTCAGCCAAATATTAGCCGCTTCTTTTGGTAAAGGAAAGGGCGGAGATATTTCTATTTCCACTCAAGATTTATCTGTTTCAGCCGGAGCCAATATAGCAGCTAGACCTTATTCTTCAGGTAAGGGCGGCGATCTGAATATCAAGGCAGATACAATCCAGGTATTAGGTGCAGGAACGCCAAAAGGTAGTTATTTTACTTTAGTTTCTGCCGCCACATTCGGGCCTGGTGATGCAGGTAATTTGAACATTGAGACCCGTAAGCTATCTGTTCAAAGTGGTGGGAGAGTATCGGCTTCGAGCATAGTTTTAGGCAATGCAGGTTCACTGACTATCAATGCGTCAGAATCAGTTGATGTGAGTGGGATGAAACCTGGAGAAACTCCCAGTTATATTGGTACTGCTGTTCTGCCTGTAGGCGCTTTTAGTAAAATTTCCCGTGCTAATGCAGGGAACACGACAATTAACGCACCCATTGTGAACGTTGCTGATGGTGCGACGATTTTTGTTCAAAATACTGGCTCTGGCACAGCTGGTAATCTGATCATTAATGCCAATACCCTGACACTCAAAAATGGTGGAAACCTTTTAGCCAATACAAAAGCAGGCGAAGGCGGTAACATCAATCTGCAACTGCGAGATTTATTACTCATGCGTTATGGTGGCTTTATTAATGCAGAAGCAGGCGGTACTGGCAATGGTGGCAATATTAGTATTAATGCTCCAGTCATAGTTGGGCTAGAAAATAGTGACATTATCGCCAATGCCGTACAAGGAAAGGGTGGTAATATTGCCATTACAACTCAAGGTATTATTGGTTTAAAATTCCGTGATACCCTGACTCCAAGAGAAGATTTGACAAACGATATTACAGCGAGTTCTGCATTTAATGTAAATGGCTCAGTAGAAATTAACAATATTGGTGTTGACCCCAATTCAGGTTTAGTTGAATTACCAGCAAATGTTAGCGATCCATCGCAAAAAATAGCTAGTGGTTGTACTGCCAATACTAGTAGTAGTTTTGTTGCCATTGGTAGAGGTGGAATACCACAAAACCCGATGCAGGAAATTAGGAGCGATCGCACCTGGTCAGACATCCGCGATATCTCTGCATTCCACACCACAAAACCAGCACAAGCCCAAATACCAAAAACTTCAGAAACTCTTGTCCAAGCTACTTCTTGGCGACGTAACGCCCAAGGCAAAATTGAGTTAGTTGCTGTTCACAGTGGCTATACACAACCGGATTTAACCTGTGCTAGCGTCGTAGCCAACTAATCACTTTGGTTGTTAAGAATGCTAAAGTCAAAACAAGCGGAGGTTTTGCAATGGCTCAAGTTTTACCCAAACTATTAACCTTTGAAGAATTTGTGGTATGGCTACCGGACAACACCGGAAAACGTTACGAACTACATGATGGAATCATCGTAGAAATGCCTCAACCAAGTGGAACACATGAAAAAGTTACGGGTTTTTTAGCAGGAGAAATTACCGTTGAATATAAACGCTTAAAATTGCCATACTTTATCCCTAAAACAGCATTAGTCAAACCACCAAGAAAATCATCAGGTTACTCGCCAGATGTGGTTTTAATCAACGATGCTAATCTACATAATGAGGAACTATGGGAGAAAGAATCGACCGTCATGTACAGTGAATCGATTCCTTTGATTATTGAGGTTGTGAGTACAAATTGGGAAGATGATTACTATACTAAATTAGGAAATTACGAAGCTATGAAGATTCCCGAATATTGGATTGTAGATTATGCTGCTTTGGGAGCTAGAAAATTTATTGGGAATCCTAAACAACCAACTATTTCTATTTATCATCTAGTTGATGAAGAATATCAAGTTACTCAATTTAGAAATTCAGAAAGGATTTTATCTCCCACTTTTCCAAATTTACAACTAACTGCTAATCAGATTTTTCAAGGTGTTTTATAAACTCACAGACTTATCTACGAAAAACCAAGGCAAACAGGTAAGAAGCGATCGCCGTAGTAGTTTTGTCACTACAGAAAGGGGTGGTGTACCACAAAATCCGACACAGGAAATAAAGAGCGATGTCTAGCGACAAGACGCTTTGCGTCTACGCACTTGGTCAGGCATACACGATATCTCTGCATTCTATATAAAAAACCAGCACAAAACCAAATTTCTAAATCACCAGAAACACTTGTCGAAGCTACTTCTTGGTGACGTAATCCTCAAGCCAAAATTGAATTAATTGCCGATAAATCTTCTGGGAATTTACCACCATCATTAACTTGTGCTGCTGTTCATAAAAACTGAAAAAAACTTACCATAACATTACACAACCACCCCAATAGCAAAATTTATTTTGGGAAAAATAGACACAAGGTAGATAATTACAAATAAGTTGATGAAAGTAACTTTGGCTAACTTAGGTTTAATAGGTGCATTCTACATCTTAGCTATTGGTAACAGCCATGTTCAGGCAGAAGTCAAACCCGATACTACTCTCGGCACTGCTGTGTCTCCTGGGTCTGGAAGTAATAGTTACAACATCACTGGCGGTACGGCTGTTGGCAATAATTTATTTCATAGCTTTAGCCAATTCTCTATTCCTGCTGGTGGTTCTGCCACCTTCAGCAGTACTTCTGGCATCCAAAACATTTTTAGTCGAGTGACTGGTGGTGAGGTTTCCGACATTAACGGTTCCATCACAACTAATAGTGGTGTAAATCTGTTTTTACTCAACCCGGCGGGGATTATTTTTGGGAAAGATGCGAGTTTAAATGTGGGTGGTTCTTTTATCGGCACAACGGCAAATAGCATAAAATTTGCTGATGGCAAAGAGTTCAGCACCAATATAACTCAATCCCCATTGTTAAGCATGAGTGTACCTGTAGGGTTACAACTTGGGGGCAACCCGGCAACTATTTCCGTGCAAGGAATGGGAAATAATAGTAAATTGAATCCTACATCTCCTGTTACTGGATTAACTAGTACAAATGGCTTACAGGTTAAACCTGGAAAAACACTAGCTTTAATAGGTGGTAATCTCGTTCTCGATAGCAGCTTTCTTTCTGCACCGAGCGGACGAATTGAACTTGGCAGCATAACTCAAGGCAGCGCAAATATCAATCTTACGCCACACGCATTAACATTTAGCTATCCCAGCAATGGTTCTAGCTTTGGAAATATCCAAATGAGTCAACGTGCTGTTGTATCTGTACGCGGGACAAGTCCAGGTTCGATTCAACTTCAGGGTAAACAGATCAATCTTCGGGATGGTTCTTTGCTGGTAGTACAAAATTTAGGCAAAAGTCAAGCAGGAGATATTACTGTTAATGCTACAGAATCGCTACAAGTAATTGGGAGATCCTCAGATTTTCTCAGTTCCAGTGGCATAGTCAATGAAACTCTACTATCAGGAACCGCAGGAAATATTGTAATTAAAACTCCAACATTAACAATTGATCGCGGGGCAATTGTCATGAGTCGTAGCTATCAATCGGCCCGTGGTGGTAACATCACAATCAATGCCAATGCAGTTTCTGTAGGTGGAGTTGATCCGAAAGATCCATCTACTGTTCCGCTCTTTGGTGTGCTTGTTGCTGCTGCTTTTGGAACTAAGCCAGGTGGAGATTTATCGATTTCTACTAATAGCCTTTCAATTTTGGGCGGTGCTAATGTTGGTACTAGGAGCTTTTCTAGTGGTAAGGGAGGCAATGTTAAAGTTACTGCTGATACCGTGAATGTCTCAAGTTTGAATGCTCCCCCTGGATCACTTTTTATCAGTTTGCTATCAGCGAATACTTTTGGCCCTGGAGATGCAGGAGACTTACATTTAGATACTCGGAAATTGTCAATAGAAAATGGGGGTTTAGTCTCAGTTTCGAGTGTGAGTAGAGGGAATGCTGGCAACCTTACCATTAATGCCACTGAGTCAATAGATGTGAGCGGGATGAAAGACGCAGCAAATCCTAGTTATATTGGAGCGATCGCCCGTTTATTCATACTGAGAACTCCTACAACAATTAGTAACAATAGTACCGCTAAGGCAAATGCAGGTAGCGTCACAATTAATACTCCTAAATTAAGCATTCGTGATGGAGCAAGAGTGTTTGTTGAAAATGAAGTTCAAGGTGATGCAGGAACCTTAAATGTTAATGCCAATACCTTGTATCTCAACAATGGTAGTAGTCTTTCTGCATCCACAAAAGTTGGTCAAGGGGGTAATATCAATCTGCAACTCCGCGATTATTTGCTTATGCGTAATGGTAGTTTCATTAATGCTGAAGCTGGTGCTGCTGGCAATGGTGGTAACATTACCATTAATTCACCTATCATTCTCGGCTTAGAAAACAGCGATATCATTGCCAATGCTTTCCAAGGTAAAGGCGGAAATATTGACATTACAACTCAGGGGATTTTTGGTTTAAAATATAGTTCGCAACTAACACCAGAAAATGATATCACTGCTAGTTCACAATTTGGGGTGAATGGTACAGTTGAAGTGAATAATGTTGGTGTTGACCCCAATTCAGGTTTAGTAGAACTACCAGCAAATGTTACTGATCAATCACAGCAAATAGCAAGTGGTTGTTCTAATACCAATGGTAGTAGTTTTGTTGCTACAGGAAGAGGTGGTGTACCGCAAAACCCAACACAGGAATTAAGGAGCGATCGCACCTGGTCAGACATCCGCGATATCTCTGCATTCCACACCAAACAACCAACACAAGCCCAAATACCAAAACCCTCAGAAATACTTTTCCAAGCTACTTCCTGGCGACGTAATCCCCAAGGTAAAATTGAGTTAGTTGCTGCTAAATCTTCTACAAATGTTCAGCCATTGTTAAGCTGTGCAGCAGTACCTAAAAGTTAAATTTAAATCTTCATAGTATTAAAATTCTCATCTGGGAACACTAAATTACCTGTATAAAATTAGAGATGAGTCGATGAAAGTAAGTTTTATTAGCTTGGGCTTGATTGGTGCAATTTTTCTATCTATTATTTGCAACAGAAGTGTTCAAGCGGAAGTCATACCTGATGGTACTCTCAATACCATTGTGACTGGCAGTAATAGTTACACCATTACGGGCGGTACTGTTGTTGACAAGAACTTATTTCATAGCTTCAGCCAATTTTCTATTCCCAGCAACGGCTCTGTCACCTTCAGTTATAGTGGCAATATCCAAAACATTTTTAGTCGCGTCACTGGCAATAGTGTTTCTTACATTGATGGCAGCATTAACGCCAATGCCAATTTATTTTTACTTAACCCAGCAGGGATTATTTTTAGTAAAAATGCCAGTTTGAATATTAGTGGTTCCTTTATAGCGACAACTGCAAATAGTATCAAGTTTGCCGATGGAACTGAATTTAGTGCGGTTAGTCCACAAACAAATACATTATTGACTATGAGTGTTCCTATTGGACTGCAAATGGGTAATCATCCCTCACCGATACAAGTCCAAGGTACAGGACATAGCTTAGATACTAACAATAGTTTTGCTCCTTTAATTAGGAATCCTAGCTCAACAAAATTGCAAGTACAGTCTGGCAAAACCCTGGCACTAGTGGGTGGTAATATCAATTTGAATGGCGCTACCTTAATCACTGAAACAGGGCAAATAGCATTAGGTAGTTTAGGTGGTGCAGGATTAGTTAGTTTAGTACCAACTACCCAAGGCTATAAATTGGAGTATGAGCAGGGACAAAGTTTTGCCGATATTCAACTGACGCAAAAATCTCTATTAGATGTGAGTGGGTTTAACTCCGGTGCAGTTCAACTTCAGGGCAGAAATATCAACTTTACTGATGGTTCATTGATTTTTTCCAAGAATTATGGCAACCTACCCAGTGGAGATATTCATTTGCAAGCATCAGAAGCGATCGCTATAATTGGCACCACACCCGATGCTAAAATTCGCAGTTGGATTCGCTCGGAAGCCTTGGGAACGGGTACCAGCGCCAATATTAGTATCATCACTCCCTTTTTGACACTCCAAGAAGGTTCAGCAATAAATACTGTCACTTTTGGATCTGCTAACAGTGGCAACATTCAGATAAAAGCAGCAGATATAGAGGTATCAGGTTTTTCACCTCTTAATCCTACTGGTGTAACTTCCATTGCCACTAGTACCTATGGAAAAGGAACGGCTGGTAATCTCTTAATTGATGGGAATAATTTATTAGTATCTGAGGGAGCCTCTTTATCTTCGGTGACATTTGGTCGAGGCTCCAGTGGTCAGGTGATAGTTCGTAATCAAAATACTACAGTCATGGGCGAAAACCCTTCTGGGCTTTATAGCAGTATTAGTCTAACTAGTTTTGCGACTGGAAATACCCAAGATTTGATTATAGATACTGGCAAATTACAAATATTGAATGGTGGATCAATTGGTTCATCGGTATTCTTTCAAGGTAATGCCGGAAACGTCCAAATCAATGCCAGGGAGGCGATCGCCATTAGTGGTAGCAGTAGTAACAATAACAGTAATATCAATTCTTCTGCTGTCCGTTTAAGTCCCCAGTTACGGCAATTGTTTGTTTTACCAGATATACTGACGGCAAATGCTGGTAATGTCAGCATTAATACACCTAAGCTGACATTAACTGATAATGGAACAGTCAGTGTTACTAGTCAAGGTACTGGTAACGCAGGCAATCTGCATATCAACGCAGATCAGATTCAATTAAAAAATCAAGCTTTAATTCAGGCACAAACAGAATCTGGTAATGGTGGTGATATTAACTTGCAAGTAGGAAGTTTGCTGCTGATGCGCGATCGCAGTAAAATTACGGCCACAGCAGGCGGTACGGGTAATGGCGGTAATATCAATATCAATGCACCCATCATCGTCGGTTTAGAAGATAGTGACATTATTGCCAATGCTGTTCGAGGTAGAGGTGGCAATATTCAAATCATCACTCAGGGGATTATCGGCTTAGAATATCGTCCGCAACTGACACCAGAAAATGATATTACTGCCAGTTCCCAATTTGGGGTGAATGGTACAGTGCAAGTAAATAACGTTGGTGTTGATCCCAATTCAGGTTTAGTAGAGTTGCCAGCAAATGTAAGTGACCCATCTCAACAAATTGCTAGCGGATGTGCAGATACCAACGGTAGTAGTTTTGTCGCTACAGGGCGCGGTGGTGTACCGCAAAATCCGACGCAGGAAGTGAGGAGCGATCGCACCTGGTCAGATACTCGTGATATCTCTGCATTCCACACCCCAAAACCAGCACAAACACAAATACCAAAATCTCCAGAAACGCTTGTCCAAGCAACAGGTGTATATCGTCGGAATGATGGTACAATTGAACTAGTGGCTAATAAATCTTCTATTCCCCTACCAACACAATTAACCTGTAAAGCCGTTCCTCAATAGCGAACACAATATTAGTCTATCAAAGGATGAGTGGTGGAATTGATGCAAGTCAATGATCAATCAGAAATTGCTGTTGCCAAAAGTCTGAATACTGCACCAGAATTATTAACAAAATTAGCAAGACATAAAGATATAAAAGTCCGTCAAGCTGTAGCTGGAAATCCTCATACTCCACCATATATTTTATTTCTTTTAGCAGAAGAATTTCCTCAAGAATTTCTGCACAATCCTATTTTCCCCACACTAGATTTAGAAAATCCAGAATTAGTAATTCCCGGTTCATCTCTACAGACAATTTTAGCTTGTGAAGATGCACCTCAAGAATGGTTACACAGATTCGCAATTTCTGGATATCATTATCATTTATTAGGAATTGTGCAGAATCCTCAAGCTAGTAAACAAGTATTACAATTAGCAGCAGAAAATCCCTCTTGTGATGCGTTTATTCATGAATTGATTAAAATGCACGTCAATATTGCCGGAGAAATGGATTCAGGCTGGCAAGAATATGCAGAAAATAAACTACCACAGATTATCGAAGCGAGCTTTTCTAACTTTTCAGAAGTGGGATGTTATGGCAGTAGCCATTCTAAAGGACACTATTATCAATTTATTTTGTGGCAGTTGGGAATTACACCTGATTTACAACTCACTAAAACTTCAGAATATGTGCAAGTAGCCATTGTTAAATTTATTGATGCTCCACCAGCATATTTACAGCAATTGTTAAATATCAAAATTAATATTACCACTCTCATTGAAGTTGCTAAAAATAAAAACACACCTATTGAATGTTTAATTAAACTTGCCCATCATCATAGTCGGGTAATAAGGGAAGCTGCTATGCGTAATCCTAGTTTACCACGGTCAATAGTTAATGATTTTTTTCAAGAAAGATTTTTAGCCACCCATCCTCATACACAAGTAGAAAAGTTACGAGAACTTTGTAGTAGTAAATGGTCATTTATTAGGGTGCGAGTTGCCAGACATCCCAATTTAGAATTAAGTGACCTAAAAATATTAGTTCAATCTGCTGATTGGAGAATCAGAGAATGTGTTGCTAGTCATCCTCGTGCTGATTTCGATATACTCAAACAGCTAACTCAAGATAAGAGCGTTCGTGTTCGTCAAGCAGTGGCGTTAAATAGCCAAACACCGCCAGAATGTCTAGAGCAATTATCAGGCGATCGCAATATATTTGTACGTGCTAATATAGCTAAAAATCCTCATACTCCATTAAAAAATTTTACTGCTTCTTTACCACAACCAAGATAGCCGTATACTGCAAAAACTTGCCTATAATCCTGCTCTTCCACAAGAATTACAGCGGCAATTACAGTTACACTTTCCTCAGACAAAACCTCATAATATTTATCTACACTGGAGATTTTTTTAGCGAACCACATAGCTATGAAGGAACTCAAATTGAAGAAATATCTCAACAAGAACAATATGCACTAGCCACAAGTGCAATGACTCCAATTCCTCAATTATTAGAACTGCTGAGAATTACACCAGTTGATATTTATTGGGAAGCAGTACGTAATATTTGTCAACAGGTGGTTTGCAGTCCTGATATCTCATCAAAATTATTATTAGAAATTTTAGATATCCGGAGTGTAGATGTACATGCAGCAGTAGCTTCTCATCCTCACATCTCTGATGAAATTTGCGAGAGGATAGCCAAATTTAAAGAATATCGATTACGCTTATTGATGTTACAAAATCTCAATATCTCACCAGCATTTATCGAGAAATCATTATACGATAAACATGTAGAAGTTCGTCAATATGCCTTAAAAATATACCAAGAAAAATTGGCAGTCAATGGGAATACAAGTGATTTTATCATTCAATACAATGAGGCTATTAATGAGCATACACCACTGCCAAAATTAGCTGAACTAGCCAAGCATAAATCAGTACTAATCCGTGAAGCTGTTGCTAAAAATCCTCGGATAATAGAAGCGTATAGTAGTCCAAAGAGTGAGAACTACTTAGAAAGACTTGCTAAAGACAGAAATCAATTTGTGCAAATAGCTGTTGCCAATAATATCAATACCCCAATTCATATACTAGAAATTTTGGCTGAGAATTATCAATATGACCATTATGAATATATCTGTCCTCCGTCTGATCATAAGCGTAAAGAGCATAAGGTTTTTATAGCAGCAGTTAAAAGATTAATTCAAATTGCACCTACCATTGCCAGTAAATATCTAGCTAATTTTATCGAACCAAAGTTTCATAACCTCGACACAATACCATTTCGTTTGGCTCTTCTCCAACATCCCGCCGCACCTATTGAATATTTAACTCAAAATTTACAAAAATTACGTTCATTTCCTTGGTATGAACTTTATGTTATTAGCCAACATCCGCAAGTAACCACAGAAATTCTCCAAATTCTCTTGCAAGATGCACATCGAGTTGTCAGAGCATCTGCAAAAGCAAGATTGGATCAAAAACTTCAGCCACACTTAAAGATTAAGTAAAAATCATAATAAAGTTACAAAATTTCTGAAATAACAAAATCATAAGCTGGGAAAACTAGATGCACAGTTGAATATTACAGATAAGTTGATGAGACTAACTTTGGCTGGCTTAAGCTTCATTGGTGCAATTTTCCTATCTACTATTTGTAACAGCAGTGTTGACGCGCAAGTCATCCCTGATAATACCCTTAGCACCACAGTGTCTGGAAGTAGTATGTATACTGTCACAGGTGGTACAATTGTAGCGAAGTGCTGGTAGTATTGACTTGAAAGTCAAAAATGTTGATTTACAAGGAACTTCCCAAAACTTAGTTAATGGTAGCTATCTCAACAGTGCAATCGCAGCTTCTTCTGCTAGTAGTTTTGCTGCTGGTTCTGTCATTATCAAATCAGATTTTGTTCAAGTCAGAGATAGTGCCGAAATCACTGTTAGTAATACAGGTAGCGGCGATGCTGGTAATTTGGATATTACTGCTAATAATATCTTCCTCAAAAATGGAGCAAGTCTGCGTTCGGAGGTCAATGGCGGTAATCAAGGAAATATTCACCTTGAGATCAATGAGGTATTGCTATTACGTTATGGCAGTAAAATCGTTACTAATGCCCTTGGTGCTTCCACAGGGGGAAATATTAATATTAATGCCGGGTTTATTGTGGGTGTAGCCAAGGAAAACAGCGACATTTCTGCAAATGCTGTCTTGGGAAGTGGTGGTAATATCCAAATTACGACTCAAGGTATTTATGGATTAAAATTTCGTGACCAAATCACGCCCAAAAGTTATATTACTGCTAGTTCGCAATTTAGGGTAAATGGTACAGTGCAAGTCAATACTGTCGATGTTGATCCTAATTCGGGTTTAGTAGCATTACCAGCAAATGTCACTGATCCATCTCAACAAATTGCTAGTGGTTGTGCTGGAAATAGTGACAGCAGTTTTGTTGCGACAGGAAGAGGTGGTGTCCCACAAAATCCCACACAAGAACTGAGGAGCGATGTCTAGCGACAAGACGCTTTGTGTCTACGCACTTGGTCTGATATCCGTGATATCTCTGCTTTCCAGACAAAACAAGCCGCACAAGCACAAATACCAAAACCTCAAGCAGTGCTTGTCCAAGCAACTGGCTGGCGACGTAATCCTCAAGGCAAAATTGAACTTGTTGCAGATAACTTTCCCAATCAAATGCAACCATCTTTAACTTGTGCTGGCATTTCCCGACAACATAATTAGTGTGTTCAATTAAAAACTCTCGACACTGAAGGATAGCTTTATGTCCTACAGCGAGTTTAATCGGGAGCATCCACATTTTGGAAGATATACAAGTTTTAGGAGAAGATAAGAGAGACAAACAAGTATGAATCAGTAATGATGAACTAGGATAAACAAGAACAGCTGAAAACTTGCTTATAAGAATTAGCAACACTGCTGTATGAAAAAGCAGACAAAAGTAAGCTGATAGACCTTGAAGGTATAGAAAAAACAATTCGCAGTCAAATCCTGGAACTAGTCAGCCCAGAAATAGCCCGCAGTCACTACAATGGGGGAAATCCGCGCAATGGGCTGCTCTTTTTTTATCGAACAAACAACAAAAACAAAAATCGGTAAAACCAGGAAAATAAAAAGGCTAGTGGGAGAACTTACTCTGAAAACCAAACAACTACAAAAGCTGGGTGTAAAACCAAGAAGTCGGTTAAGTCCCTTACTTCAAAAATGTTGTTTGAGGCTATCAGCCCTGAAAAAAATCTTACCTTTCCAAGCCAAAGTTTATTGTGATGGCAAATTAACTGTCATTCCGACTCTTGAGTTAGTTAGCGGCGATGTGACGCAGTAAACTTTTTCGCCATTCATCTTAATAGCCAACGAATTATGAAAGCAAATTATGGTCAAAACTCTATAACTAGTTTATGCCTCATGCAAACCTTGACATCTGCTTTTATCTTAAAATCTCAAAGGTTTAAATCTTGTTATACGGGCATTGCATATTGATTATTATTAGCAGATACTCAATCGTAATTTTTTCTATTGTAGTACTTAGTAAAAATCTAACCTCATTGCTTTAGCCAATAAAGCATAAAACTCAATATTAAATATTCCGTTTTTTTGGTTACAGTAGTAAGAATAAATAAACTATTTTATTTGTTTAAACAAGCAAAACTTATATTTTTTAGTTTTTCATTAATTGTTATTCTAAAAATAGCTACAGATCAGATCCCTTGCTGGGTAAGAAATACAGCTTTTAACTTGACGTTTTAACTCTTGGGAGAAAACCTAAGCCCTAACTGGCTAAAACCCTTGATTTTTAAGACAAATACTTAATTTGAGTTTAAACTTTGGCATAATATCTATGGAAGAGCCGATTTCTTGGTCTTGTTGGAAAAATTAATTTATGCACCTATAAAAACTTCATTTTTTTACTCTGGTAGCGAAACAAAATATTTTAGCAATCACAGCTAAACTCATTAGTACTCATGCTTAGAATTTATATCATACACTATTTTTTTTAGCAACCATAAAATTCTTGGGTCTAATGACTTTCATAAATTTTATGTTGTTTTGATTAAAAAAAATATTTAAAGTTAAAAAATTACGTAGATTACTGAGATGATATTTTAAAGATAATTTGTTCCCTACATTTATTTATAATTCCTTGACTCGCTTAGATTCGCTGAATCTAATTTTGCGGAGCCTTTCAATGTCTTTAACTAATGAGCTATTGCAAGCTTTAAAGTCAACATTACCGGACAACAATGTAAATATCGTAGTCGCTTACCCAGGTTCTGGTGGTGATGGGCCAAGCTATGTGGATCTCACAATCACCAATGGTAATTTCCTTAACGGACTATATGACACTTATTGCATTGATGCCAATCAAACTATAGTTCCGGGGCAAACCTACCAAGCGCAAGTTTATTCTAGCTATGATGACCCATTGCCCACAGGGATAATTGATAAACCCCAAAACCTAGATGAGATTAACTGGCTAATCAATCAGAAATTCGTTGGACAAACATCTTCTGGAGGTTTTGGTGCTTATACCTCTGGCGATTTACAGGTAGCTATCTGGACTTTACTGGAGAACAGCTTTTCTTCCGGGATATTAAGTACAGTAGGTGCATATAATCAAAACCGAGTTAATGAGCTGGTTAATACAGCCCTTCAAAATGGTGCAGGCTTTGTACCGGGTATTAGCCAAAATGGCATACCTCAAGATATCGCAATTATTGTTGTTCCTGTTAACCAAGCTGGAACTAATGTTGCACAAAGTACGATTAATATTCTCAAGACGGCAGCTCTAGGTGATTTTGTCTGGGAAGACCTCAATGCTAATGGTATTCAGGATGGCAATGAAGCGGGTGTGGAAGGTGTTACTGTTACCCTCATTGGCGGTGGCAAAGATGGTGTAATCGGTACAGCAGATGACACTACTGTCACCACAACCACAGATGCCAATGGTTCTTATCTATTTCCACTTCTTCTGCCTGGTGTAGAGTACCAAGTTACCTTTAGCAATCTACCAACAGGTTTTGTCTTTACCCCCTCCAATCAAGGTAATGATACAACCGATTCTGATGCTGACCCACTCACCGGTCAGACACAAATCATCAAGCTGAATCCACATGAGTTCAATCGTACTATTGATGCAGGTATCTATAGGAAGGCAAGTTTAGGAGACTTCGTATTCAACGATGCCAACAACAACGGCATTCAAGATACAGGAGAAGTTGGAGTTGGTGCAGTCAAAGTCGAACTCATCAACCCCAGTAATGGTAATGTCATCGCTACAACCACAACCGATGGTAGTGGAGGCTATCAATTCAGTAACCTCACCCCAGGAAACTACCAAGTCAGATTCACAGCCCCGACAGGTTACGTATTCTCAGCAGCCAACCAAGGCAATGATGACGCATTAGACAGTGATGCCAACCCCAGCACAGGTATCACCCAAACAGTCACCCTAACATCAGGAGAATTCAACGGCACATTAGATGCAGGCTTAGTCGCCCTAGCCAGTTTAGGTAATTTCGTCTTTGAAGACAAAAACGCCAACGGCATTCAAGATGCAGGAGAAAGTGGAATTAGCAATGCCACAGTCAACCTGTTAAATGCTGCTGGGAATGTCATCGCCACAACTACAACCGATGGTAATGGACTGTATTCATTCACCAACCTGCAACCAGGAGATTATCGAGTCCAATTTGTGCAACCCAATGGCTTCAACGGTATTAGTCCACAGAATGTGGGTGGAAACGATGCCATTGATAGTGATGGATTAACCTCCGATACAGTCAACCTGTCACCAGGAGAAAATGACACCACAGTTGATGCTGGGTTCTACAAAACAGCAGCATTAGGAGACTTCGTATTCAACGATGCCAACAACAACGGCATTCAAGATACAGGAGAAGTTGGAGTTGGTGCAGTCAAAGTCGAACTCATCAACCCCAGTAATGGTAATGTCATCGCTACAACCACAACCGATGGTAGTGGAGGCTATCAATTCAGTGGCTTAATTCCAGGAACTACCAAGTCAGATTCACAGCCCCGACAGGTTACGTATTCTCAGCAGCCAACCAAGGCAATGATGACGCATTAGACAGTGATGCCAACCCCAGCACAGGTATCACCCAAACAGTCACCCTAACATCAGGAGAATTCAACGGCACATTAGATGCAGGCTTAGTCGCCCTAGCCAGTTTAGGTAATTTCGTCTTTGAAGACAAAAACGCCAACGGCATTCAAGATGCAGGAGAAAGTGGAATTAGCAATGCCACAGTCAACCTGTTAAATGCTGCTGGGAATGTCATCGCCACAACTACAACCGATGGTAATGGACTGTATTCATTCACCAACCTGCAACCAGGAGATTATCGAGTCCAATTTGTGCAACCCAATGGCTTCAACGGTATTAGTCCACAGAATGTGGGTGGAAACGATGCCATTGATAGTGATGGATTAACCTCCGATACAGTCAACCTGTCACCAGGAGAAAATGACACCACAGTTGATGCTGGGTTCTACAAAACAGCAGCATTAGGAGACTTCGTATTCAACGATGCCAACAACAACGGCATTCAAGATACAGGAGAAGTTGGAGTTGGTGGTGTAACTGTTACCCTTACTGGTGGCGGTGCAGATGGCATTATCAATGGTATTGGCGATACTACTGTCACCACAACCACCAATGCCAGTGGGAATTACAACTTTACGGGTCTTACACCTGGTCAACAATATCGAGTGGGATTCTCTGGTCTACCAGCAGGATTTCAGTTTACTCAAGCTAATGTAGGTGCTAATGATGCTGTAGATTCTGATGCTGATCCTGGCACTGGACAAACTCAGATTGTTACCCTTGTCTCTGGTGAAAATAATCTCACTTTGGATGCAGGACTAATCAAAAATATTGGTGATTTGTCAATAACGAAAACAGATGGTTTGACAACAGTGGTGCCAGGACAGCAGATAACCTATACCATCGTGGCGCGAAATAATGGTCTGATTACTGCTACCAACGCCCTGGTGAGTGATATCATCCCCAGCAACTTAACCAACGTCACTTGGACAAGTGTTGCTAGTGGAGGTGCAACAGACAACCAAACCAGTGGCACAGGTAATATTAACGATTACGTCACCTTGACAGCAGGTAGCAGCATTACCTACACAGTCACAGGGACGGTAGCGCCTAGCGCAGTATCTACAGGTAGTCTGACCACATTTGACTTCAATGGCAATAGTGCGTTGGATGGAACAGATGGCAATACTCGGACATTCACAAAAGATGGAATTACCGTCACAGCCAAAGCCTTTAGCCGTGTCGATGGCACAAATGGAGCTTGGAGTGCGGCTTATCTGGGTAGCTATGGTGGTGGATTGGGTGTTACCGACAGTAGCGAAGGAGATGGCGGTAACAACACTCACGTCGTTGATAACGTTGGCGGAAGGGATAACTACGTCTTATTCCAGTTCTCAGAAGCAGTGGTGCTGGATAAAGCTTATCTGCAATATGTTCTTCAGGACAGTGATATCTCTGTCTGGATTGGCAACTTTAGCAGTCCCCTGACGACTTTAAATGACTCAGTTCTCAGCAGTTTTGGGTTCTACGAAGTTAACGTTACTACTAGCAGTAGCGATCGCTGGGCGGATGTGAATGCAAGTAATTATGTGGGTAACACCATTGTGATTGCTGCTTTAGACACAGATACCAGCCCAGAGGATCAGTTCAAGATTCGCCACCTTGATGTTCTCAAACCAATTCCTGCTTCTCTAATCAATACTGCAACCATTACTCCTCCCTCTGGTTTCACCGATACCAATCCCAACAATAATACTGCTACTGATACTGACACAGTAATTGCCGCTCCTGGCGTGCGTACCCCAGGTTTCTGGGCAAATACTGAGTGGCAGAAGTTCTGGGATGGTATTCAAGGCAATGAGCCATCACAAAAAACATTAGCTAATTTTGCAGACAGCGACCTCCTATTCCCTTCTTATACCAACTCCGCCCAATCGGGAAAGGTTCTTGATCCTGTGACTGGACAGTATAATGCAGGTTTACTCATTGGTGACTACAACCGCAATGGTAAAACTGATGCAGGGGAGAATACCATCTTCTATACTCTCAGCCAAGCACGCCAGATAGTTGATTCCTCATCACATCCTAATGGAGATGTGCGCTACGATCTTGGTCGCTCTTTAGTGGCTAGTTGGTTGAATTATCTCGCTGGCAACCCCATTGACACCGCCAATACCAGTGATAAGGATGCTCGATACTATATCAACGAAGGCATCAATTGGTTGCAAGCTGTAACTCCAGATGAAAATGGTGATAAGAAAGGTGATGGCGCGTTAAATCAACTTACTGGTAGCAGTGTCAATAGCCCACGCATAGATAATTACTGGAGTCAAGGTATTTCCAGTGCATCTAATTTGCCAAGTCCGTACAACTCCAATACCAATGTTATCTATCCTTTAGATGCTGGCAGTCTGATTACTAGCAAACTAGATGATTACAACAACGGTTTGGGGCTGGCAGATCATGTTTTCTACGGAGGAAACGCATAGCAGACTGGGAGAAAAAGCATTTTGATTGAAATAATCAATCAAAATGCTCTTGTCTTTTCGAGTCTGTAAAAAAACTTGGTACTACTTTGCAGAATTGATCTGAGCGCATTGAGCAAATGTAGCTTAGATCAATTCCTACATTCTCTTTAAATTATAAGAATTGCGATCTGTTCAATTAAGATATCTTCGCAAATAAGCTCCGTAATGATTTTTCATAACCATTTGTAACTTCATTTTCTTACGTTAAAAAGATGAATATTACCGACTCATTAGTTCAAGTTGCGAACTCTAATTTATTAGAAGAATGGACAAATACAAAAACAGATTATCCCAGAGATGCGACCATTCATGAATTATTTAAAATTCAAGTATTAACAACACCTAACTCTGTCGCTATTGAGTATAAACAGCAGAAAATAACTTATCAAGAAATTGAAAACAAATCAAATCAATTGGCTGCTTATTTATGCCAAGTTGGGGTGACAACAGAAACTTTAGTAGCTTTATATTTAGACCGTTCTCCTGATGTAATTATCACTATTTTAGCTATTTTAAAAGCAGGTGGAGCTTATTTGCCATTAGATACTGCTGCTCCTGTAGAACGCTTAAAAACTATTCTACAAGATGCAAGATCATCTGTTTTAATTACTCAAAAACACCAGTTAAATCATCTAGCATCAATTACAAATCATCTTCAAACTATCTGTATTGATGAGCAAAATAATTTAACCAATATTTCTGATGATATTGTTCTGTATGGTGAAGTTACTTGCCATAATTTAGCTTATGTAATGTACACATCAGGTTCAACAGGTAAACCCAAAGGTGTGTGCATAACACATCGTGGTGTTGTACGACTCGTTAAAAATACAAATTATGCTAATTTTAGTGTTGATGAGGTTATTTTACAACTTGCTTCTATTGCCTTTGATGCAGCAACATTTGAAATTTGGGGTGCTTTATTAAATGGTGGCAAATTGGTGATTATGCCAATTAAAACACCATCATTGCAAGAAATTGGCACAGCGATTAAACAATATCATGTTACTACATTATGGTTAACCGCAGGATTATTTAATTTAATAGTGGAAGAACAGATAGAAAATCTAAAATCCTTGCGTCAACTTTTAGCAGGAGGAGATGTTTTATCAAAGTATCATGTCAAGAAAGTTTTGGAAGAATTACCAGAGTGTCAATTAATCAATGGTTATGGCCCTACAGAAAATACGACCTTTACCTGTTGCCATAAAATTACTGTTAAGGATTTGCAAAAAGACTCAATTCCTATTGGTCATCCGATTGCGAATACTCAAGTTTATATACTTGACGATATTTTACAAGTAGTTCCCGTTGGTATGCCAGGAGAACTTTATATTGGTGGTGATGGGTTAGCGAGGGGTTATTTGAATAGACCAGATTTAACCGCAGAAAAATTTATTCAAAATCCTTTTAGTGATGACCCCAATTCGCGTCTTTATAAAACAGGCGATCGCGCTCGCTGGCTACCTGATGGCACAATTGAGTTTTTGGGAAGAATTGATTTTCAAGTCAAAATTCGAGGCTTTCGGGTCGAACTAGGTGAAATTGAGGCAGTTCTGGCACAGCACCCATCGGTGCGATCAGTCGTTGTACTCGCCCAGGAATATCAGCCAGGGGACAAGCGATTAGTAGCATATTTTACTCAAGAAGCAAACATTGGTGCAGTAAATTCTAGTGAATTACGCCATTTTCTCCAACAGAAATTGCCAAATTATATGATTCCGTCGGCTTTTATTTTGTTGGATCAGTTACCTCTGAATGCTAATGGTAAGGTGGATCGAAATGCTCTACCTAACTTGGAGAATCTCTGCATACATATAGACAGCAATTTTGTGTTACCTCGTACCCCAACCGAAAAAATACTAGCTAACATTTGGGCAGAGGTTTTAGGGTTTCAAGTGGGAATTTATCAACCATTTTTAGAAGTAGGTGGACACTCTCTTCATGCTACTCAGATTGTTTCTCGCGTGCGGGACTGTTTTAGAGTAGATTTACCTGTTTCCGCAGTCCTAGAAGCATCGACAATTTTTGAGTTGAGTCAACAGATTGAGTCAGCAAATCAACAAGCAGACTCTCTTATGAGTATTCCTGAATTGCCAGAAATTTCAGATAAAAACAACCTACCTTTGTCGGTATATCAAGAACGATTATGGTTGTTAGAACAAAAATCTGGTCTTAGACCGATTTACAACCTACCAATGGTGTTTCGACTGACAGGAACTTTGCATATTGCGAGTTTGGAACAGGCAATTAACACAATTATTCAACGACATGAATCGCTGCGAACTACCTTTCCAGTTGTAGAAGGGCTACCGATTCAACACATTGCTGCTGAATTGAAGATTTCCATTCTCGTCCAACAAATTGAAAACTATGGGGAAATGGAGATCCAAAGTTTAGTTGATGCAGAAGCCAGACAGACATTTAACCTTAAACAAGAGCCACCCATCCGGGCGCGATTACTGCGATTGACCGAGAAAGATCATATATTGATGATCACGATACATCACATTGCTGCTGATGGCTGGTCATTAGGAATTTTTAACCAAGAATTATCCGTTCTCTATAAAGCTTATACACAACAATCTCCGTCTCCTCTGGCTCCACCATTATTTCAATACAGCAATTTTAGCCTTTGGCATCGACAATGGTTTCAGCAGCCACAGGTATATACACCTTTAGTAGATTACTGGAGTCGTAAACTAGCGGCTGCGCCTCCCTTACTACAATTACCAAGCGATCGCCCTCGTCCTCAATTACAATCTTTTTCAGGGCGTATCCAATCATTTCACCTTGACTTAGAGTTAACGCAGCAACTAATAAACCTCAGTCAAAAATCTGGCTCTACACTGTTCATGACACTGTTAGCTGGTTTTGCAATTTTACTGCATTCTTATACTAGTAATAAGGACATACTAGTTGGTTCCGCAGTCGCCAACCGCAACCATACCAAAATTGAATCTATAATAGGCTGCTTTTCTAATATTATGCCGCTTTGTATCAGTATAATTGGGAACTCCTCTTTCCTGAACTTGATCAAGCAGATACGGCAAATTGCTTTAGAAGCCTATCCATATCAAGACTTTCCCGTTGAGCATTTGTTGTCTAGTCTACAATCCAGCAGAGATTTAAGTTATTCACCCTGGTATCAGGTGATATTCAATCTACTGAATGTACCTATGAACAATCTAGAGTTAACTGGACTCGATATAGAACCAATACCAGTTGAAAAAGGTACGGCTATATGTGATTTATCAGTTTTGATCTGGGAAACACCTCTAGGATTGGAAGGTATATTTGAATATAATACTGAGCTGTTTGATGCTGCCACAATTGAACAGTTAATCCAAAACTTTCAGATTTTGCTACAAGAACTAGTAAGCAATCCAGACCAGAATATCTTGTCATTGCCAATATTGACCCAAGATAAACAATATTGGCAACAACAAAAAGATAAACTAAATGCTGTCAGAATCCAACCAAGCCGACAACTTTCCCAAGTTACTCATTCTGCGCCTCAAGATGAGTTAGAAAAACAATTGATTAAAATCTGGAAAAAAGTGTTAGGTGTTTCATCTATCGGAGTTAATGATAACTTCTTTCATCTAGGAGGACATTCTTTATTAGCATTGCGTTTATTTGCTGAAATTGAAAAGGCTTTGGACAAAAAACTACCCCTAGCCACACTGTTTCAAGTACCAACAATTAGAGAATTGGCAGAGTTGATACGTCAGACACAAACTGTAGAATCATCTTTCTCTTTCAGTTCTCCTATGTTGAATCCAGAAGATTACCGCAAACTTATAGCAATCACTGCTGGTCGTCAGGGAGAAAAACTTAGACCTGAATCCTTAATTACCAGTCTCAATCATAAAGGTAATAAACAACCATTTTTCTTCTGTGCTAACCGTTTAGATGAAGTATTAGTACTTGCTAAATACATAGGAAAAGAACAACCAATTCATGTTTTAGAGTCAGGTTATTCTGTATTTCTGCATAAACCTACAGAAGAAAACATCAAAGCACTTGCTGCTTATCATATTCATGATATTCTCAACTTGCAACCGCAGGGAGATTATCTGTTAGGTGGTTTTTGTTTTGGGTGTTTACTAGCTTATGAAATTGCAAAACAGCTTGAAAGTCTCGGTAAAAAAGTATCTGTTTTAGTAATAATAGATTTTCCTGCTTATGAGAGGAATTTGTATTACTTTATTACTAAAGTTCACCCAGTGCTTCGTAATATAAAACTTTTTTATAAGCAACCTTATAAATGTATTTTACAGAAAAATAGGAATAAATTGCTCGTACCAATAGATAATTCTCAACAGCTTTATATTATGCGACAAGACTACTCTGGGAAAATTCACCTTTTTTTTGTCTAGTAAATTTATATCTTTATCTCATAAACTATTACGCTTTCTTTTTCCCCGATTTGGGTGGAATGAGCAAAAAATAGCACAAATTTATCATCTACCAGGTAATCACTTCAGTTTGCTCCAAGAACCGCATGTGAAGGTTTTAGCAGATCGATTAACTTTGTTGTTTGATAAGAGAAACTCCTAATTGTATGAGAAGGCTAAAAATTAAATATGGCTGAGAATTAGGAAAGCGAATGATGAGTTTATACCTCACGCAGAGATGCAGAGACGTGGAGAGTTAGATACTCTTTGCGCCTCTGGTGACTGAGCGCAGCACCGCCCTGAGCCTGTCGAAGTATGCACCTTTGCGTGAGAATTAAATAATATTCCGCAAACCATTAACTAATCTTTCTATCCCTGCTTTGGCTGTATTTTCTTGTAATGCACCATAAGCAACTCGCAAATAGCAACCGTTTTCCATTCCAAAGGTTGTCCCAGGAATCACAGCAACTTTGTGTTCTTGAATTAATCTTTTCACCAACTCAAAAGCATTCATTTGAGTATGCACTTTTAAAAAGAAATAAAACGCACCATCTGCTTGGGCAATAGTACATAAACCTTGCAGATGATTCAGTGAGTCTATCACTAACTGACGTACTTGAGCGATCGCACCAATATTTTCCTTTAAATACTCATCTTTTGCCTGCAATGCACCTAAAGCAGCATACTGCGACACCACAGGCGGACAAATCAAAATTGTATCTTGAACTTTTTTAACAGCCACAAGTAGATGTTTGGGAATTACCATATAGCCAATGCGCCAACCCGCAAAACCATAAGCTTTAGAAAGGCTGTAGAGAGAAATTGTATAATCACTACTGCCAGCAAATGCTCCCGGTGAAATATGTTTGACACCGTTGTAGGTAAAATATTCGTAAGCCTCATCGCTGATATGGTAGATATGGCGATCGCGACAAATTTGATTGACTTGCCGTAATGCAGCTTCAGAATAAACTACCCCTGTGGGATTATTTGGGGAAATTGTCACAATAGCCTTTGTTTTTGGCGTAATTGCTGCGGCTAATGCTTCTGGACGCAATTGGTAATTTTCATCTGTTTCTACCAACACCACCCGACAACCCGCCATTGTAATAGCCATTTCATGATTGAAATAGTATGGCGTATTTAAAATAATTTCATCACCAGGCGAAGTAATTGCCAAAATCGCGTTCATAAACGCCATATTACTGCCGGCTGTCACGACAACACAGCTGTCATTATTAATTTCAATACAGTTAAAAGCTGACAATTTTGCTTTCAAAGCAGTTAATAAAGGCGGAATTCCCTCCACTGCTTGATAGAGATTATTTCTCGCTTCCCCTAAAAACTTCGGTAAAAGTTCAATTGCTTCTGGTGGTGGACTGTAGGAGACTACACCCTGTCCGAGAGAAATGGTTCCCGGAGAATTTTTAATCAGTTCCCCAACCACAGGAATTATCGGCGACTGAACCGCCTGCATCCGAGAAATCAATTTATCATCAGTCATTTGTGACTTCCTATCACCCCATCTCTCTCATCTTGACAGGTGTAGGTTCTTAAAGTTGATAGGTTTTGGAAAAACCAGAATGACGGATAAAGCGTTTGTGGAAAATCAGCGCCGCAAAATTCACCACCAAACAAGTAATTGCTAGAGACAACAATATATAAGTGGGAGCCATCACGACACCAACCACAAACCAACTATATACATGCAGTACCATCACTACAGCAGAAATAATGGCAATTCCTACAACTGGTTGCAATTGAGATATTGGTCTACGTAAGGCCGTCAAGATGATGGTTAATAATGTGGCAATTAAGTTAGCTGGTACAAGAAAGGCACAAATACCAACACAGTTAATACGGGAAAATTCGGCTAAGGTATGAAAATCGAGCATGTATAGTTATTTAGTTTAGTATTGACATTTTAAATAAACAAATTAAACATATTTTTATCTATTTCAACTAACACTAGCATCAACTTAAAGTAAATGCTCCGCAAATGTAACATAAATTAAACTGTACAAAATCTGATTAATTCTTAAGAAGTTTTGAAGTACTTAGAAACCCAACTTTTCAAATAAGTCGGGGTTCTCGTAAACTACTAGTGAAATGAGTTCAATATTACTAATCGTTAATATTAAAAAATAGAAATAATTGAGGTGGGGATAACCCACCTAAAGTCAATTACCCAGGCAAAATTACTGTATCAATGACATGAATCATGCCATTGTCAGCATCGATATCGGCTGCTAAGACAGTGGCGTTTTTGATTTCAAACCCGTCAGAACAATCTATTTTAATGATTGAGCCTTCTACCGAAGTAACTGTACCTAGTTTTGCTAAATCAGCCTGAGACAACTTCCCAGCCACGACGTGATATTTTAAAATTCTGGTCAACTGGGGAATATTCTGCACTAGAGTTTGGATTGTTCCTGGTGGTAACTTGGCAAAGGCATCATCAGTAGGTGCAAAGACTGTAAATGGCCCTGGACTTTTTAATGTTTCGACTAAACCAGCCGCTTGTACAGCAGTTACCAAGGTTTTAAAAGCGTCGTTACTAACCGCAATATCAACAATATCAGCCATATTTTTTACCTATTCACTGCTAAAAATTTTAAATTATATTAAAGCGATTTAATTTTTTTGACGAAAGCCGAAGTTATAAAATTACACTATCATAGGCAAAAGTCAATCTAATTAATAGATACTAATCAATAGTTATTAATTATCTTGGGAGCAGCAATGGGCGATCGCAAGTACGCCATCATAGGAACAGGTGCATTAGGTGGGTTTTACGGTGCAAAACTGCAACACGCGGGTTTAGATGTTCATTTTTTACTCAAAAGTGACTACGAACAAGTCCGCCAGCATGGTTTAATCATCGAATCGAAAGATGGCGACTTTACCTTACCCCAAGTTAACGCCTATAACGATGCGGACAAGATGCCACAATGTGATGTAGTTATAGTTGCACTCAAAACAATCCAAAATTATTTATTACCACAATTATTACCGCCTGTAATTAAAAATAATGGTGTGGTATTAGTATTACAAAATGGATTAGATATAGAACTAGAAATTGCCCAGATTGTGAGTAATGTCAACATTATTGGTGGCTTATGTTTTTTATGTTCCAATAAAGTCGGACAAGGACATATTCGTCACTTAGATTATGGACACATTTCTTTGGGTGAATACAGCCATAACTACGAAGCTGAGGGAATTACCAATAGAATGCAGCAAATTGCCAACGACTTTCAAAATGCTGGCATAGCAATAGAATTAACGGAAGATTTACTCTTAGCGCGTTGGCAAAAATTAGTCTGGAATATTCCCTACAATGGGTTATCTGTGGTTTTGAATGCTAGAACTGATGAATTAATGGCAAATTCATACACTCGTCAATTAGTTGAGCAATTAATGGATGAAGTAGCCGCAGGCGCAAAAAGTACCGGACGTATAATTGCTGATAGCTTCATTCAAAAAATGCTAGATTACACAGTCAAGATGAAGCCTTACCGCACCAGTATGAAAATTGACTATGACGAACAACGTCCTTTAGAAGTAGAAGCGATTATTGGGAATTCATTACGCAAAGCCCAAGCGGCAGGTGTATTTTTACCACAAATTAACTGCTTGTACAATCAGTTAAAGTTTTTAGATAGTAGAAATCAACGTTAATTCAACTTCTTGACTTAAAAATTAAAAAGGCAATATTTATTAAATAAATTACAAAATTTTTTCCTCAATATTGCCTGTTACTATTTAATTTAGGACTTACGCATAGCTTTCGGAAAATAAACCACAGAGACGCAGAGAGAAGTTGCGTGCGCGAGTTCACCGCATTGAGCAAACTTCGGTAGTTCACGGAGAAATGAGAGCTTGAGAGGTTTTTGCGTAAGTCCTAAAATTTTTGCAAGACCAAAATAGCGATCGCCTATATTCACATCTTCCACCTAACGACTGAAGTCGCGGCTACACAGACAAAACCCGCCTACGCGGGTTCAAAACCTTTAATTTTACCTTAGTCCGCGCAGGCGGACTTCGTTTGTTGAGCCGCGAATTCCATTCGTCGGGGCTAGGTGTAAGATATGTGTATATTCAATTTGCTAGTTAAAATCTCAAACCCACACCACCTTGCACAGCTACAGCTGCACCACCACCATCACGGTAAGCATCAAAAGCAATAATCGCGTTGCCAAAAATTACAGTATTGCTATTGGGAACAACGTAATCAACTCCTGGCTGTAAAGCAAAACTAATTTTATTTCCTACAGGAGAAGGACTATCACCACCAGTTAATACCAACCCTGCGCCTAAATAAGCATCTGTTTGCCAGTTGAGTGGCAAGTCATAAGATACGGTAGGGACAACAGCCGTATTCTGACCAATCAATGCTTGAGCGCGAAAAGAAACTGGTGCTTCTAAAAGTTTGTAACGAAAAGCCAGAACTCCGCCGATTTGAATACCATCAGTCAACCCAATAGTGGGGCCGACACCCACATAGCTACCATAAGCAACTTGAGCTTGGGCTGGTTGATAACCCATCAGCAAGCTGAAAACTGCACTAGCCGCTATCAATGAACTTAAATTAGGCAGATACTTCATCACCCGACTCCTCACACCATAATTGGGATGTTTTCTTGTGTCATTTGTTATTAGTGAGGAGGTAGGATTAAGTATTTTCCTGACTCCCCATCTAAATTTTACGGGCAACGGGGATGAATGCCACCTTGGGTACAAATATAAGCTAATTGCTTGGCATCTAAGTTTTTCGCTTGAGAAAAATCAACACCTTTGACCACAGCCGATACTGTACCAGTATCAGGTGTTTCCACAAATTGATCTGCGGGATCTTGTTTGCTGGGGGCAATAATTGTGTCTTTAAAATCTGCACCTGCAACGTTGGCACCACGTAAATCTGCAAAACTCAAATCAGCGTTACGTAAGTCAGCATTTTCTAATTGAGCAGAACGTAAAACTGCACCAGTTAAACGACTAGCACGAAGATTAGCATTGCTGAGATTGGCACGATCTAAATAAGCGCCAGATAAATCTGCACCTTGCCAATCAGTTTTGGTTAAGTTGGCAAATGATAATTGTGTACCGATCGCAATTACTCTACCTAACCGAGCCGCATAAAGATTAGCTTCGTTTAATTTAGCATCACCTAAATCTGCTCCAGTCAAGCTGGCATTTTCTAAAACTGCATTCCGCAAATCAGCCCCCACTAGTTGGGCGCTGCTGAGGTTAGCCCCAATTAAACGCGCACTTTCTAAATTAGCGCGGTTGAGAGTTGCCCGACTTAAATCGCTCCCAGTCAATAAAACCCGACTGAGGTTAGCATCGGTGAGATTGGCTTGTTTCATTTGTACTTGAGTTAAATCCGCGATCGCATCATCAAAAGTATCCCAGCGACCATCTTCACCCATACTCCGGAAACGACTACCCTTAAAACTTGCTTGGTTGAGATCAGCCGCTTTTAATTTCAGTCCTGACAAATCAATTTTTTCTAACACCAAATTAAACAAAGGACTGCCATTTGTACTGGTTTGGCTTAAAGTAGTGCGAGTCAAGTCAAGACCATTGATTTTGCCACTATAAACATTCAAAATCTTATTGATTGTTTGCTGGTTGAGTTGTAGCCGCTTTTGCCATGATTCGCGCTCTTGGGGTGCGGCTGATTGCAGTTCATTAGCAAGAAACTGATTCTTATTTTTTAATTCTGGGATGGCTGGAATACCTACAGTTGTTAAAGCTTGTTGAATCGAATCCAACAGTACAGGGTTGGTTTCATTCACCAACAAATCAGCCAAAAATTGCATAGATTGGATATCATTTAGACCACCCATCGCCAGAACTGCACTTTGGCGTTCTTCTAAACTAGTGCCAGAGTTGGGACTTAATTGTTTGACAAGTTCCAAAAACTTTTGGCTGTTAATTTGTGAAGTTTCTCGCTGAGTTTGCTGTTTTTGAATATAGACTTGAGTACCAATTAAAGCCGCTAGTACCGCACTCATACTTGCTAGGGTGACTGCAAACAAAGCGAGGTTGGAGTTTTGCCGCATCCGCCGCCACAATGTTGGCAATTTGGTGTCTGTGGCTGACATTGGTGCGAGACTGTTTTCGCTGGCTGCTTGGGCTTCTGGTTCACCAGTTTTCACTAATGCACTCCGCCTATTTTGACCTTTAGCATCAATAGCCTCTGTACCTGCTAACCAATCATGTAAAGCGCGACGACCTTGGCGGGAGGATAAAGCTACACTTTCGCCTAACACCATCAATACTGCCAAAAATGTAAACAGACCCAAATTCGGAAAGGCAAAACTATAGCGCCAGAGGATGTAAGCAATCGAAACTGGTACAGACAAGCGACCAACCCCTTCCCTAGCTATCGCTGCGCCTAAACCTGGGGCTTTACCTTGGTCATTCACCACCCGCACACCAAACCAGCGTTTTGGTAAAGTACTCCCGGTTTTTGCTAGTAAGTATAATTGCCACCAAGATAAAGTTACAGGTGCAATTAAAGCCAACATCCATAAATAATTAGTCGGCCAAGCAACATTAGGAATACCGTAACTGACAGGTAAAGCCAAAGGTTGTGCGATCGCCCTTTCTGTCACGACTAATATAGGATTCAGTGGTACACGGTTGAGATCACTCCTGGAATTGGCATAAGCTCCCAATCCAAAAGGAATTAACCCACTAGCCGCCACCAGCGTAATTTCTGCTGTCCAAGCCGCCAAACGTCTAGTTACTAACGGCAATGAATTAGTTTTTGTGGGTGCATTTGAATTACTAGGTTGACTATCATTTCTCCTCACAATTGGGGTCGCCATTGAATAATTCCCTTTAAATTTAATAGTTGTGCCATGAATGGCGTGATTAATATAGAGTGCTATTGCTTATTGGAAAAGCTACCAGCGACAAAAAATTTGTATCCAAGATACACTAACCCTGCCAACACTGCCAGACTAATTGCAGAGGTCACAAGTTTTAGTACTGCTTGCAACACCGCCAAACCCAATAGCACCGTGACACCCATAACTACCAACTTCCCCGTCCCAGATAAACTTTGAAACCAAAGTTGCGAACGAGTAAAATACTGTTTAAAGTTGAGAAAATAAGACTGAGATTGCTGTCTGTCCGCTGTTTTTTTTGCTTCTACACTCTCAGCATTAATCTCTGCTTCTAGCTTTTGTAGGCGTTGTTGCCAATCTTCTTCCGGTTGAGGATTCATAAATCTTGTCTACCTCTGCTAAAACACTTGTTCAACAGGTGAGCAATCACATCCGAAATTTTTCCGGTTGTGTTTGTGATTTTAACGAATGTTTGGTTTTTACAAGGCTGATAATGGCAGAAAATAGAAACTTCTGTCGCTATGTATGTATAAACTTAATGAGAATATCAGTCTAAAGTTTTTTACCATTAAGACAAATTCTTTGTCTATCCAAAATGAATGACTTCATCTCTTTTTCATATTTAGCCATATAGTCATCAAAAAAGAGCAATAAAATTTTATACTTCGTTTTAGGAACATTGAGGGATTGCGATCGTCTATTAATTCAGACTATTTATATCAATATCGCTCTACAAATAGTGGGGAGCATAAAAGAATATGAAAACTCTGAGACTATGGCAAATTGTTCCCATCACTGTTGTACTGAGTATGGGAATTATCCAGCCTAACTTGGCAGAAGCACCTTCAATTCCAATTCCCGCCAAACTCAAATCAGACCCTCTAGTTTTAACTGGCAAGTCTGGAGGGACTGTCCAAAGTAACTGCGGAAATATTTCTACTGTCCCTAGCCAAATTATTCAAGTCACAGAGTCAATGCCTTATATGAGGTTAACTGTTGACAGTCCTGGACAGCCAACATTACTCATTGATGGCCCTAGCGGACGCTTTTGCGTGTTAGCAGATAGCTACTCTCAAAGCAAACCAGAATTATCCGGTTACTGGCAAGCTGGCAAATACTCACTGTATATAGGTCAATTGTCCCAAGAGCAGCATAACTATACTCTTTCAATTTCGCAACAAAAAAAGCCTAAATAACAATCAGGACTTACGCACAAAGATTATCTGTGGAGACTGGGTGAAGGAGTGTAAGGGTTTTGGATACATATACCCCTCTACCCATATACCCATTTTTTATAGACAATTTGGTGAATCTATATATAGGACATCAGGTCTTTTTGCCTGTGGATTTTCGCCTTTCTTCCGCTTCTTGGCTGATTGTACCTGGGAACCCTTTCAATTTTGATAAAATATTGCTATAATGAATAATCGTGGAAACGGCGACATAGCCAAGTGGTAAGGCAGAGGTCTGCAAAACCTTTATCCCCCGGTTCAAATCCGGGTGTCGCCTTTTAAGAATATCAAGATTACGGGGCTTCCAAGCCCTTTTTTGTTTGGCGTTAAAGGTTTGATTTTCAAAGCCTTCAACCATTTTTGGGGTTATTTTGGGTAGTTTGGGGAAACAACTGGGGTAAAACTGGGGTAAAAATGTAAGGCAAAGGTTTTTACCCCAATCAAGATTTCTGGGGTAAAACTGGGGTAAAGTAAAGGGTAAAGGTGTTTACCCCAGTCAATTAGCTTATGGAATCTCAAAAATCTCAAAGTATTGCCCCTAGGCGTTCAGTGCAGATCAAGAACTCTAACGGCAGTCTCCAATTAGTTTTTTCCCACCCTATTATTACGCCGACGGGAGAGCTAAAAACCAAGCGTTTCTACCTTTCTACAGGACAATATGATACGCCTTTAGGAAGACATCAGGCATCGACTTTAGCAGCAAAAATCCAGAGGGATATTGATTACGGTGAGTTTGATGCCAGTTTGGTTAAGTACAAACCAGCAGCATCATTAACTACTGTTACCCCAATTACCTCAGTTCCACCTTCAGCTGCCCCTCAATTTGACTTGGGAGAATTATGGGAAAAATATACTGAGTTTAAAAAACCACAAATTAGCCCTTCGACTTACGCTGTTGATTATCGAAAGTACCGCAATCACATCGCTAGTTTACCAACTAAAAATTTGGATGATGCGATCGCAATTCGGGACTATTTGGTACAAAATCTTAGTGCTAATGCAGCTAAACGTACTCTGACAAATATTAATGCTTGCTGTGATTGGGCGCTTAATAGCCAACTGATTGAATCCAACCCCTTCCAAAATATGGCAAAAGATATTCAGACACCGAAGTCAGAATCGGTTGAATATGAAATCAATCCCTTCACTAGAGAAGAACGCGACATTATAATTACAGCTTTTGAGGAAAGTAAGCTCTACAGTTACTACGCTCCTTTAGTAAAATTTTTGTTTTTTACTGGTTGCAGACCATCAGAAGCGATCGCCCTTCAATGGAAGCATATCAGTGAGAGATACATCACATTTGAGCAAGCAATTACAATCAGTACTAAAGGATTAGCCCTCAAAAATGGATTAAAGACTCAAAATCAAAGACGTTTTCCGATTAATAGTCAGCAACGTGAAATTTTAGACTCCATCAAACCAGAAAATTGCAACCCAGATGACTTTATATTTAGAAGCAAAAAAGGTGGCATAGTAGACTTTGGAGATTTTCTCAATCATGCTTGGAAAGGTTACAAAAATCATCGTGGTACCCACATAGATGGAATCGTAACTCAACTTGTAAAACAGGGTGTAGTAAGCGAATATCGCAAACCTTACCAATGCAGACACACTTTTATTACTCTTTGCCTAGAAGCTGATATTGATGCGAAAGACGTAGGAAGGTGGGTGGGAAACTCTCCAGAAATTATTTACAAGCATTACGCAGGTAATAAACGTAACCTACAGGTACCAGAGATATAAGCTTAGTTCTATCGCCTCCCTTAGACTGAAACAACTACTCATGTTTTTTCCAGAACTTTCAAAACCAGATTTTTGTCAGGAACACAGCTTATAACTATTTGGTATTTACTATTAAAGTTCATAACGGTAGCGATAGAGCTAAAAATATTAGTAATATCAAAAATTAATGTTTTACATAGAGATGCCTATCTAAATCAAAGATTGTTATTTTTCTGCCAGCTTTTTTCTAAGACACAACTCAGCTTCCAACTGAGCAATAAGAATCTCAGCCTTCTTTAATTCCATTTCTAATTCGCTAATAGAAAGCCCTCCATTTTTGGTTCTTTCTAACTCCTCAATACGGCGCAGCCCTGCTTTATAAATAATAGAGTGTGAATTGTCAGTCCAATACTTTTGATAAGTTTGGGTATGTTCATCTAAAGTATGACCCATCCATTTTGCTAATTCATGGCTATCTAATCCTAATTCACGTCCCCGAATGGCATAGCGGTGTCGCAAGTCATAAGCTCGAAAGTTTATTCCTTTAGTTTTTAATCTCTCGCCAAATCGATCAGCAAATGTTCGGATTTTTGTCTGAAAAAGCTCTCTAGATTCATCTATATATTTTGTTTTGGGCTTAACGATGTCAAAATGCTCTACCCACTTATAGGGAAGTGGGTAGACCAATCTTGAACCTGTTTTGGTTCCTCCAGTAATTTTCTCATTAATATATATAGGAAAGTGTGGAGGTTGAAAGGATTTTTCATAGTCAATTGCTAATACCTCATGAGGTCTTAAACCGTAAGTAGCAATTACTGCAAATATCCAACCCCACGATTCTGCATTACCTTTATGTCTCTTATGACAAGATTCGCCCTCTAATTGAATTTTGTGCCAAGCATCGATAATTTCGCCATCATTTGGTAAAACTCTTTTTTCTGGTTTATAACCAGCAGTTAGACCTGATTCAAATTCATATTCAAATTTGAAACAAGCTAAAAAAACCTTAAGAGAAACTACTGTTCTATTTCTAGTAGAAGAACCAGCTTCAGTTGAATAAATTGCTTTATCAATATCTTCTTTGGATAAGTAAAAGTCAAAATTATCTTTGAATTGGAAGGCACGAATAATAAATTGTCGATATTGAGAAAAACTATCTTGAGATTTTCGTCCTTTTTTACGTTTGAGAAAATATTTTTTCTCAAAAACCTCTAACATTTCCTTAAAAGTTAGTTTTTTGTCTGGCTCATCATCCTTAATACTAGTTGAACTTTTAGCAGGTAATTGATACTTATCTAAAGTCACATCAAAATTATCATAATCAATATCTCTTTGAATTTCCTGTAGTTTAGCTTCTGCTATAGTCCAGTTTTCTGTTGTATCAATCAATCCCAAGGTTAAGTATTTTTGTTTACCAGCATAAAGATGTCTAGGCATTTGTATACGTAGATATTTGCCATTTACTTGAATGTTAGCTGTGCCTTTAGATGCACGAGAAGTATGATTGACTGATTTGGATTTTTTCATATAGTCTCAAAAATTGAGTAAATAAATTGGATTATTGATAATCACTCTGGCTTTCTCACCTAGCTTGCTTGATTCGCTTGTAAGCTAACTTTCATAATTGAGTAATTCAGCTTGTAGTTCCGCAATGCGCTGATTCGCTTTTGTTAATAAGGTTTCTAGTTCGCTATAAGAGAGACTTTGATCCGAGATTGTTTCTAATTCCTGCTGACGACTTAGCATTTTTTCATAAATTATGGTATGTGAATTATCAGACCAGTATCTTTGGTAAGTTTCTGTATGTTCTTTAAGACTATGCCCCATCCATTTGGCTAAATCATCGACTTTATACCCCAATTCTCTTCCTCTAATTGCATACCTATGGCGCAAATCATACGGTCTAAAGCCTACATTTTTAAATCGCATTCTTTCAGCAAACCGATCTGAAAATTTATCTAAATTTGCTAGAAAAGGATCTTTGTATTTATCCAAATATTGAGTTTTGGGATTAGCAATATCAAAAAGCTCTACCCATTGAAATGGGAGTGGGTATACAACCCTGGAACCAGTCTTGGTTCCCCCTATAATATCTTCATTAATATATAAACGGTAATCAGTATCTGCTTGAAAAGACTTCTCATAATCTATTGCTAATACTTCATGAGGTCTTAAACCGTAAGTAGCAATCACTGCCATGCTCCAACCCCAAGACTCTCCATTACCTTTATGACTGCAAGAAGACTTTTCAATTTGGATTTTCTGCCATCCTTCTATAATTTCTGCATCTGTTGGTAAGTTCCTCTCTTGTGGTTGGTAGCCCTTAGCTATACCCGATTCAAATTCATAATCAAACTTGAAACACTTGAAGAATACTCTTAAAGAAGATACTGTATCTTTTCTTAAATGAGTGCCAGCATCAGTTAACTCTATTGCTTGGTCAATATATTTCTTAGTTAAGCAAAAGTTGAAATCCTTTTTAAAGTTGAAAGCTCTAGTGACTACTTCTTGGTGATGATTAAACGTACGTTGAGATTGTTTAGTTTTTTTACGTGTCCAAAAATATCTAATTTCAAAATCTGCCAACATTTGTTTGAGAATAAGTTGTTCAACCTGTTCCTTATCCTGAGTCTCGGCAGTATTTACTTGATTTTTTGAACCAGGTAGATATTTGTTGAGGGTAGTGTCAAATTCGTTGTAATCAATATCCCGTTGAATTTCTAATAGTTTTGCTTCGGCTCTAGTCCAATTGCTTTTAGTATCAGCTAATCCCAAGCTCAGATACTTGCGCTCACCTGAATACAGATGTTTAGGTAGGACAATACGCAGATGTCCACCGTTTGATTCAATCCGAGCTTTACCTACAGTTGATGAATCAGATTGATTTCGCCTAGAAGTACGTTTTTTCAATGGTTTGAGCCTTTGTATTCAAATTGTAGCTACAAGCAACTAATCAATTAAAAACTTCTACAAACAATAAGTATATTTACTCAAAATTTTTACGGTATACCAGTGAATTCAACTGATGAGTTAGCTGCTTAATTTTAAATTATAACAGTCAGTAGAGTCCATTTGGTAATCAGGAAAATACGTAAAAATTCTTGTTTTATAGTAGTTTCAGGTATCTAAAGTATTGGATTTTTTATTTTTGTATTCAATTTGTAGCAGACTGTGGCAAATTTTAGGTTATTTTCACTGGTATACGTGTGAAAAGTTCGATTAATAGGCTTTTTGGGCAAAATGACTTTAATAAAACTGTGTATTCAATTTGTAGCGAATCAATTGTTGACCGATGAAAAATAACAAATTAGACAATCTTAAACACTTTGAGCCAATGGGAAATGAGGCACTGGCTAAGACACCTCTGTGTGTGAAGGTTTCCCCAAAAGTGGATCTAGCTATTAAGGCACTGCCGGACAAGTCCGCTTGGTTACGAAGGGTAATTACAGAAGCTGCTGTTAAAGAAGGTATTTGCTCAGAACAATCCTGAGAATTATTACTAGTTCATTGGGAACATATAGAGCGAGAATTATTTAACCGTAGCGACAAATAATTCCTCGCTCTACAAAATCACAATGATTGACCTGGCTTCTCTATACTGGCTTACGTTGCTTGCACAGTTTTGTACCGCCGGAGTCAGGAGGCTAACCTCCTGGCTTTGGCATCCAACTACCTATGACTCCTCTACATAGCGTGCAAAGAACTCCCAAATCTTTAATCCCAGTCCGTGAGCCAGCTTCTCGACATTTTCGAGTGTTGGGCTACGTTCGGCTCGTTCTATAAGCGATATATATGTGCGATCAAGATTACTGATTTCAGCTAACTGTTCTTGGGTTAAATCTAGTTCTCGCCGTCGTCGTCGCACAGCTTTAGCAAACCGAGTTTTAATGTTTTGGCTATCGTTTAATTGGATCACGACACTATCATCAGTCAGTGCTGACAAAGCGTCTACGGACAAGTCGCCGCATTTTGCAAACAAAACGTCTAATATGATAATATTTCTGATAAACGAGCCAGCCTATTAAGTACTTACAAGTAATAAAATGCCCAGCCGTATCAATAATATTTTTGGCTTTGCCGAGGTATTTAGGCGCTTTCGTCCCAAACGGCTAAAGCAACATCTGGGCACTTTACTATTTGCATCTCCTTTACTAAATAAGTTTCTGAAAAAGCAATACAAAGAGAAGCATATGTGATACGTACACAAGATAATCAAAAAGCCAGATTGTTGTAATAGTTACTCAGTGTTTCGTGTCTTACATGGAAATTGATCCTGTAACTGGAGGAATTATGAAAGAAAAGTATTTGTCAGAAAAAGAAGAGTTGGAATGCAATATAACAATTGCTTCTATAATCAAATGCAATAGTCAACTAGAGTATTTACTCTGGCATTTAAAATACAATGTTTTAAAAAATGATACGAAAAAATCGATTAAACATGGTTCTTTTACTCAAATTTGTACTCAATTATATAAAGAAAATAAGATTAGTTTAGCTCCTACTACATGCTATGAAATTGCCTGGGCTTACGAGGAGAAAAGAATTATCAAGGACGTAATAAAAATAGATATTACTGGTATTAAAATCTCGGTCAATGCACGATTGGAGTTAAGAAAGGAGACGGATATCAAAAGAAAAGAAAAAATCTTTAGAATTGCCTTGTCTAATGCGGCTCGAAAAAACAATATTACCCACCAAGATATTAAAAATGCCCGGTTTCAACTTGAGCAACAGTCTCTTAATACAGGCGAAATGGTATTAATACAAAGTAAGAAAAAAACTCAAAATGGCAGTTCAAAATCTCCTCAAAATCATGAAGATGTTGGTGTAATTTCTTGTGCTGATGAGGTTGTTAACAATCAAGGCGTTCCATTCTATCCCAATAAACCAATTTATACTTGGCAGGGAATGCGGTTTCGCTCAAAAGCCGAAGTTCAAATAGCAAAAGCTCTTGACCGTGTTAATGTCTTGTTTCTTCCCAACTGTTTAGCCCGTCTTACCGATCCTAGAAAAACTGGTAACAGAGGGAATATGGAAGCAGATTTTTTTGTTTTATATGAAGGAAAGTGGGGCATTCTTGAAGTGGATGGCCCTTCTCACAAACCAGAAAGCCGAGTGAATGAGCAGGAGCGAGACCGCCTTTTCCAGCATAATGGAATAGGGATAATTCAACGTTTTACTCACTCGAAATGCGAGCAACATCCAGATGATGTTGTTGAGGAATTTTTGCAAATAATTAAGAAGATAGGTTAACAATAGGGTGCTAAGTGCTAAATAGGTCTTGGCAACTTTTGGTGATCTAGGTTGGGGTAAGGCCGAAGCCAATACATCTGAGTTTGCAGACTGGGCAGGGGCTGCACTGCCGGATAAGTCCGCTTGGTTACGAAGGGTAATTACAGAAGCTGCTTTTAAAGAAGGTAGTTGCTCAGAAGAATCCTGAAAATCAATACTGGTTGCTTACTAAAGTTAGTTTCTAAGCAAGACACCGTGAGTAACCTTTGTTTCAAAAAATAGGGCTGTAGTAATACAGCCCCAGTAAAGAGTTAGAGTTACTGCACCACAATCGGTCTGTTTAAAATGCTCATGACTTCACCAGGATTAGGGCTGGGTAGTAAGGGACTCCAATCACCAACATCTGCATAGCCAATAACTTGGAAATGATAAATTGTGCTGGTTACAGCTTTAGAAGAACCAATTAAAATATGTTTTAGTGGTTCTTTACCTTGCACAATCTGAACTTCGTTGGAACTATTAGTTGCTGCATTCGTTTCTTCGATGCTGGATAAAAAGCTTTGGGTAATCATAATTCACCTATGTGAGGTGGAAATGGCTATGACACACAATAAAGCTCGTGTTGTCACCATGACAACTAAATAATGCACTGATGACAACTAATCATTACATTCCTTGTCTTGTTTGCGCCGTCGTTTTCTTGCCCATATCTCTCGAAGGTGGGCAGGTTCATTTTCAAATTGAATCCACAGAGCATGAATTTCAGCTAATCGCCGTTTGTCAGATGCTGAAGGTTCCCTACGATGCTCACCTTGGGAAAACCAATGCGCTACCGTGCTTTTAGAACGACCACACAATTCGGCAAGTTCTTCGTAGTTGACTGCCCAGTGTTTTAGGAACTCTTCAGGCTCCATTTTGATAGCAACCCTAGCTTTGTAAACCTCAAACACTTCCCAGTGTCGTCTAGTGGGCGTTTTGGCTGCAATCATATCGATTATTTTAAGAATGCACGGATGACAACATATAAGGTTATCATACCGGAAATAAGCGATCGCAGATTCAATTGTCCCAGAACTAGATTTGATAACTGTTTTAGGCAGATGCTAATGCCCAGTGCTAATACCAATTCACAAAATTACTGATATACATCACGCCTCTGTAACTTTGCTTCTGTTCGCCGAGCGAAGTCGAGGCGTTGCTTGCATATCTGGATCATTTTTAAAGTGAAATAGTATAACATTCCAAATTTATAAATTACGTAGCTTGTCATGTCTACTCAATAAGTAGAGACATATAGGACTAATATTTGATTTTTGAAAAAGCTCCGTACATCTGAAGAGTGGGAAAATCAAAGGTAGTGTGACGGATAAACCATTCAAACATCCATTTTAAATGAGAAAATGAAGGGAGCAAAGCACAAAAACGTCGAACCCAGGTTTTGGCTTGCAACCAAACATCCTCAATAGGGTTTTGTGTTGGACAATTAGGAGCAAAACGAACGCAGTGTATTTTCCACTGGTCAGTTGAAAGTCCTTTATTCAGTTCATCCAAAAAATTCTTAATTTCTTGAGAACGATGGTAACTAGCACCATCCCAAAAAATTAATAATTGCTGATTAGGAGACTCATCTAGCAAATAACGTAGATAATCAATCGTATTTTGGGAATTTCCAGCATCATAAGTTTTAAGTATTAATTCTCCTTGAAGATAGTCAATGGCTCCATAATATGTTTGTTTCTCTCGTTCATTGACCACCGGAACCATAATTTCTTGGTCTGTTTTACCCCATATATAACCACTTAAGTCTCCCCACATTAAATGACATTCATCAATCAGTAGCACTCTTAATTTACCTGTTTCAATTTCGCTCCGGTTGTTTTCCAACAATGTTTCAATCTCTTTTTTTTTGCATCAACAGCATCTGGGTCGGCTTTTGGGTTAACTTTCGTGTTTTTTTTCCAACTTATTCCTGCTGCTTTAAACAAATCGTAGTAACTTTTTTTCGTTTCGTAAACTACATCGTATTCAAAAGCTAGTTTATACTCTAATTCTCCTATTTCCCAATAATCCTTTGTTTGAAGCCAACTCAATACTTCCTCTCGCTGCTCATTACTCAAATAGCTTTTTCTTCCTTTATAATTTAGTCTTAGACCATCAACACCATTCTCCTCATATACTTGTTTCCAACCTGTTATTGAACCAAGTGAAACACCAAGAATTTTCTTGATTTCCTCATATAAGTAACCTTGATAAACCAGCTTTACTGCTAATCCTTTTCTCGCTTCACGGGCATTTATATTTTGAACTATAAATTCCTCTAGTTCAGCGATCGCCTGCTGCAAGTGCTGATTCAGCATTGTTCTTCCTTATACTTATTACCTGTCTCCGTATTATCTCTTGTTTTTTTTCAAAAATCAAATATGATTCCTATAACAGTCATAGTAATAGTGCAAATAATCAACAATCTAAAGCTGGACGTAGATTAGATAGCCAAACTTTATTAACAGCCTATCTCAAGGGAAGACGAGATTTCGCCTTACACAATTTAAACTTTCTCAACCTCCAAGGTAGTGAGTTGTCAGAAACCAATTTTCATTCGGCTCAACTACAAAGTACTAATCTTCAAGGTGCAAATCTTCATAACAGTGATTTTGGTAGGGCTAGCCTCACCCGCGCCAATCTCAGAGATGCAAATTTAAGCAAAGCTTATTTCAACCATGCTGATTTAGAAGGAGCAGACTTACGGGGTGCTGATCTCAGCTATGCCCATCTGAGTAACGCTAATCTTAGAGGCGCTAATTTATGTGGTGCTAATCTGACTGGTGCCAAAATTTTAGATGAGCAATTAGCTCTAGCCAAAACTAATTGGATGACAGTACGCCCGAATGGTAAACGTGGTTTATTGTAATTCCAGATAAAAAGGAACAGGGAAATCCTCATAAATAAATTTGAATAACTCAAATTAAAAATTAAGTATTGATACTCAATACTTAATTTTTGCTTTTGTATTAATTCTGAAATTAATCCTATAGATTTAATCTTTCTAATATTACTTAAGAAATACTTAAATTATTCTTAATAATTAGTATCTGTTAAAATAAGACTACAGTAATTTACAATATAGAACGAAATAAAACAATTTTTTAAAAAAACTAAAGCTGCATGATATTTAGACTAAGTACCAAAATATAAGTAGGAATTCTTAGTCAAAATCATCCAACTCAATTCTCGGAAGTTGCTAAATTTTTAAAATAGCAGCAAAAACTCAAAAAGCCACTGTTCCTGATTGTAGGCTGAGAAAAAAGTTCATGACCGACATCAGTAAATCAAATCTATTCACACTACAAACTTCAGCTAAAATTGCTGAGTTCCAGAGTAAAGAAATAGAAAGAAGACTAAGTTTATATCAAGTATTTGTCAAGTTATACGAACACCATAGTGGACTTCTAGATGAAATTCTTCAGATGGAAGGCCGATCATTGCCTGGTGTAACAGGGTTAAATGTAAGTTATGTGCAGGGTGTAGTAGATGATGAGCAGGTTTACTTGGTAACTAATTTGGCTGAAAATCAAACCCAAACTTTACTACAACCGCAGCGAATTTGGACAATTGGACGCGATCGCCACTGTGGTATCTGTATTAATGATAAATACTTATCACGTCGCCATGCTGCCATCCAATATGATGAAGACGAATTTTACTTAGTCGATTTTAAAAGTACAAATGGTTGCTTTGTAAATGGCGAACGAGTCTATGAAACAATTAAACTCAAAGAAGGCGATCGCATTCGGATCGGTAGTCTGAGTTTTTATTTTTTCTATAATCAGACTTCTCGCGTTTTACCGACAGTAGCTATTGAGTTACTGATGCAGCTTTCATCTCGCAAAAACTGCAACTTAGATGATACTTTAAGTCACGTTGCACCAGGAAAATACTTACATGAAATTACTGATACTGATAAGGCTATTCCATTTACCAAAAACTTTGGACTAGACTATCAAAATAGCAATGATGGTTTTAGTACAGAACAAAAATCAGAAATTTTAGATAGATTTTTCAGCAGAGTTACGCCTTCTTAGGTATGAATAGAGTTTAAGATTTTCAAATTTGATTTCTGCAATTAGTGGCGAAAAGACATACGCCACTAATTGATTCACTGTTCAATAGTAAATACTATTCTTCCTCTTCGTAGTCTTCTTCCTCGTCTTCATTGACTTTAGATACAGAATTAGCTGAAACAACCGCACCCATATCAAGTTTTTGGCGCACTTGTTGTTTAATTTGTTCAGCAAATTCTGGTTTTTCTTCTAAATATTTAATCGCGTTATCTCGACCTTGAGAAATGTTGTCGCCGTTGTAGCTATACCAAGCGCCCTTGCGAGTTAAAACACCTGTTTCTTCAGCTATATCAACCAAACAACCTAAAATTGACACTCCCTTACCAAAAATAATGTCAAATTCTGCCACTCTAAAAGGTGGTGCGACTTTATTTTTAGCAACTTTTACTTTAACGCGGTTCCCAAATTCATCAGTTCCTTTTTTCAAGGTTTGAATGCGGCGAATATCTAAACGCACAGAAGCATAAAACTTCAACGCATTACCACCAGTTGTAGTTTCTGGGCTACCGTAAGTGACACCAATTTTTTGCCGTAATTGGTTGATGAAAATTACTGTACAACCAGATTTACCAATATTACCCGTGATTTTACGGAGAGCTTGGCTCATCAAACGTGCTTGTAAACCAACGTGTGCATCTCCCATATCGCCTTCGATTTCAGCGCGAGGGACTAATGCAGCTACTGAGTCAATAACTACAATGTCAACGGCAGATGAGCGCACCAATTGATCAACAATTTCTAAAGCTGCTTCCCCAGTATCAGGTTGGGAAACCAGTAAATTTTCGATATCTACACCTAAAGCCGCCGCATAAGTAGGGTCTAGGGCGTGTTCTGCATCCACAAAAGCCGCAATTCCGCCTTGTCTCTGCACTTCGGCGAGGGCATGTAGGGCAACTGTGGTTTTACCAGAACTTTCTGGGCCATAAATCTCAATTACCCGCCCTTTGGGTAAACCACCACCTAGGGCTAAATCTAAGGTGAGTGCGCCTGTGGAAATTGTCTCCACCCGCATCCGGGTTGCATCGCCCAGGCGCATAATAGCACCTTTACCGAAGCTGCGCTCAATCTGGTTGAGTACCATATTCAGGGCTTTTTGCTTACCGGAATTGTCAGTGTTGATAGCCATTACTGCCTCTATCTATATATGGATTTATGGAGTGTTAGGTTTGGAGTTGAAGTAGAACAGATATACTATTTTAGCCAGAAAATGCGGAAATCGGATTTCTCTAAGAAACAAACGTCACAACTTTGATTAGTCTTTACCCCCCTCAACTATTATGGCTTTCGCCAGGTCTAGTGGTAAGTTATTCCCGCCTCAGCCAAATTTTATCTGAGGTGTTCAGGACTACCAATCTGAAAAATACACGGTTTTGTTAGGATTTGGATAGAAGTTTTGCTAGTTTATCAAAATAGAATTCAGGAGTCAGGAGCCAGAATTCAGCTTGGGGATTCTTTGCGACACTTCAGCAAGCTCAGTGCATCGTTGGCGAATGCTCCACTAATTGATTCTGACCCTTCGACAAGCTCAGGGCATCGCTCCTGAATTCTGAGTTCTGAGTTCTTATTCAATCAGCCCCCTTATTATTGATGACTTTTGATTTTACTGACTCTGTAACTTTCAATACAGCACTTTCGGTAGCTGGGTTAACTGATTATATCCGGTTGCTGTTAGAGCAAGATGAGCAACTACGACAAGTTTGGATCACAGGGGAGGTTTCCAGCGCCAATCATCATCGCAGTGGTTTATTTTTTACACTCCAAGACCCGGATGGGACAGCAGCGATTAAGTGCGTGGCGTGGAATAGTCAAGTAGCGAAACTCGTGCAGATTCCTGCGGTTGGGGAACAGATAATTATTTTGGGGAGTATACGCCTGTATCCCCAAAGAGGAGAGTATCAATTAACGGTTTGGCAAGCTTTACCTGCGGGTGTGGGTTTACAAGCATTACGCTATCAACAATTACGGAATCGCTTGTTAGCGGAAGGGTTATTTGACCCCGAAAAAAAGCGGCCGCTACCACCCCATCCCCAAACGATCGCAGTTGTGACTTCACCCACGGCTGCGGCTTGGGGTGATATTCAAAAAACCCTCAAACATCGATATCCTGGGTTACAAGTATTATTTTCCCCAGCCACAGTACAGGGCGAACAAGCCCCAGAATCGATAGTGAGGGCGATCGCTAGAGTTGAGAAAGATGGTCGGGCTGAGGTGCTAATTTTATCACGGGGTGGTGGGGCAGTTGAAGAATTAGCTTGCTTTAATGATGAGCGAGTCGTTAGGGCTGTGGCAGAATGTTCTATCCCAGTAATTACGGGGATTGGTCATCAACGAGATGAATCTTTAGTTGATTTAGCAGCTGATGTCTGCGTACATACACCGACCGCTGCCGCCGAATTAGTTGTGCCGTCACTATCAGAATTGTATGTTCAACATCAGCAGCGAATTGATGCTTTGTATGATGCCGTGTATGAAGTGAGGACATCAGCAGTCAATCAACTGCAAATATTACGTAATCGCTTGCAGCGTGTAGGGTTAGATAGACAAGTCAAACAAGAAATGCAAAAGTTAGGCTGGAAACGTCAGCAACTTTTGCAAGTTACTAGCCAGCGATCGCAACAAGCCACACAACATTTAGAATTGTTGCGTCAAAAGTTAGCTACCCTCGACCCGAAGGCGGTGTTACAGCGAGGTTATGCAGTGGTACGCCAAGAAAATGGTGCGATCGCCCGTCATGCAACTGAGTTAACTGTTGGTCAAGAATTGTTGGTTCAGTTGGGGCAGGGAGAAGTTAAAGTAAAAGTTATGGAAGTGACGACTAAAACCCTAAAAGATTAATGGTTAAGCGTAAAAGTTCCTCGGATTCTGAAGCGATCGCAAACGTGAATTACGAGGCGAAGGTATCAGAAATTGAAAAAATTATTGCCCGCATCGAAGCGGGTGAACTAGAGTTAGAAGCAGTGTTTGAGCAGTTTGCCACTGCTGTTGAGTATTTACGTCAGTGTGAAAGCTTTTTGCAACAAAGACAAAAGCAAGTAGATTTATTGATTGAAACTTTAAATGATGATTGAAGAATTCAGGAGTCAGACTCACCAATGATTGTAGACCTCTAAATCGAAATCTTTACTCTTATCGGTGATATTTATTCATTTTCAATGATGGGGCAAATAGTAGCATGAGAATGATCAGGTTTGATTTCCCAACCAGAAAGTAATCCTGATAATTCTTGTCGCAAAATCATTAATTGTTGAATTTGTTCATCAATAGCTTTTACCTTGTCTTCTAATTTCGCTTTGATATGTTCACAAGGTAATTTACCACTATCATGAACATTTAAAAAATCTTTAATTTCTGACAAACTTAAGCCTAAACTTTGAGCGCGTTTAATAAAGTGGAGTCGTGCTAAAACATCAGAGTTAAATAATCTAAATCCGCCTTCGGTTCTACCTGATGATTTAAGTAGACCGAGTTCTTCGTAGTAGCGAATGGTTTTAATTGGTACGCCGCTTTCTTTAGCAACTACACCAATTTGTTTTGCTGCTGTTGGGGTGAACATAATTCGTAAACTTTTAGTCAGACATGATTACTGATTTTATTTTAAACTCTCCAGTTGAATAGAGAGTCAAAAGGAAATAAGCTAATTGTCATTTAAATTGCGCTATGTTCATTGGTAATAAAAGCTGCAAATCCTCTCCCTTACTCCCTGCCCTCTGCCCCCTGCGGCCTCAACTTGCTGTCTTATCTGCTATTGTTCCGGGCATCAACTAATTTACAATCCAAAGTGGTGTAAGCCAATGGTTCACCCGATTGGGTGAATGCGATCGCCCCATCAAGAATTAACCTGAAATAAGGCTAGGTTTTGCTGCTGTTAGCACTGACGTTCACAACAGCGAAATTGTCGCCATAGTTACCATCTCTTGACAAATCATGTCAGTTGGTTGGGTATCAAAGGGTGAAATAGTGAATGAAGCCTTAAAATTACTACGTAAACTTGAATTTCCGCCAGAGACTATCACTTTGTTGGACAAAATTGCTGCTATTTTACCAGGGATGATTTTTCAATTCCGACAACAGGCGGATGGTTCCCAGGTGGTTTTATACGTAAGTTCTGGTTGTCGAGACTTGTCAGAATTAGAACCAGAACTAATTCAAGCAGACTGGCAAATCTTATACCAGCTAATTCACCCGGAAGATAGAACTAAGTTTAAAAAATCTCTAGCTGTAGCTTTTGCCACACTTAAACCTTGGCATTGGGAAGGCAGAATTATGACTCCTAGTGGTAAACTCAAGTATATTCAGGGAGCTTGCCAACTAGAAGCAGAAGCCAACGGTGATATTCTCTGCAATGGCTTAGTGATAGATATTACATCTAGAAAACACACCGAAGAAGAGTTACGCGCTAGTGAGGCGAGGTATCAAGCAATTTTGGCAGCAATTCCAGATTTGATGTTTCGCTTGAGTCGTGATGGTGAATATCTTGATTTGAAAGGTGATGGTATCAGTCTCACTTTAACGAAAGAAGAGATAGTTGGTAAAAATATGCGAGATTTATTACCAAATGATATAGCCTTAATTGGACAAGAAACCATTGCGAAAACTTTGGATGCTGGCACTTTACAAACTTGCGAATATCAATTGGCAACACCCCAAGGTATTCGTGATTTTGAAGCGCGGTTAGTAGTTAGTGGCGCTGATGAAGTGTTAGCCATTGTTCGAGATATTACCGAGCGTAAACAAGCAGAAACTTCACTACGAAATTTAGCACAAAAGTTTTCTAAAGCTTTTAATTGCAGTCCAGATCCAATTAGTATTAGTACCCTTAAGGAAGGACGCTTCATTGAGGTGAATGATAGTTTTATGCAGCTATCAGGCTATGAGCAGAATGAAGTAATTGGTCATACAGCCTTTGATTTAAAAATCTGGGTAAATGAAAGCGATCGCACTCAATTATTGGCAGATTTGCAAACCAAGGGAGCCATCCGCAACTTAGAATTTACGTTTCGGCGCAAGTCCGGCGAAGTACGCACAACACTACTTTCTGCCGATGTGATTGATTTAGATGGCGTACCATGTATTTTAGCCATTAATCATGATATTACCGCCCGTAAGCAAGCAGAAGCCCAAATGCGATTGACAGCACAACGCGATCGCTTGTTGACGGAAACTCTAGTTAGAATTCGCTCTTCCCTGAATTTAGAACAAATTCTTCAAACTACCGTCTCGGAAGTTAGGCAATTTTTACAAGCTGATCGGGTTTTTATTGGGTTGAATGATTATGAAGTAAAAGTCCAAACAATCGCAGAATCAGTAGATCCTAAATTTCCCTCTGTATTAGGTTGGACACCAGAAGATAAAAGTTATTTGCAAGAATTGAAAACTATTTTTTCAACTCATCGCGTGCGTGTAGTTGAAGATGTCAGCAAAATCACAGTATCGCCAAAATTACAAGCCAATTATCAACAATTTCAGACTAGGGCAAGTTTGGCTGTACCGATCATGTTAGGTGAAGAATTAATTGGTGCCTTAGTTGCTAACCAATGTTCTGCCCCGCGTCAATGGCGATCCATAGAAATCGACTTACTCCAGCAATTATCAGAACAATTAGCGATCGCTATTCAGCAAGCGCAACTTTACCAAGAACTCGCAGAACTTAACACTAATTTAGAACGCCAAGTAGAAGAACGCACCGCCGAACTGCAACAAAAAATGCAGGAGTTAGAAAACCTGCAACAAGTTAAAGACGTGGTACTGCATACAGTCGCTCATGATTTACGCACCACAGTTATGGGAAACTTAATGGTACTGAAGAATTTGCTGGAAAATGGGGGAGTCGGGAGTCGGGATTTGGGAGTTGGGGAACAATCACCACCTGTTCTCCTCTGTTCCCATACACCACCAGAAACTTCTTACCCTGCTGTTTCCCAGTCAATTCCTGTACCTAGTTCAATTATTGAACGGATGATTCAAGGGAACGATCGCCAACTGGCAATGATTAACTCTTTGTTAGAAATTCATTGCTGTATGGAGCAAGGTGTTACTATAAATCTCCAGCAGGTAAATTTAAACACACTCCTCGAAAAAATTCTTCCCGACTTACAACCACTGTTGTGGCAAAATCAGGCAACGCTAGAAAATTTAATCAAAGAAGATTTGCCATTAATCAAGACAGACCCCACACAGTTACAAACAGTGTTGCTAACTTTATTAATTTATAGTTTGCAACAAAATCCCCCAGGGTTGAGATTGGCGCTGACAGCCACCGTTGTGGAAAGTATGATCAAAATTCAAATTGAACATAACGGTGTCACAATGAGTAAAACAGATAGCGATCGCCTGTTTGATTTATATGTGCGGGAACCCCAAGCACCTTGTTCCACAATTCTAGGGTTGAAGATGTATCTTTGTCGTCAAATTATTCAAGCACACGGCGGCGAAATTGGTGTGATTAGTAACCGCAAACGAGGATTAACATTTTGGTTCACATTGTCTGTAGCCGATTAGTCGTCAAAATGTAGCCATAACTCATCATAATAAATACGAGGAGCAAAATAGAACAACGCCTGCGATGGTATGGTCAAAGTAGGTAAGACACTAATGGCTAAATTATTGCAAAAATTTGGAACTTGGTGGAAACAAGTTTTTTCAGCACCAAAAATAGATGTAATTACTGGTGAATATTACTCTTGGCGTAATCATTTTCTGTGGCAGAGATTACGCCTGTGGTTATGGCTGGCATTTATTTGTTTATTGACTTTTACCGTCCGTGATATTTATGATTTATTCTTTTCTCTACAAGAATTGGTACAGATCCCAAGAATAGTCAGAATTCAAGGACTGGCGATTAACGTTTCCATGTTACTGAGTTTATTGATTTGTTTTAGTTTACATAAAACTCGCTTTGGTCATCATCATCCAGGCAGATTATTTTTAGGTACATCTTGGTCAGTTGGTTTTGCATCTCAATTGTTCGCCACAATTAAAGGTTTTGCCTTACCAGATATTGTTGGTTGGTCATTACTATTTCTCAGTCAAGCTATATTTATGCCAGTGCGCTGGCCGCTCCATTTAATATCGCAGGTCAGTATTTTAGGTTATTATTTTATTGTTAATACTGCCTTGGGTTTAAAAACATTAAAACCAGAACATCCAGAAATATATAATGTGACATTTATTTTGTATATATTCTGGTTTTGTGTTATCTGTGATTTGGGCGTTTACTTATATGATCGCCTACAACGTTCGGAATTTTACGCACGCAAAGAATTAGAATCAGCTAATCGTAAATTAGTCGTCGCCGAAGCCAAATATCGCAGTATTTTTGAAAACGCCATTGAAGGGATTTTTTCAAAGCAGTCCTGATGGTCGATATATTACAGCTAATCCGGCATTAGCTAAGATTTATGGTTACTCTTCACCAGAAGAAGTTACAGCCAATTTTACAGATATTGAAAATCAATTATATGTTGATCCCAAGCGTCGGGCCGATTTTGTGCGGTTAATTGAAAAGTATGGCATTATCTCCGAATTTGAATCACAAATTTATCGCCAAGATGGCAGTATTGTTTGGATTTCGGAAAAAGCTTATGCTGTGCGTGACTCAGAAGGAAAACTACTTTATTATGAGGGGTTAATTGAGGATATTACCCAACGCAAACAAGCCGAAGAAGCCTTACAAGAACAAATAGATTTTTTACAAGTTTTAATTGATACAATTCCCACTCCCGTCTTTTATAAGAATACTCAAGGTTTATATCTTGGTTGCAACACAGCCTTTGAAGCAGTTCTCGGTTTGCGGAAAGAACAAATTCTTGGTAAATCTGATTATGACCTTGCACCCAAAGAACTGGCTGACCAATACTATCACGCTGATATGACCTTGTTTGAACAGCAACAAGTCCAAACTTACGAAAGTTTTTTGGTATTTGCTGATCAAACCAAACATGATGTCATATTTTACAAAGCTATTTTTTCTAAAGTTGATGGTTCCTTGGGCGGCTTAGTCGGGATAATTTTAGATATTAGCGAACTTCAGACTGCATTGCGCGATCGCCAGCGTACCGAAGAAGCACTGCGAGTCTTTTTTTCATGCAGTTTCTCACGACTTACGTAACCCAGTTTTGGGGAGTTTGATGGTGCTGAGGAATTTGCTAGACAATGCGGGAGAGGAGAGTAATATGATTTCTCTACCCCGTACCACCTTAGAACGGATGGTGCAGAGTAGCGATCGCCAATTGAATTTAATTAATTCATTAATGGAAGCCCATGTCAACGACATACAAGGGTTAGTTTTACAGCGTCAACCTGTGCAGTTAGATATGATTGTCGCAGATGCGATCGCAGATTTAGAACCAATGTTGCGAAAAAATCAAACTAATCTGATCAATCTTGTAAGTGCAGATTTACCCTTAATCAACGCTGATGCAACGCAACTATGGCGAGTATTTTCTAACTTAATTGGCAATGCTATCAAACATAATCTGCCAGGATTGCAAGTTACAATTAATGCCATAGTTGAAGGTAATAAAATTTATTGTACCGTCAGCGATAACGGTATTGGCATTAGCCCAGAACAAAGCCAAAGATTATTTGATTTATATTTCCGGGGCAAGAATAACCCTTATTCTTTAGGTTTAGGTTTAGGCTTATATTTGTGTAAACAAATTGTTCAAGCTCATGGTGGCGAAATTGGTGTACAAAGTGGATTGGAAACAGGCGTAACATTTTGGTTCACCCTACCAATTAGCTGAATATATAAATCTGATTTAATTCCTCGGCGTTGAAACTCCTGATTCTCTCTGCGCGGCAGTCGCTACAACGGGGGGAACCCCCGCAACGCGCTGCCTTGCCTTTGCGCCTCTGCGTGAGAACATTTATTCTGTATTTATAAATATTAACCGCAGATGGACGCAGATAGACGCAGATGAATTTGTGTCATAAATACATACGATCGCCATCCTACATTTTACTGATGAGCGATCGCATTAATTTTAGTTCTTGGCTTGACTAAACACGCGATAATATAACCATGTACTAGTCTCCTTGAAGGGAAATAGCAAATAAGTCAGGGGATTAATTGTCACGATAATATTGCGAAAGTCGCGGACTGCTAAAAATACAATGAATTTTGCCACTTGGGTAGCTGACATCACCCCATAAGGATTTAGTTGACTTTTAAACGGGCCGAGGATTAATTTGCGAATGATGCAATTACCTTCTAAACGTTTGAGGGTGATAATATTTCCCAATGTGCGTTTACTCAGTTCATAAAGTGGACTCAAGGCTGGTGATACCTCTGCCTCCGAAGTATTCACCCAAATTTCTTTAGTGGCTTTGTCTTGTGGCCCCGTCACCGTTGTCATAAAAATATCCATCAACCGCAACGCCGAAAAGGTATTCACCTCATAAGATGAATTGATGGCTTGGGGTGTGCGATCGCCATAAACATTCACACCATGATTGATAATCAAAATATCGACTTTTTCTAACCTATCTCGCAGTTGAGCCTCATTCCCCAACTCCCAAGGAAGTACCATGACACCTGTTTGAGTGATTAACTTCTCTGGATTTGTTGTAATAGCTACAACCTTGGCATTGTGTTTGATTAGTTCTGCTGTTAACGCTTGTCCCAAAGTTCCCGATGCGCCAGTTATGGCGATGGTTTTACCTTTAAGAGAAAGTGCTGTACCTAAAATTTTATCCACCAACGGAAACACACCACTGTAATAAGCGTTCACATCATCAAAATGGTGTCGCCAATGGTAAGCACGATTTACCCATAAACTTGAAGGAATAATTTCTAAAGGGCCTGGTAAGTGATTATAGTCAGTATCAATTTTCCCTTGAAAATATCGCACCGATGCCCCATACAAAAAGGTGCAAGCATATAGTACTCCGAACCAAAACCCCCATTGGTTTACTAACAAAGCCACTATTATCAAAACAAAGACTAAAAGCACCGACTCTACAATGTCATGGTAAAGCTGAGACTCTTGATACATTTTCAGAGAAACTACCGATAAGTCACGGCGATAGGCTGCATGATGTTTGTTATGCCATTTAGCTAACCAACTTACTTTGTGACATAAAGCATGGTAAGTATCCCTGAATACCTCCGCCAGCAACAGCGAAAAAACTCCCCAAGCCGCAAACTGCAAACAGTTATTTACCAGTAGCCAGTTAATCTGTAAATTTGCTTCAATCACAGTCCAGTTTTCAGCTAACATCTTAATCATGTTTTTTAGTACGCCATTATCTTAATCAATCTTTATATTTACTCTAGTCAGGGTTGGCGCATTTTAAAACCCCTACATTAAAGTAGGGGTTCAGGATGATGATTTGGCGATCGCTTCATCTTTTGCCAAAGGAACTTATATCAATCCCCGCTTTTTGTGTTTGGTAACAACAGTACTGAGTTGGAGTTTAAAACCAAGTTGCTCTAGCTGGATTTGCGAAAAAGACTCTTTCAAAATAATTGTGAAGGGATATCTTTGAAAGACAGTCGCTCTTCCTTGAGACAATAATGCTCTGGCATGACTGATGCGTACTGGAGATAGGGGTTGTTGATTGGCATCAAGAATTAAAACTTTAGTCATAAATCAAAAAATATTGTTCGTTCAAGTTACTAAGCGATCGCACTTGCTGATTTCACTGCTGACGAAATTGCGATCGCAACCTTTGCTGTTCATAAGAAAGATGAGAGCCTAGAGGTTAACTCCAGTACTCTCCTATAATTACCGCCCATTTAGCTGTGATATCGTGTCCTTAAACATCGGTTTATCGAGCGATTTACCGTTGTTTAGAGTACAAACAAAACTTAACACAGACAAATTAAAAAAGCAAGCTGATTATTAGAGGTGTTTGCACAGTCAAGTATTAAGGATGGGTGTAGGGGTGTAAGGGTTTTGGAGACATATAGCCCAATACGGTTAAGTTAAGATCCCCCCGCCTGCGGGCGACCCCCTTAAAAAGGGGGTAGAAGAGGGTTATTAGCCCCCCTTTTTAAGGGGGGTTGGGGGGATCTTCAGAAGATTAAAACGTTAACTGAACCGTATTGACATATAGCCCTACACCCCAGTTACTGAGCGCAGCGCCGCCCTGAGCTTGTCGAAGTAAACTCTTGCCCAAATCCTTGATTTTCCGGTTCAAAACCCTTAATTTTCCGTTAGTCCGCGCAGGCGGACTTTGTTTTTATAGCCGCGAATTTCATTCGTCGGGGCTATTCACTCTCTACCTTGACAAAATTCATCTACCCAAGAAGCTAGACTACGGGCATGAGAATGAGTCAAAGGCTGAGTTTTTAAATTTTGTGGTGATTTGCCATTAGTAGACACTCCAGTAGTCTCAGTCAAAGATGGTGCGGTTTTCGTCTGACTTTTTACTTCTGTCTGGCGAGAAACTACAATGCTTCTGGGCATTAGTTTGCCATGATTGGGAAGCTCCACTGCTAAAGCGACAGTTTTACCGTTGTTGGGAACTGTTGTAGCTAGAGCTAAAGCTGAGATTGGTATATTTTGGCGTGATTTATGAGCAGATTTGAGACTCACCTTGGTAGCAACTGCAAAGGCTGGTAAAGGTTGGTGCGCCTGTGGTGAATCGGAAGTGATGTTTTCGGGATGTTCGATTGTAGCTGGAGATTGAGGAATTATATCGTTAGCTGTGGCGAGCGATCGCACCGGTTGTTCCTCAAGCGATTTATTTTCAGGAAACTCCTTTATCGGTGCAACTTCATCCAAGTTTGTTAAACGCAACTCATCATCAGGATTAAAATTCAGCCCCAAAGCTGTCACTATGGCATCAGGATTATTATTCAGATCCATCATAAAACTCAGCATCTGCTCAAACTCTGGTTCTAGAACAGATAAAGTCGCCAAAATAAAGCCAGATGATGGTCTTCTTAGGCCATTATAATTTCCCCAAACTCGCATTTTTACCAGCCAGGGACGATTTTGTTTATAGTAACCCAGCCACTTCATTTTTAATGATTGACGTAGCTGCTGAATATTCATCGGATGCCTCACTTGAGTCAACAATAGAGCAGACCTGGTTGTTTGTAATTACAGCAGAATTCAGAAGTCAGAAGTCAGAAGTCAGAATGAGAATAGACTTTTTACCTAGCTTTGAAAACACAATTGTGTACTTCACTCACTTGAAATTTGCTGTAGATTTATTCATCTCTTGCATCTAAACTCGACTAATGGAATTCATGGCTATACAAACTAATGCAAAATTAAGGATTTAGAACCCGCGCAGGCGGGTTTTGTTTGTGTAGCCGCGACTTCAGTCGTTTGGTGCAAGATATGTATTTATCCTTGAGGATGAAATCGATAATAAAGCATCTGCTTGACTCTTTCACCACACCGGAGATGTTGTTCTACCAATAGAGGTACTTCATCGGCTTGCACACCGCTATACCAAACCATATCCGGTAGAACCAACACCATCGGCCCGTTACCGCATTGTCCTAAACAACTACTAGCTGTTACAGTCACATCTGCGGGGACTGGTAAATTTGCCAAAGCCTCTAAAACCTTAGCCGCGCCTTGCTTTTTACAGGTGCGATTTTGGCAAACCCGCACACACCTGTAAGTAGATGCTTGACTACTAGCCCCTGAATTTGATGGTTGAGTGATGTTTGTCATTTGTCAATAGTTATTTGTCAATAGTCAATAGTCATCAGTCAACTGGAGATGTCCATTGACTACTGACCAGTCCGCGAAGGTTGTCACTGAGCTTGTCGAAGTATCGCCTGTTAATAATTTACGCCGTGTGCAACTTTATCTCAAACCTAACCCCCAACCCCTTCCCTACAAGGGAAGGGGAGCAAGATTCAAAGCCTCTCTCCGTGTCGGGGAGCCAGCGCGTTGCGGAGGTTCCCTCCGTTGTAGCGACTGGCGTGAGAGGTTTGGAGAGGGGTTTCAAAGGTAAGTTGTACATCACGTTAATTTACCGATAACCCTTTAGCAGCCAGCCAATCATGGTTAAATATGCGTGACTGATAGCGGGAACCACTATCACAAAGAATAGTGACAATGGTATGTCCAGGGCCTAATTGTTTTGCCAAAGCAACAGCCGCCGCCACATTAATACCTGTTGAGCCACCCATAAAGAGTCCATCTTTCCGTAGCAATTGGTAAACGACGCGCAAAGCTTCTGTGTCATCGATTTGAATGGCATCATCAGCAGGTGCGCCTTCCATATTCGCTGTGATTCGACTGTTACCAATACCTTCAGTAATAGAATTACCTTCTAAATGGATTTCGCCAGTTTTGATATAGCTATAAAGTCCACTACCCAGAGGATCGGCAACAACACATTTAATCGCCGGATTTTGTTCTTTCAGGTACAATGCCACACCAGCAAAGGTTCCACCTGTACCAGTTGCAGCTACCCATCCGTCTATTTTACCATCTGTCTGTGTCCAAATTTCTGGGCCTGTGGTTTCGTAGTGGGCGCGGCGATTCGCTAAATTATCAAACTGATTTGCCCAAATGGCGTTATCTAACTCTGCGGCAACTCTACCAGATAGCTTGACATAGTTATTCGGGTCTTTATAGGGAACAGCGGGGACTGGGCGAACTTCCGCACCTAACGCTGTGAGTGCATCGATTTTTTCTTGGGACTGAGTATTAGGAATAATTATCAGGCATTTGTAGCCTTTAGCGTTGCAAATATGCGCCAGTCCAATACCTGTGTTACCTGCGGTTCCTTCCACCACAGTACCACCGGGTTTGAGTAAACCTTTTTCTTCCGCATCTTGAATAATATACAGTGCGGCTCGGTCTTTGACAGAACCACCAGGGTTGAGATACTCCGCTTTAGCCAGAATTTCGCATCCTGTTTCTTCACTAAAACTGTTTAACCGAATTAAGGGTGTATTACCTACAGCGCCAATGAAGCCGTTTTTGATGTCCATGTTCAATCTTCTCGAATTCTCGCCTATAGCGGTTCTCGGTTGGATGAGATACATTTCAACCCCACCCCCAACCCCTCCCCGTGAACGGGGAGGGGAGCGTTTGCGTTAGCAAATGCGTGGGGTGGTTCCGACTGCATTACAAGCAAGTAAGAACCGCTATATAAGAATTTTGGCTTATTGCGGCGGTAGAATTTACGGCTGCTATATGGATTTTCTACTGCAACAATAGGAAATGCAAACTGTTTGAGACTGGCGCGAGAGAAAAATAAATGTAGTTGGGACTTCATCGCTGAACCTCTGAGCTTAGTGAATGAACCTCTGAGCTTGACTAATGAACCTCTGAGCTTAGTGAATGAACCTCGGAGCTTGATTAATGAACCTTTAAGCTTAGTGAATGAACCTCTGAGCTTAGTGAATGAACCTCTGAGCTTGACTAATGAACCTCTGAGCTTAGTGAATGAACCTGATTACAGATCCAGTGGAATACATCCAGAAAAAACAAAAACACGTTGCCTTAGTCGGGGGTACTGGTGATGGCAAGTCAACTTTCACCCAGTACCTGTCCTCCAAAATCGGTGGCAGGGTCGTAGTTTATGATTCTGATGCCAAACCGGATGATTGGAGTTGGCTAGATCAAAAAGATGTCATTGGGCGGAAGGGGAATTTTAAAGCCATTGATACCGCAATGGGCAACGACTTAACCACCTTAGAAGAATTAGTAGAGTTGCGTGGTGATGGGGGGAGATAACGCGATTATTGGGCGCGATCGCTTTCTCATTGCTGAGGAATTTCCGCTGTTAGTAGATGAATGCGACAATGCAGCCCGATGGTTTAAGAAACACCTCAAGCGGGGACGGCGTTATAAGCAGTTCGTTTTGGCGATCGCCCAGAATGACACCGCCGAAAACTATGGCTTGCAAGGGGACAAGGAAACCTTGTACAGCTGCTGCTGTCTGGTGCGTTTGGGACAGTTCGCCCGTGACTATGCCCGAACAGTTCTCAAAAATCCACAACTTGAGCAGTGGTTGAAAGCTGGTGGTAAAAAGCGGTTCATGGTCGATGATGTCCCTTGCGAACTGGATTTGAGCAACTGGAGTATGGGCAGTGGTGCAGTGGCGCAAATCTCCGGCGGGAGTGTTGATGAGGTGCAATCACTAATGTCTTCCCTCAATGAATATGAGCAAATTATTGTGAATTGGGGACAAACCAATCCAGGAGTAGTTTTAAAAGCGCGAATACTTCAGCAAGCCAGCCCCCCTTTTAAAAAGATGCCGCCAGATGACATCAGAATTTTGTTTGCATCCCTAGCAGATCGGCTCATCGGTGAAGTGGTTGGTGATGGTGACAGGTTGGGCTGGAGGTGGTCACAGTAATGTCTACACCTTGTCTACAGTTCGTCAACACTTTATCTACACCGCATTTCAACCAATTTACTGTGCAATTCACCAATACTGCGACTATGCCAGTACCCAGCCAACAGTTCATTAGGTGTAGGTCAAAAATTCGTCTACAGCCTCTACAATTTTTCAGCCCCGAAAAATCGGCTGTAGACGCTGAAATCCCCACCAGAAAAGCACTGTAGCGATTGTAGACAAAATTTCGGGGATGCCAAAAAGTGCGAAATGATCGCGTTTTGATGCTACAGAATCGCGATCGCACTGGTGAAAGTTTTACGCCCACAGTTTAGCCCAAACAAATTAAGTAGAGATGAGTGAATGCCCAATTGGTTTAATTTGTGAAAACTTCGAGGAGGGCTGTCGCTACTACTGCGAATCATTAGCCCGTCCGTGGCCGCTGCCATTTTTTGATTGGTATTTCATCAATCCCAAATGGAGAAAAGAATGCGGTTTTGTAGTGCAATTGCCCGGCTATCAAGAAGCAGAGAATGAATGGGAGGAGACATTTGTAGACCGCCACAACGATTGGGTTAACAGCATCAGAGACGAGCTTTGGCTTGCGGGGTGGTGGAGAGCTATCGCTCTGCCTTACAAAGCACACCCTGATGGGGGACTAGAAGTAACTCAAGAATTGCTGCTTGACAATACAGTGACATTTTCTACCCCTTGGATTTCTAAAGGGGTTATTTACGCACCTCCACACTGGGAAGCATTCATTCCACCCGTGCCAGTAGATGGCTGGCCTCATGATAGTTGTTGGACTGAGTACATCGAAGCTGATGGATTTTACACAGATTGGGTCATCTATTGGCCTAGTGATTTTGAGGTTACCAGGGACTACGACTATGAATAATAGCAACGATGAGTTTCCTGACATAACTTTTGGTATCGAAGCTGTTTATGTTCCACGCGAAAAATTTATTTGGAACTTTAAAGACCCTCGTATTCAGCATTTAAATAAATCCACCTTGTTTCCACCCGAAATGATGTGAAGAAAAATCGACAGTTTTACAAGGTTACTATGATTGGTTCGATTTATTAATTGGTGATTTCAATAGATGCGAGTGCGAGGAGTGTTTGAAATCAAGTAATGAGCGCCTGGAAGCAATCAACGAATTAATTGCAGACTTTGATGAAGATAGAATTCCGTATTGGATTTTGCCATAATCATGGACATTGATAAAACGAATCAGGGGAAGCTAACGGACGGCTGAGAGCCAACAATTATGGTATTACCATTGAACAGCTAGGGGGGACAGATTCATCTACGGGCAACACTTCCACCCAAACCAAACTCTGGTAAAACTGGCTGGCATCAACAAAGAATAAGCATTGCCCCTGCCAATGCAGATGGAGTTAAAATCGCCGAAAAAGAAGCCAAAATACTAAGAGTTCGACTAGCTACTAGAACATTTGATTGGGCTGATCACACAGCCTTTTCCGTTGGTGCAAATCAAAACATTGGTCAATTAATTGAAGACTTTAAAAAAGATTATTTTCTAACGCCGTTCCGAAAATTTCAAATCACAATCAACATGGAAGATTGAATATGCCTCAGTTTTCAAAATACTAGATTCCAGCAGTCAGCTAACGGCTGAAATGTTGAAACAGGTCATCTTATCAACTCAACCGGACACAAGAACCCGTAAAAGATTCTGTCAAACCCTGGGGGCATTAGCTAAATTTGCCGGAATCGATTTTGACCCCAGCCCGTACGCAGGTAATTACAGCCCCAAAAGCAGACAACCGAGAGATTTACCAAATGACGAATTAATAGTTGAGTGGTATTACAAAATTCAGGACGTTAGGTGGCAATGGGTTTATGGCATTTTGGCGACTTATGGGTTGAGGAATCATGAGGTGTTCTTCCTTGACCTAAAGGCGTTGAGAGCCGGAAATCAGGTGTTAAGTGTACTTCAAGGTAAAACTGGTTATCGAAACATTTGGCCTTTTCACCCAGAATGGTTTGACCAGTTCGGATTGCAGAATGTCAAAATTCCTAACATCAACTGCGATCGCGCCAACTCAGACATCGGCGCAACCGTCAGCCAGAGACTGAGACGAAACGACGGCATTCCCTTTAAGGTCTATGATTTGCGCCATTGCTGGGCAGTCAGAACGCTTGAGTATGGCATTGATATTTCTCTGGCAGCGCAACAGATGGGGCATAGCCTAGCTGTACACAGCAACCTTTACCACACCTGGATACAGGCGAAGCACCACCAACGGGCGTTTGAGTTGGCCTTGAGTAAAACCGATAGACCAAAGCCACCAAAAATATAAGTTCATGATTGTTTACAAAAAAATAACCAGCAAGACCCTTGCTGGCTTTTTGTGCTATAAAAGTATACCAATCCTGTCTCTTAATCTATTGGTTGCGGGTTCAAATCCCTCGTCACCCACTGCTTTGAGAATTTTCGATACTTGCGTTTGACTAAAACGTGACTAAATCAAGAGAATATCCCGCCTCAAAACCCTTGCTTTTAAGTCGTCTTGTTTATTTTAATTCCCAGTTTCTCCGGTTCTTGAGCGACCATCCCCCGAAACCTCCGCAGTTCATCCCAAGCCCTGGTGCTGATGTCGAGTGTCTTGCTGTGCTGATTGGCGTGGTAGTGAGTATTTTTGTAGCCAATATATCGGGCGATCGCGCTTAATATAACCTCTCGCTCATCGGCTGAGTTGCCGTGTAACAAGCTATCTCCAGCGTCTAAGCGCCGAGCGTAATCCATGATTTGTGCTTCAAGTGCGATCGGGATTCTGACGGTTTTAGTTTTGCCGTGCTTCCAACTGCTACTTATCTCCCAAGTGGTTGTTCTGCGTCCGCCGTGTTCAGACATAAAAACCCTACATTGCCGTGTAACAAGCATATTGTAGGGTATTCATGAGTGCTTTATCGCTAAACTTCTGACTAGAGTGAATCCCCAGAGAGTTACTCACTGCGATCGCGTTCTTGCTCTTCTCCAGGAACAATATTTGTTAACTGGTTCCCGTTGACTCTAAAATCCCAGGTTTCGCCGTTAACACCTTGAGGATGAATGTAGAACAACCAACCGCCATCTCGATGTTCTGCCCTCAGTGAAAAATCAATAGCTTTACCTTGGTGAAGGTTAAAATACTGCTCTAATGTGTGTTGAGTCATATATGTTAGAGAAAATTCAGGAATTTTTAAAATACTGGGAGTCTTTACCCTCAACGTTTATAACCTATTACGATGACTTGTATGGTTATCCTTGGGGACGACTACAGTTAGCAGGGATGTTGTGTTTAGGCTTTGCGTTTTACTTTGGTCTGATTAACCTAATTTTTCAGTTACCCTGAATCCCCAGAGGGTATCACTGGTCATTGCGGATTCTAAAATTCTGGTGCTTTTGCAAGAATCCCTGAAGATCCTTAATTTCAAATTTCAACTCTTTAAAGTAGTCCTCAGCCCTCTCGGCTTTATGGTCGATTCTTTCTTTGTTACCGTTAATAGCCAAAAGGGTCGCATCCTTGTAGTTGACATAATCCTGTAAGTGGATTTCAAACCTTTTCTCAATCGTGAAAATTTTCTCACTTAAAAGTTTGGTTTGATCCAACGCCTGAGAGTGAGAGTTTAAATCTTCTCTCAAATCTCGAACCTGATTAGTAATCGAATTAAATTTAGAAACGACTTTAACGGCTGTGCCTACCAACATCACAACGCTTACAGTTATCCCTAGAAAAATACTAGTTGATTCTAAAGTGACGTTCATGCCCTGCGGCTGAGGTGCGGCAGGATTAACTGCTATTACTAGTTTCATCGGGATTATTTATTAGTGGAATCTCTGGCGAGTTTATTTGAGCGTAAATAGCCTCAGCAATAGTTGAGAAGTTTAATAATAATTCTGAAGTAGTGGTGAATTTAATCATTCCTCCCGACTCATTATTAATAGTTGTGCCTTCTAGTGTCACCCAATCAATTCGCCAAAATATTTCTAAAACAAGTGTGTTTAAATCGCCTTCTGTAATGTCGCCTTGAATGCGCCAGATTCGGGGGATTTTTTGTATTTCTATGGTTTGAATTGTCATGGCTTTTTATAGAGCGAAAACCAACTACCAGAATCAATCGTAAAAGTAGCCCCATTATTTGTAGCTGTTGTAGTACGAATATCTATTGTGTCGTTGGCTGCAAGATTAAATAGAGTTACGGAGCCATGAACGGCTAAAGTAAAAGCGCCAGAGGTGGGCTGTATTGTGGTTCTGGCTATATCTTTAAAAAAAAGAGCCGTTCTTATAAACAGAAAGTCTTAGCCTAGTTGTAGCCGTCCCATCTGTTGTGAAAGTTCCAGAAATGTAAGTTTCTAAACAGTAATCACCAGCGTATTCAGAAGGGATAACAGAATTACCAGTAGATATATTATGAATGTTTTGATTGTCTACTTCTTCTGAATTGAAAACAATTTTATTTACAGCACTAGTGCTAAGGCTTGAGGTGCTACTGGTTCTAATCGCTGATGCTTTTGGTAAATTATCAGCTACTAAATTACCGCCGACATGGAGATTTTTAGCAATACCAACGCCACCATCAAATCGAGTGCCTGTTGTTGTGTTTGTCGCTTGGGTGGTATCAGTAAATCTTTTTAATCCTCCAATCGATTCATCACCTGATAAATGTGCCATTAAATCATAAAGTTGAACAATGGCATTTTGTACAGTATTTGCGGTAATGTTAGTAGTTGGATTAAAAGTTATTTGGCTGGCATAGGTGCTAGGCGGAATAGTTAAAGGCATTTTTTAGGTCAATTCTCTTACTAGAGCATTCCCATTTGCAGCACTCCAAATACCACTAATTACACCAGTGTAATTAAATGGCATTTCAAAATATCCGCCAGCAGCAATTGGAACTGCCGCTTCTGAGGTAGTAGCAGCCGAATCAAAGTCAATATACAAAGTGGCTGTTGAGTTATTCCAAATAGTTAACCCTTTTCTATTGGAATTGGCGGCGGCGATGGTTTGACTATTTGTAGAAGCGGCAACGGTTGAAGGAGTAGAAGTGCTACTAGTTGATTCAACTACAGTAACGCTTGCTGGATTGTATAAAGCCATTATTCAACACACTCCACAAAAGAAAGCTTGCAATTATTAGCAGATATAGCTGAAACCTTGCCGACATAGAGATTGGTTTGATTAATTTCGTAGCTACCACCACGGGGTTTTAAAATGATGCCTTTACCAACAGTCCCTTTAGATTTATCACCTAATATCAAGGTGATATCGTAAAGTGAATTATTAACAAAGACCGCATATTGACGATTGCTATTCTCGTTTAAAACCTCATCTCCGACATTTTTGGTAAATGTTTTTTCCCCGTGGGTACAATTATTAAATCGGATAACCTCAACCGTATTGCTAGAGTTGTTGAGCATAATTAGTCAGTTGGATCATCAAGATTATCAATAAACAAAGCTGTATCCACCTTCACCCGCACAGTAAATTCATATTCTGGTGATTCAGGTGTGCCAGTAAGTTGCATAGAGGCGAACTGAATTGGTGCCAGGTTATCGTTGACTCTTTCTTCATTTACTTGGTCGGTCAACTCTGATAACGCTTGCATTAACTTGACAATACCCTTAACACAAGAGGTATCTAATGTTAGAGTCGAGCCTGATTCTGTAGCTAGACTCAAATTGAGTTTTACTTGATTATTCCCAACAAATTCAATTGCACCATTGGGCAATTTTTCAGCCAATGCTGAATAGCTTAATGAAGTCATAGATTATCGATTTTGAATTCAATTGTTTCTAATTTGGCTCTCACAGCCTGAATTAATTCTTCTGTAGAGTCGGTTTCTGTTCCTACGTACTCCCAAACGCCAAGGGTGAGTTCTTCAATCCAGGGTAGTGCCTCAAATCGTAGGCGGAATGTATCTGAAATTTTGGGGAATTGAACAAGCTCAATGGCGTTGAGCTTGATCATCCTGCGGCTGTAGTCTACCTCAGTGCTGGGAACTGCCCCTAATCCATCAAAGATGATCGCGTCGTTGATTTGGATGCCGTCAATTTGCTGGTAAAAGTATCCTGCTCTCACCCAGCTTGGTTTGGCTTTGCTGGAGGTTGCTCCAACCAGGAATAGATGTTTATCCGTCAGGTAGGGCAGTTCAATCGGGTCAATAATTGGCGCTTTGATTCGGCGGTTATTTAAATTGCCCGTGTGCTTTTGGTAATAAGTGAGTTCCCAAGCTCCGACGGCTTTTAAATCAACTTGTAATACCATCCCCTAGACCCCAATCGTCGGCTAGGTCGAACACGTCATAGCCTTGTTCATTCAGAAAATCTAGGAAGGTATCAGCTTGAATTTCACCTTTTAAAAACGAACTTAGTCCACTTAGTACGAACCAGCATCAGGTCAATTTCCTCTTGTAAATCAACCTCTGTCTGTCCTGGATACCAAAGAACTGGAGTAGACAAGTTAGGCATTATACTCCACTAGCTGCGTAGGGATAATCTTCTGGTTCAAACCAGATCCGACCATATCCACCACCAACAGATCCTTTTTTGGCGGCAATTATGCTAGTTACCTTGGTTTTCAAGTTTGTAGGAGTATCCGCCGTGATTGGTGCGGTGAAATTGTATTGAGTACCACCACCTCTAGTACCTGCACCGTAACGAACATAAGGACGATTACTGCCTTGAGCGCGAATGACTGCGGGAGAAGAGTCAGCGATCATTGCATGAATCGTGGCTGGCTTAAATCCTCTCGGCGCTGAGGGGTCTGTATCGGATTCGGCTAGACCTAATGCTGCGAGGTCTCCGAAGAAATTAAGCCCCTTTTGTGATGCTTGAATTGTAAATGCTGCATCAGCTTCAGCTAATGGTGAAAGAACAGCATACTTAACAGCTACCTTGGGTTGTCTGCGCGTAGCTGCACCATCTTCTCTCAAAGGTGGATTATATGCTTCACGCGCCTTGGCGTATTGCAATTTGTTTCTCTAGTTCTTTGGCGCTTTTACGTCTGCCCATATCAGTGTTTGGTTATGACTTGTATTTATCTACACTCCAGTCATAGCAGGGTTTGCGGGTCATGATTTCCAGGCGGATAACATTTGGTTGTCTGTTAAATTTTTGGCACAATTTCCAAAATCTACACTTACGTCCGTTCAATAACGCTTCTCAGGCGAGTGCCGGAAACAGAAACTAAATTTACAGGGTTTTGTTGTCCCCAAATTAGTAATTGTGCAAAGCGAAATTTTACGTCTGCTGTTCGCCTGCGAACAAATTTTTTGACAGTACGCCCATAAACTCGATGTGTACCGGGAGTTGATGAATAACTCGGTCGTTGTCAATGTATTGCAGATAATCACGGTCAAACGGGTGATTTTGAATAGAAAGTACAGCTTTGATGATTCGTTCCCCTTCAGCTTTACTTGTTACTAATAATTTCAATTCGTAACCGCGTTCTTTATCTGTGTAGGTACATTTGAATTTGCCTTTATTCCAAGTAAAAGGCGGAGTAGCAAAAACAGTTTTGATTTCTCTAGCTAATCTTTCGGCATCACTTCTAGTAATGGTTTCGCTAGATTCGTTCATCAATCTAAAAGTAATTTCGCCTTCTGATTGTGGCGTACCATCCCATGTGTAGAGAAATTATAAGGTTCTAAAAAATAAAGTTTTATTTGCGGTTTAAAAGTACGGTCAAATTGAAATTCTTGCCAAGGAATACCATAGACCGGGCGCTGTAATGATTGAGCATGACCGCAAGTAATTTCAAACAACCACATTCGCATTAAAGTCATTGTTGCGGTGTCGTCGTCCTTCATGATGCAGGTATGTTTTAATCTACGTTTTGGTGTAGAAACATCCTCGTCTGGTTGATTTTTGAAGTAGGCTCGAACAGATTTATTGTGTTCAAGCCTGACTAAATCTTGCAAGTTCTCCCATTCGCTAAAACCTTCGGGTAAGGGCATTATTCGTCTGCCTCCTTGTCCTCATCTGTTATTGCTAATCCTGTAGCACTGACTAGTTTAGAAATATCAAATGCAGCCTTAACCTGTGTCGCTTCTGGTGACTCAGTTCCTTGCTTACTGCCGCTTTCCTCTCCTAAAGCTTTTGTGAATTGTTCTTTTTGTTCGCCAATTTGGTTAATGTTTTCTTGAACGCTTAACACTTCACTGGCGACTGTATCAACTTGACTGACCACATTTTCAACATTCTCTAAGGTAGTAAAGAATTTATTTTGAAAGTTGGGAGTAGGGTTCATCCATCGATAAGCACGTTCTCCAACTTCCCCCCATTTTCTGAGAGCATTCCCTATAGATGCTACCCAACTACCAACTACTTCTAATGCGCTTAATATTGAATAACCAATTGATTGAACGGCATTTAAAATATTAGCAGCAGCTTGATAAATCCTATTCCACTTCTTCCACTCAGCTTTCATGCCTTGCCAAGTTTCAACGCCTATGAGTGCTTTGGCTAATTCATCAATAGCACCACCAAATACTGCATTAACGTCTATTGGATTGCCTTCTGCATCTTTTATTCCTATTGCTGCTAATACATTGGAGATTGCACTGAATAAAGTCTGTGCCAAGTTATTAGACAACATATAGGCATTATGTAGAGTCTGCCACCAAATCAAAATGTTTAAGATTCTGTCAAGTTTCAACCAATCGGCAACTTTATTAAGTTTGTCCCAGACTCTTGATAATAATCCGCCAAGTCCGCCATTGGGTAACTGTGGGCCAAGTTTGGCATTCATGACATCTAGCTTGGAATTTAAAGCAGCGATACCAGCTAAATCCAACCCGTTTAATAAAGCATTAAGTTGGTCTAATTTATTGTTATTTTGGTCAAGCTTGTTGTTGTTCTGATTTGCTTTATCTTCAATTCGATTTAATGGTTTCCCTAAACAAGATGTTGGCTGTGTTAATTCACAAACTGCGGCTTGTGTTTCTTCTTTACTCAATCCACCAGTACTAGGCGTAGTTGGTGTTTTGGGCTTGGTGGGGTCTTGGTTTTTTGGTGCAGGGCTATTTTTATCTGGTGTTGGGTTGGCTTTACCAATTGCTGGAATGAAAGGTATTGAAAAGGATGCAGTGCCTGTACTCCCCAGAGGCACCGGCTGTACATTGCCCTGCCCTTGTCCGGTTGGTGCTGATTGCCAGCCGGGGATACTGTTTGGTGAAGAACCTGGGGCATTGTTGGGAGTTGTTGCCGGAAGTTCGCCGCCTAAGTTTCCTGGTGATTGGGTGGGGTTGGGGTTCTGCCCTGGTGCTAGTCCGCCATGTGGCATCCAGCCAACTGCGTCACCTCTTGGTGTGCCACCTGGTGCTGTGCCTGGTGCGGCATAGTTTGATGGGCCGGGATTTGTGCCAGCACCAGGGTAAGCGCGGGGTGGGGCGTAGTCGCCATCGTTGGGAATTGTATAAGGTCTGTTTTCCGGTGGCGGTGCTGGTGTGAATGAGGGGATATTTCCGCCGATGTCTGGTTGCCCGTCTAGTCTTTCTACGTAGACGTTTGCTTAAGGTTAGGATTTCGCTGCTTCCCAACGGCCCATCAAAAACGTAGTAAATACCAGGGGTTGGAGTTTCAAATTCGGTTGTGCCGTGACAGCCAATTTGGACGTAAGGTAAGCCATTCATCCTGACTAATTCAACCGATTCTACTGGCCCTAATACACTAGAAGTTCTGTTTTGGGTGTAAATATCACCTGGTATTGCACTGTAATGAACAATGTAAGGAACTGCTGATTGACCACCTGTAAATGGCGGCGGTGCTTGGAATGGCTGCGGGGCTACTGTCGCTGGAGGTGGGAAGGCGTGATTCCAAATTTGATCTGCGATCGCGCCACCAACGTAACCACCAATCATCCCACCAACAAACATTCCGACTGGCCCGAAGGCTGCACCAATAGCAGTCCCAGCAGCTGCACCTGCGAAGTTACCCACGGCACCAAAGGCAGCTTGACCAGCTGGCTGTCCACTAGCTAATCTCATTCCCAAATCTATTCCCGCACCAATGGCAGGGCCGGCAAACCGTCCGCTTCCGGCTGGCGTTGGATTACCTGGGGGTTTACTTCTGGGCGGTGCTATTGGTGGTACAGGTTCTGCAAAGGTTACTGGTGCTGGTGTAATTGTGGGTTCAAATGCAGACGAACCGCGTGTGCCAGCACTTGAATTTGGTGTCGGTGGTGGTTTGGCGCTGGATGGTCTCGGTGTTTGGGTTGGCGATTTTGTTGTGGGTGTGGGCTGTTCCCATGCTGGGTTACGATTTGTAATTCTGGGTTCAGAGGGTTCGGCGGTTGGGGGACGTTGCCTCAATAAGTCTCGTTGAGCTTGTTCCCGCTTGAATATCTCGGCTTCTCTGGCTTCCTGTGCGGCTTTTTTGCTGGCGAAAGTATTCGCGCATTGCCGCTTGTTCTTCCAGAATTAAATTTTTTCTCGCCAATGGTGTAAGCAGGTGTTGAACCCTCTGGTTTTGGCTTGAGTTGTAAAGGGATGTCTAGGGGAACTGAAGATTTTTGGACGGGCGCTGATGCCGTCGTACAAGTCAGCATTCGCCCAGTCAAGAGAGCGATAAGGGACGGCAACATCACTCATGAATTAGTTACCAGTAAAAATTGTAGGAATTGCTGTGTTACTTAGTTCTTGTGCGTAAGTCCAAAGCTTTGAACCTCCAGCGAGATAATCTGGAGACATCTGAATAGAATGTCTGATTAATGCTCTGTATTTGTTGTCAGCTTGTACGTAAAAAATTCCGGCTTGGCTTACTCGTTCTGTATACCCTACACCCTCAATTGCGGTTAAAGAGGGGTTGACATTGGCGAGAGCTAAACCACACCAAACAGCTAATTTTTCTAAAGTGTCGATTTGGCTAGGAATTTGAGTGGCAATGTTAATAACTGACATAAAACTATCTCACCAATTTTGAGAGTTAATAAATCAGTTTTATTCAGTAACTAAAACTGTGTAAATCTTCCAGTTTTATGTAAAACACGCATATCTTCACGCAGGCTAAACCTTGCTGTACCTACGTTTCAGAACAAGTACAGCAATGGACACGATAATTTATACCGGATTAACCCTCCAGAGGTGTAAAACCGGAAGTTGCAACCATAAACAGAGTGACAATCACCCGTATCTGCACTGATTGTTAAGATTGTGTGAATTTTTAGTATTAGCCATTATCTTGATAGCGCGATCGCCCATTGAAGTTGTATCCAGTAGGGCGATCGCATTCTCTACAACTCTGGCTTCTTAAGTTGTTTGGACTTGGCATACATGAACAGCCCCGAACTAGACTCAAGTTGCCAGCCCTTCTGTTGGTCACGCCCAACAATTACACAAATCTCACCAGCGTAATCAACCAGATGTCCAATATTTAATGTCCAGTTTTCATCAGGCAGTAGGTAAAGTTCGGTGTACTTGGCGGGTGCAGTTCGCCCAGTTTTCAAGCTTTTAACTGTGGCTTTGCGTGATCTGTTGTTGATTTCAGCTATCTCAACTTTCTGATTGAACGGTAGCCACCACCAAACCTGACCAACTCCAATATTTTTTCTTAGCTGGCGGGGGAGTTTCAACCGCGCGATCGCCAGTTGACTCATTAGCTGGTTGTGTCGGTTTGATATTGTGATCAAAAAAATCTTGAGTTTTTGTCAAAATCGCACTTTGACATGGATCACATGGATCAGCTAGGTGGGGAGAGGGTTCTAGCTGATCCATGTCTGATTTTGGACATGGATCAAGATGGATCTCCGGGATCAACATTTGCTCTGTATTATTTGGAACTTGTGGAAAACTTGATCCCTTAGATCCATGTCGATCCATGTCATGACAAAGACATGGATCAACTTGAGTGTCTTGTATAGACTGGCTTTCAGAGGTTGATCCATGTGATCCATCAAAAATCGCGTTTTGAGAAAAATCACAATTTTTATTTTCAGATTGTTCAATAGCCCAACCACGTCGCCAAACGCCATCAATCTTGGCTCGACTATGACCCCAACCCAGACGGCGCATAATATTAGAGATTCGTCTTGATTCGGCTCCGGTGCGATGAGCCACTTCAATATCCAGTAGACGGTAAAGACTTTCGGTTGATACGAATTTTAAATTGTTAGCAGTGATATGCGTTTCGATAACTTCCGACCACGGGTCAATATTGTGATAATCGCGGTTGAGTATCTCCCGCCGGGATTCTTCTTCATCAGTTAGCTTCCACTCAAAACCAGATTTGTACAGTGCATTGGCCGCAGCCCAGATTTTATCCTTGTCCCGCATTACTCGAACCACGTCGATTCGTTTCTTCACTGGCACAACCCAAAACCGTCTGTCACCTGTTGGGTCATTGAGAATCTCTTGCTCATTTGTAGTGCCAACAAATATGCAGGAACGCGGATAAGTTATGGGTACTCTGTCATAAGGCGCTCGAAAAACATCTTCTAATGCAGTAATGAAATTTTTGAGGGTTGCTACGTCCTTTTTCTTGTAAACGGTTTCAAATTCTGCCCACTCCAAACACCAGTAAAGGTGCATTTTCTGTCTTTCATCCTTGTCGCTGGCATCACCTAACTGGTCGCTGTACCAATCATCCCCAAACAGAACTCTGAAGAAGGTTGACTTATATAATCCCTGCTTTTGAGATGCCAACATAAAAACAGAGTCAACCTTCTCCCCTGGCTTCCTGGCACGGGCGACAGCTGCAACCAAAAACTTGATGAAATAAGTTGTGTGCATGGGGTCGGTAGTGCCAAAGTATTCCCCAGCCAGATTGTTTAAAAATGATGGGTTGATGTCTGGAAATTTTGCTTCTACTTCATCCAGGTAATCAACAACGGGAGAATAAGCGTTGGCTTTCGATATGGTGCGAACAATTGAGAGAACATCTGAAGTAGACATATCAACATCGAATTCGAGAGCCGCCGCTAATCGCACATCATCAGCAGGGAGTTCTGAGCCGTGTAGCTCAACTCTTTTCTTTAAGGTGTTGTAGCGCAGATTTTCACCCCATCGGTCATTAATTATCTGAAAGTTTCGGGCTACTTTGGATTTCCGCTTGTAAGGCTCATCCTCTGATTCCAGAGAATCAATGTGTTCCTTCCATTCCTCAAAGGTAAGCGCATCTTTAATCAACTGTTTGAAAGCTTCTTCACCATGCAAGGCGATGTAATCATCCATACCTTTAGCTTCACCTTCAGGCAACATGATCACCATGACCTTGCTACCTTTGGCGGCTAATTCTTTAGCCATACCCAATAGTGAATTCTGTACTTGTTTCTTTTTAAGTACGTTCGTTATCAAAGGCTAAATAGAATGTTCTTCCTAGTACAGCCAAAAAGTTCTAAAAGTGGATGTAATCTTCCTTTTTTTCGGCAAGTTGATACACCAGGAATACTGATGGTAGGAATACCAATTGATAACCCTGATGCTGCTTTTTTAGCACCCTCTGTAATGAGTACGTATTTAAGAATGTCATCAATTATTGATTTCCAATACCCAGCTAAACCATTGTTTAAAAACAGTGGTGCTGTATCAAAATCTTTTGCACCAAAATACTTTTGTGGTTTACCGTCTTTACCTAAAGGTGGGTTATCTGGTTTAACTTGAACGCCTTGTAGTGTCGGTTCATCTGTCAGGGGGTCTACACCAGCTACACACCATGCTGGTACTAAATCTTCTGAATGCTTCCAGCGTCTTTTATTGTTTCTATTTAGTATTTTGTCGATTTCGCTAGAATCTTCAATTGTGCGAAAGTTGAGATTTATTATTTCATCGGAAATAGCACTTGATTTCCATTCATCCCAGTGTCGCGATGCACATGAGTTGACACTCTGAAGAGTAGATGCAATCATTGTTCTACCCTCCGATTGATGCTATAATTGTTAGTAATTCAGAGCAATTAATTACTCTGAAAGAGAAACTAAACAAGTTTCTATTCATATTTAGATTCCTTTTTTTGTTGATTCTCCAGTCGCCAAACTGGAGTTTTTTTTTTGGACAAGGAAATTAACTAAAACAACACGCTATCAACGTCTAAATAGCTGATAGTTTCTCCTCTGGAATTAACCTCCTCAATGAATGATTTGATGATGGGATAGGGGAATCTCAGCATTAGGCGGGGATAGCAGAAGGACAAGCAAATTACGAATGCGGCGGTGGGGCATCCCCATGAGGCTGTTGATATTTTGATTGGCGGGTCAATTAGGCGAAGTTCACAGGCGTAGAACAGTTTTGAGTGCATGGCGGCGTATTGCCAGAGGCGCAGGAATAGCAGTAGTTTTTCATAACGGTTTAATTCTTTGCGGACATCGCAGTTAATTGGTTCGTTCATGGTTGGTTGGGTCTTTGGGATTGTTCCATCCAGGTGGCGATCGCACTCAAGACTCTGATTTTGTCAATTTCGGTGAGGTCGCTGATATTGTCGTAGTCTCTCAATTGAAGGCGGGTTTTACCTTCCAGCTTTTCGACTGTTTCGTAAAGTGGCTCATTGGGGAATTTGAGAGACTCGATTATTGCCGTGGATAAATCCAGGAGGAAGGGGCGGCACAGTTCTAGTAGGTGGTCTTTGTTTTGTGTCATGGTCATGTTCAAAAAAAAAATGGCGGCTGACTTTGGATGTGTCAGCCGCCGCTAAACTTCTTCGAGTTAGGGTCAACGCCGATCACGCTCCAAGTCGTAAATTACTTTTTCGAGATACCAGTGATATGTTTTACCAGGATGTATCTGTTGCTGCTGGCTCACTAGATTTGAAGCAGCAGTACTGTCTCCCTGCAACATCGCCAAAAGTCTTGAATAAGTTTCGTAATCTCTGAGTTCATCTATGCCGTGTTCCACGTTGTAAATAACTTTCGCCAGATACCAGTTGTCATGCCTGCCTGGGAAGAATTGGCGTTGTTGCCACAATAATTGTTTGGCTGTTGAGACATCGCCTTGTAGCAGTTGTAAAAGTTGAGCTTGTAGTTGGCGATTTCTCGGATTGGTGAGATAGGTATGAGAATATCTGGCTTGTTTCTCAGTAGAGGGCTTAGGTTTTTGGTGCTTATATTTTGTGAGTAATCAATACATATAAATACCAGTAACATAACAATTGTTTTGATAAACCAGTAAGCTAGAATTTCCATAAAATGAGTTGGTGATGCAACTCTTTCCAGCATCTACGGGTATCCCCATTGCGAGCATCAGGGGATATCCGTATTTGTTTTTAAAGCTACTTGAGTGATTCATAAGCACACCTAGAATAATTTGATTACTTTGCTCGCGCCTCTACAAGTGATTGCCTTTCATGGAGTGGGAATTATTAGGGAAGGCGGATCTAAGCTGCGAACTTGATCCGCCGTGTAGCTAACAAACGAGGAAAATTTAATGAGTAAAAAATATCGACTTGGCTACCCTGAAGACAGGGCAGGCTTGAGCGATGACGATGTTGTGTCTGCTCCTGGGGGTTTATGTTTTGGCATGTCAGACATGGTTAAGATGAACTCGCTGATGACGGCTATCATTAGTTGGACTACGGCTGGCAGATTTCCTCCCCCTGAACACAAATGGTTTACGGAAGAAGGTTTTAGGTGCGAAGTCTTGAGAGCGAGTGGCGGAGGGTGGATGAAAGGCAGATTCAGATTTCGGTTAGAGTTTATCCCTGACGAACCAGCACTACCCCCGCAGAAAGACCCAAACTCACCCACTTGATGATTTACGGACAAATTTAGACATATAACCATGCTCATAATTTGATTACTTGGCGATCGCACCAACGCAACCGCCACAAATAAAGCCGTCTACCCGCGAAATCGGTTAGACGGCTTTATTCTTCCTCTGAAAAAGATTCACTTACTTCTGATAGAACCGCTTGCAGATTTTGCATTTCTTCTGCAAGTTTTTTGCTCTCTTGTAGGCTGAACTCTAGTTGTCTCTGCTGAGATTCGATAAGGATTAAACAAGCTTTATGTAGTTCATTCAGCCTACGCCGGATTCCCCCAGGAGTTGTTTGTCCTCCAGGAGTAGTCCATGTTCTAGTTTTATCTGTCCCCTCGCTATTTGAATAAAAAAATTGTGTTCGGGTCAGTCCCAGTTGAGAGGCTTTCTCTCTCAGCAACTCCCAATCGTCCGCCGACATCCTCAGAGTGGCATTTACTGTTTTGTTGACCGTTGACTGGTTGTGGTTTTCTCCCATTTGGTATCGCCATATAGTTGACCCCTTAATTATTGCACGTGTAACAGAACGGTAGATGCACGTGCGTTACAAGAAAGCTGCTTGACTCTTGTCTTTGCACGTGCAATAAATAATAGCATAGTCCATCACGTTCAGAGGATTGCAACACTCAAAACAAACCAGTAGAGATAGCAGCCTACCGCCAATGAGGCACAGAAAGACCTGCCCGCGCTGAGTGAAACCTTTTTTTTGTACCCGATACCCAAACCCCAAACCATCGCAGAGATAGCGGCCTGCAAGCACTGAGCCAACGAAAGACCTGCTAGGGGTGAACAGTCAACAGTCAACTAGCACTAGCAAATGGAAGACAGACAAATTTACGAACTTGTTAACACCGAAACAGAAGAGGTTGAAGCAGAGCAGTGGATGAGTATTTCTGATGCAAAGAGTCGCAATGACGAGCTAAGGGGGAAAACAACGAACCTTACCGATGGGTAAGGCAAGAACCGAGCGAATAGCAAAGACCTGCTAGGGGTAAACAGTGAACAGTCAACAGTCAACAGTTAACAGCATGAGCAAACCAACTCTCGTCCACATTCAAGAATCTGAATTTGAAATCGTTCTCAACGTAGACAGCATCAACTATGTCGGAAAAATGGGGACAAACGTATTCATTCACTTCAACGGCGAATGCGACAAATTAGCGTTACGGGGAAGTGCAGGAGAAGCAGTTTGGAAGCTGATACGCGGCTCCAGCGTAACCATTTACCAAGCACCACAAGACAACAAAAACGCCGAAACCCTTACAGCAAAGGATTCCGGCGGACAACCTAACAACCTTTTTGGACTTGATAAGTAAATCTCAACCACTAGTATTCCCAAACAATTAACCAACAATGAGCGAACAAGACACCATTAACAAACCTTCAACAAACGGTAAAACCTCCCACATTGCACCGAGAAAAGGTAAACAAAGGCAGTGGAAGGATTTAACAGTTGACCCACTATCAGAGGGGTTTGATAGTCATATCGCCGAATATGTCGTTGGTAAAGCTCCAGTGACATGGGTAACTTTAGAAGCGGGACAATTATTCAGCCGTACCAAATCGGGTAAGAATCTTTACGTCAAGCTTAATGATGGTCGTGCTGTCAGCTTAGATACCCGTCAGCCAATCGAATTTAAACCGTCCATTCGCCAAACTACCCAGGTTTGTTGGTAACAAGCTTTAACTCAATCACAGCATCAAAAGGAGATTTTTAAGGGGCAACCGCATCTACCCTAAAGTGCGATCGCCCCAACTTCAGATGTCAAAACAAACATCCACCTGGAGAAATTATGGACTACTTACACAACGAAATCAACCGCGTCGGCTTCCCAGAAGGACAATTGTTAGGCAATGGTGCATCAGCCGAAGAATGCGCCGAAATTTCAGCAGCCTATCACCAAGGCAAACCAATGCCAGCGAGTGATAACCCCGTTATCAACCGGATAACAGAACGCTTAGTGAAAACCAGTGGTTACGGGCAGAACCAAGGAAGTGAACAGCATGGAAGCCAGCAGTCTGTCTCCTGAGTTCTACGAGATGCAAGCCGCACTTGCCGCCAACGAACTCGACTTTGAACTTCACCTCTCAGCCTGTGAAGCCGAAGCCAAAAGTGTAATCAACGGGAGTTTGAGCCAATGCCACAAGCAGAAACTCAACCACAGCAATCAACCAACTCAGTTATAACCTCAACGAAATTCTCGACGCATTCAGCTAACACCCAGCCCCTACTTTGGGGCTTTCCTCCATGAACAGTGAAAAACCAAGGTCTTATTTAAATGAAGCAATGCTGGCGCTGATGATCATGTTTTTGATGATTCCCTTTGCTGCACTAACCTTAAAAGCTGCTGTTGAAATAGTTAGGAGTGACCAATGTCCGATGACCAACAAAAAATAGTAGTTGAAATTCCCTCAGAGCGTGGTTACTCCCCAGTCCCCATTCCCCACTCTCAACCCAACAAACTGGAGGAATTTAAGCGGGGGTGGATAAACGCTGTTGCACTGCCCGACAACTTGAGTGATTTAATTTTTGATATCACCACATCAATTACCATCCCCGCCTTAATTAGCAGCTGCTGGTCAGTACTGCCACTACCAGGATTTATCAGAGTTGGTGGATTACTAGCTTTAGCAGTATCAGCTCTGGTGCTATGGCAGATGCTGTCCTTTGCAGAGATTCGGGGAATTTTGGTATTTCGGCTGATACTAGTCGCTGTTGGGGTAGTAGTGGGATTATGAGCGAACTGCACCCATCACAAGTACATTCGTACCTACAGCTTTACCAGCGTTCCAATTGGACATCATGGTGTGGTTTAATAACATCGATGCTAATTCTGTGTGCAGCGATCGACGCACAAAGACAGTCAAAGCCCTGGCTGATTGGTTGTGCGTCAGCTGCTTTAACTGTGGGCAGAAACCAACGCCAAACAGCCAAACAGTTGCAGCAGGCACTAGGAGATTTTGACCAAGCATCACGAGCTAATTTTCTGGGTTGGGTACGGACTAAAACTCAACCCACTGCACAGTTAGCGGTGACAATTGCCAATGATGCCGACTGGACACCTGCCAACCTGATTACAGATCCAGTGGAATACATCCAGAAAAAACAAAAACACGTTGCCTTAGTCGGGGGTACTGGTGATGGCAAGTCAACTTTCACCCAGTACCTGTCCTCCAAAATCGGTGGCAGGGTCGTAGTTTATGATTCTGATGCCAAACCGGATGATTGGAGTTGGCTAGATCAAAAAGATGTCATTGGGCGGAAGGGGAATTTTAAAGCCATTGATACCGCAATGGGCAACGACTTAACCACCTTAGAAGAATTAGTAGAGTTGCGTGGTGATGGGGGAGATAACGCGATTATTGGGCGCGATCGCTTTCTCATTGCTGAGGAATTTCCGCTGTTAGTAGATGAATGCGACAATGCAGCCCGATGGTTTAAGAAACACCTCAAGCGGGGACGGCGTTATAAGCAGTTCGTTTTGGCGATCGCCCAGAATGACACCGCCGAAAACTATGGCTTGCAAGGGGACAAGGAAACCTTGTACAGCTGCTGCTGTCTGGTGCGTTTGGGACAGTTCGCCCGTGACTATGCCCGAACAGTTCTCAAAAATCCACAACTTGAGCAGTGGTTGAAAGCTGGTGGTAAAAAGCGGTTCATGGTCGATGATGTCCCTTGCGAACTGGATTTGGAGCAACTGGAGTATGGGCAGTGGTGCAGTGGCGCAAATCTCCGGCGGGAGTGTTGATGAGGTGCAATCACTAATGTCTTCCCTCAATGAATATGAGCAAATTATTGTGAATTGGGGACAAACCAATCCAGGAGTAGTTTTAAAAGCGCGAATACTTCAGCAAGCCAGCCCCCCTTTTAAAAAGATGCCGCCAGATGACATCAGAATTTTGTTTGCATCCCTAGCAGATCGGCTCATCGGTGAAGTGGTTGGTGATGGTGACAGGTTGGGCTGGAGGTGGTCACAGTAATGTCTACACCTTGTCTACAGTTCGTCAACACTTTATCTACACCGCATTTCAACCAATTTACTGTGCAATTCACCAATACTGCGACTATGCCAGTACCCAGCCCAACAGTTCATTAGGTGTAGGTCAAAAATTCGTCTACAGCCTCTACAATTTTTCAGCCCCGAAAAATCGGCTGTAGACGCTGAAATCCCCACCAGAAAAGCACTGTAGCGATTGTAGACAAAATTTCGGGGATGCCAAAAAGTGCGAAATGATCGCGTTTTTGATGCTACAGAATCGCGATCGCACTGGTGAAAGTTTTACGCCCACAGTTTAGCCCAAACAAATTAAGTAGAGATGAGTGAATGCCCAATTGGTTTAATTTGTGAAAACTTCGAGGAGGGCTGTCGCTACTACTGCGAATCATTAGCCCGTCCGTGGCCGCTGCCATTTTTTTGATTGGTATTTCATCAATCCCAAATGGAGAAAAGAATGCGGTTTTGTAGTGCAATTGCCCGGCTATCAAGAAGCAGAGAATGAATGGGAGGAGACATTTGTAGACCGCCACAACGATTGGGTTAACAGCATCAGAGACGAGCTTTTGGCTTGCGGGGTGGTGGAGAGCTATCGCTCTGCCTTACAAAGCACACCCTGATGGGGGACTAGAAGTAACTCAAGAATTGCTGCTTGACAATACAGTGACATTTTCTACCCCTTGGATTTCTAAAGGGGTTATTTACGCACCTCCACACTGGGAAGCATTCATTCCACCCGTGCCAGTAGATGGCTGGCCTCATGATAGTTGTTGGACTGAGTACATCGAAGCTGATGGATTTTACACAGATTGGGTCATCTATTGGCCTAGTGATTTTGAGGTTACCAGGGACTACGACTATGAATAATAGCAACGATGAGTTTCCTGACATAACTTTTTGGTATCGAAGCTGTTTATGTTCCACGCGAAAAAATTTTATTTGGAACTTTTAAAGACCCTCGTATTCAGCATTTTAAATAAATCCACCTTGTTTCCACCCGAAATGATGTGAAGAAAAATCGACAGTTTACAAGGTTACTATGATTGGTTCGATTTATTAATTGGTGATTTCAATAGATGCGAGTGCGAGGAGTGTTTGAAATCAAGTAATGAGCGCCTGGAAGCAATCAACGAATTAATTGCAGACTTTGATGAAGATAGAATTCCGTATTGGATTTTGCCATAATCATGGACATTGATAAACGAATCAGGGAAGCTAACGGACGGCTGAGAGCCAACAATTATGGTATTACCATTGAACAGCTAGGGGGACAGATTCATCTACGGGCAACACTTCCACCCAAACCAAACTCTGGTAAAACTGGCTGGCATCAACAAAGAATAAGCATTGCCCCTGCCAATGCAGATGGAGTTAAAATCGCCGAAAAAGAAGCCAAAATACTAAGAGTTCGACTAGCTACTAGAACATTTGATTGGGCTGATCACACAGCCTTTTCCGTTGGTGCAAATCAAAACATTGGTCAATTAATTGAAGACTTTAAAAAAGATTATTTTCAACGCCGTTCCGAAAATTTCAAATCACAATCAACATGGAAGATTGAATATGCCTCAGTTTTCAAAATACTAGATTCCAGCAGTCAGCTAACGGCTGAAATGTTGAAACAGGTCATCTTATCAACTCAACCGGACACAAGAACCCGTAAAAGATTCTGTCAAACCCTGGGGGCATTAGCTAAATTTGCCGGAATCGATTTTGACCCCAGCCCGTACGCAGGTAATTACAGCCCCAAAAGCAGACAACCGAGAGATTTACCAAATGACGAATTAATAGTTGAGTGGTATTACAAAATTCAGGACGTTAGGTGGCAATGGGTTTATGGCATTTTGGCGACTTATGGGTTGAGGAATCATGAGGTGTTCTTCCTTGACCTAAAGGCGTTGAGAGCCGGAAATCAGGTGTTAAGTGTACTTCAAGGTAAAACTGGTTATCGAAACATTTGGCCTTTTCACCCAGAATGGTTTGACCAGTTCGGATTGCAGAATGTCAAAATTCCTAACATCAACTGCGATCGCGCCAACTCAGACATCGGCGCAACCGTCAGCCAGAGACTGAGACGAAACGACGGCATTCCCTTTAAGGTCTATGATTTGCGCCATTGCTGGGCAGTCAGAACGCTTGAGTATGGCATTGATATTTCTCTGGCAGCGCAACAGATGGGGCATAGCCTAGCTGTACACAGCAACCTTTACCACACCTGGATACAGGCGAAGCACCACCAACGGGCGTTTGAGTTGGCCTTGAGTAAAACCGATAGACCAAAGCCACCAAAAATATAAGTTCATGATTGTTTACAAAAAAATAACCAGCAAGACCCTTGCTGGCTTTTTGTGCTATAAAAGTATACCAATCCTGTCTCTTAATCTATTGGTTGCGGGTTCAAATCCCTCGTCACCCACTGCTTTGAGAATTTTTACATTACAAAAATAGTAAAAAACAGGTAATAGGTGACAGAGTAAAAAGTTCTTTGTTATCTAACACCAAATTGATATAAAGAACCATATAATTAGCCTGCAAAGGCAGCCTTTGTTTGTATAGACCCAGACTTTCAAGGGCTAGATGCTGACGCATTAGGCGTAAAAGTTTTTGTTCACCTAAACCAATTCAAAATCTCAAATACTAAATTGTATTAGACGTTTCTTTGACAGATTGAATCCATGATGCAGAGAAAATTAGGCAAGGATTGATATTGTAAACATAGGTAAGATAATTTAGTGACAATTTCATTGAAATCCTAAATTAAAAAATCAAAATTATTGGTGAGAAATTGGTGATATATGGGAACAATAATATTTAAACGTCTTTAGGGTTTGGTGGTATGTTAGCAGTTTCTGGATATCAATTTAGTGAAGTACTCTACGATGGCTTGAGAACACTGGTTTATCGTGGATATCGAGAAATTGATCACAAACCTGTAGTAATTAAACTGCTGAAAAACCCTTATCCAAGTTTTAATGAACTAGTGCAGTTTCGCAATCAATACACGATCGCTAAAAATTTACATAAACCTGGAATTATTGAAACCTATAGCCTGGAACCTTATCAAAATGGCTATGCGATTGTGATGGAAGATATGGGGGGAATTGCGCTCAAGGATTATTTGACTGCGAGAAAACGGCAATCTCCTGAGTTTTTGCAAGAGTTTTTAGAAATAGCGATCGCTCTGTGCATTATATTAGATACACTCTATCGTGATGGCATCATCCATAAAGATATTAAACCCAGCAATATTGTCATTAATCCCAATACCAAACAAGTAAAAATCATTGATTTTAGTATTGCATCTTTATTACCTAAAGAAACTCAAACGCTGATTAATCCTCATGTATTAGAAGGCACATTGGCGTACATTTCTCCAGAACAAACTGGGAGGATGAATCGTTTAATTGATTACCGGACTGATTTTTATTCCTTGGGTGTCACTTTCTATGAATTATTGACTGGAGAATTACCTTTTAAATCAAACGATGTTATAGAATTGTTGCATTGTCATATTGCCAAAATTCCCCCAGAATTAGTTAACATTGCAGAAATTCCCCAGGTAGTTTCCGAGATTGTCATGAAACTGATGGCGAAAAATGCCGAAGACCGATATCAAAGTGCATTGGGAATCAAATATGATTTAGAAAATTGCTTAACTCAACTCCAAGCAACGGGTAGGATTGAAAGTTTTAAAATTGCCCAAAGGGATGTGTGCGATCGCTTTATCATTCCGGAAAAACTGTATGGACGTGAACTAGAAGTTGAAATTCTGTTAACAGCATTTGATCGCGTTGCTAATGGTGCAACAGAAATTATGCTAGTGGCAGGTTTTTCAGGAATTGGTAAAACTGCGGTTGTGAATGAAGTTCATAAACCAATTGTCAAACAACGCGGCTATTGTATTAAAGGTAAATTTGACCAATTTAACCGGAATATTCCTTTTTCAGCGTTTGTCCAGGCTTTTCGGGATTTAATGGGACAATTACTCACCGAAAGCGATAAGAAAATTCAACAATGGCAGCATACAATTACTGAGGAATTAGGAGAAAATGCCCAGGTAATTATTGAAGTCATCCCGGAATTAGAACTAATTATTGGTAAACAGCCACCTGCACCAGAATTATCAGGTAGTGCAGCCCAAAATAGATTTAATTTGCTCTTCCAAAAATTTATTAAACTATTCACCGCCTCAGAACATCCATTGGTAATATTTTTGGATGATTTACAATGGATTGATTCTGCCTCATTAAAACTGATGCAATCGTTAATGAGTGAGGCACATCCTGAATATCTACTTCTGATTGGGGCTTATCGAGATAATGAAGTTTCGGTGGCACATCATTTAATCTTAGCGTTAGATGAAATTGCTAAAAATGGCACTAAAATTAATAAATTCACCCTCAAACCCCTGGATAAATTAGAATTAAATCAGTTAGTAGCTGATACCTTAGTTTGTTCCGAAACTTTAGCCTTACCTATTTCACAATTAATTTATCAAAAAACTCAAGGAAATCCATTTTTTACAACACAATTCCTCAAAGCATTACACCAAGATAAGCTCATTTATTTTAATTATGAGCAAGGATATTGGGAATGTGACATAGCAGCCATTAATCAGCGATCGCTCACTAATAATGTTGTTGAATTTATGGCACTACAACTCCAAAAATTGCCAGAAACAACACAAGATATTTTAAAATTAGCTGCTTGCATCGGCAACCAATTTGATTTAGCAACCTTAGCGATTGTTTCGCAACAATCACAACCAGAAACCGCAACATCTTTGTGGAGTGCTTTAAAAGCAGGTTTAATTTTGCCCCAAAGTGATGTTTACAAGTTTTTCATCAGTTCAGATCATCAAAATATTAATCAAAATACTTCTGAAATTATCACCTATAAATTTTTACACGATCGCATTCAACAAGCAGCCTATTCATTAATACCTGAAGAACACAAACAACGTACCCATTTGCATATCGGGCAATTGTTGTTAAACAATACTCCTCAAAATCAACGAGAAGAGAAAATTTTTGCCATTGTTAATCAACTGAACTGGGGAATTAAATTACTGGCGACAGCCGAACAGCGAGATGAACTCGCACATTTAAATCTCAATGCAGCCCAGAAAGCCAAAGCATCAACAGCATATAGCGCAGCTTGGGAATACTGTACATTTAGCCTACAACTTTTACCCGAAAACAGTTGGCAATATCAATATGAATTTACTTTAAAAATATATGAAACAGCCATAGAAGCTGCTTATCTCAGTGGTAATTTTCCAGAAATGGAAAGGTTAGCAGAAGTTTTATTGCAACAAGCCAAGACAATTCTTGACACAATCACAGTTTATGAAGTTAAAACTCAAGCCTTAATGGCCCAGAATCAAGCCTTAGTAGCGATAAAAATGGTACTGAAAGTTCTACAATTATTAGATGTAGAATTTCCCGAAAATCCAACACCTAGTGATATTGGTGTGGCATTACAAGAGACACAATTATCTTATCAAAATCAAGAAATCGAGTCATTAATTAATTTACCATTAATGACTGATCCAGTACAATTAGCGATTTTACGCCTGATATCGAGCATTTTACCGGCAGCTTTTCTCACATCTCCTATTCTTTATGTTTTACTAACATTTAAAGAAGTAAAAATCTCAGTAGAATCTGGCAATCATGCCATTTCTACCCATAGTTATGGCTGTTATGCAGCAATTCTGTCTGGTGGAATGGGAGATACAGAAACTGGTTATAAATTTGGTCAACTTGCTTTAGATTTATTATACAAACTGAATGCTAAAGAACTACAATGTAAAGTTCATTCTCTCTTTTATGGATTTATTAAACATTGGCAAGATGCTCTGGTTACAACTTTAAAACCTCTGCGAGAAGCTTATACTGTTGGACTAGAAACTGGAGATTTTCAGTTTGCCGGATATGCCGTAGTTTTATCTTGTAAATTTGCATATTTTACCGGGCTAAACAAGGAATTATCAGAACTACAACAAGAAGGATTAGCTTTTCATGATTCTCTGCATCAAGTCAAGCAAACCACCTCTCTATATTATTTGCAAATGTTGCAACAGGCACTACATGCTTGCCAAATTGGTAGGAGTTCATCACCATACTTACAAGGAGAGTTTTTTGATGAACAAATTATTTTACCCCAGTATATAGAATCAAATGATCGCTTGGGTTTATTCTATCTCCATTTTCATAAATTATTTTTAAATTATTTATTTGAAGACTACCACCAAGCAATTATTGATGCTGCTGCAACAGAACAATATCTAGATGGGGCTGTTGGGTTCCCTTATATTCCTCTCTTTTATTTTTATGATTCTCTGGCACACATAGCGGTGTACAAACAAAAGCCACATCTGGAATTAGATGAGTTACTCAAAAAAAATAGCTGAAAATCAGCAAAAGATGAAAAATTGGGCTAATAAAGCACCGATGAATTATCTACATAAATTTGAATTAGTGGCGGCTGAATGTCATCAGTTACTTAATAATCACTGGGAAGCAATAGAAAGTTATGATCGGGCAATTGTGGGAGCTAAAAACAATGGCTATATCCGCGAAGCTGCACTGGCAAATGAACTTTTAGCTAGATTTTATCTGAAGTTGAATAAAGAAAATGCTGCCCAAGGATATATGCAAGCAGCATACTACGGCTATGCACGCTGGGGAGCAAAAGCTAAAACAAATGACTTAGAAAAACGCTATTCGCAACTCCTCAAACCCATTCAACAACAGCAAAGACTCAACTTCAATCCATTAGAAACTATTGCCACCATTGCTCAAACATCTACTAGTAACAGTACTAATATTACTGATGCTATAGATTTTGCATCTGTCCTCAAAGCTGCTCAAACTATTTCTGGCACAATTGAATTAGATGAACTTGTCGCCAGCTTAACTGAAATTATTTTAGAAAATTCTGGTGCGAAAAAAGCAGTACTAATTCTCCCGGCAGAAAATGGTATTTGGCAAGTCAAAGCAATTACTAAAATTAATCATCAAGCAAGTTCTCCAGGGAAAACAGAAACTAAAATTAACCCTCAATCAATAGAGACTTGCCCCGATATTCCGTCCACGTTGATTAATTATGTCAAAAATACTCAAAAGACAATTGTTATTGATAATTGTAAAACAGATATTCCTGGCATAATTGGGGAATACATGCAAACAGTCAAGCCCGCTAGTGTATTAAGTAAGCCAATTATTTATCATGGGCATTTAGTTGGTATTGTCTATTTAGAAAATAAACTGACAAGTGGTGTATTTCATAGCGAACGCCTGGAAGTTGTCCAAATGTTATCAGCCCAAGCGGCGATTTCTTTAGAAAATGCCCGTCTGTATCGAGAATCCCAAGAAAAAGCCCAACAACTACAACAAACTCTCCAGCAGCAACAAACTTTATTTGAGGTGGTAACGCAGATTCGACAATCTTTAAATTTAGAGGCAATTTTCCGCGCCGTTACCCAAAATATCCGCCAAATTCTCCATACTGATCGAGTGGGAATTTATCAGTTTCACCTAGAGACGAATTATGAATATGGTGAATTTATCGCCGAGGATGTTTTACCCTCATTTACTTCGGCTTTAGCGGTAAAAGTTCAAGATCATTGTTTTGGAGAACAATTTGCTACCTTATATAAACAAGGGCGCTATTGTGCCATTGATGATATCAACACAGATGCAGTACTGGATTGTCATCGAGAAATTTTAGTGCAGTTCCAAGTTAAAGCATCGTTGGTAGTACCAATTATGCAAGATGATGAACTTTGGGGTTTACTCTGCATTCATCAATGCGATCGCCCACGTAATTGGCAACCTTTTGAAATTCAATTTGCCCAACAAGTTGGCGTACAAATGGGAGTTGCCCTCAAGCAAGCAGATTTATTAATTGAAACGCAAAAGCAAGCCACCGAACTCGAACAAACCCTCCAACATCTCCAGCATACTCAACTGCAATTAGTCCAACATGAAAAAATGTCTGCCTTGGGTAATTTAGTTTCTGGAATAGCACATGAAATGAATAATCCTTTAGGGTTTATTTCTGCTAGTTTAGAACAAACTAAACCGATGTTGGCAGATATTATTCAACATTTAAACATGTACCAAGAAAGTTCAAATACTCCCAATCCAAGTATCATTAAACATGCCAAAGAAATAGATTTAGATTACACACTAAAAGACATCCCACAGATGATTTCTGCTATGATTTTGGCTTGCGATCGCTTAAAAAACATCAGCACCAGTTTACGTACTTTCTCCCGTGCCGATAAAGATTGCAAAGTCTTATGCAATATTCATGAAGGTATCGACAGTACAATTTTAATTCTCAAACATCGTCTCAAAGCTAATAACCAACGTCCTGCCATTGTTGTGATTACTGATTATGGCGACTTGCCCAATATTGAATGCTTCCCTGGGCAGTTAAACCAAGTATTTATGAATATTTTGGCAAATGCGATTGATGCTTTAGATGAATCAAATGTTGGGCGGAAGTTTGCAGAAATTGAATCCAACCCCAATCAAATTAAAATTAAAACTTCTGTGGTGGAGCAGCAAGTAATCATCTCAATTGCTGACAATGCTCAGGGAATGACAGAAGAAGTCAGGCAAAAAATATTTGATCATTTATTTACTACCAAAGCAGTTGGTAAAGGTACAGGATTAGGATTAGCGATCGCCCGTCAAATTGTGGAAGAAACTCACAATGGCAAATTAATTTGTAACTCTGTGCTAGGTGAAGGTACAGAATTTATCTTGCAACTTCCTGTATAAAGTTTCCTCTACTTGTACAGAAGCATAATTGATTACCCGGAAATAATCTGAGAAATTCGCATAAATTCTCAGATCAACTGTGATATTTCTACATACTGTATGTGGTTATTTCCCAGGGTAAATTGATGAATATTATCTCTAAAACTAACAAAAATAATCGTCAGCGTTCGCGAAAATTGTTGACACTCACTGGTATAACAGCCCTTGTACTGACAGGCGGATTAGCAATTCAAAGTGCGAATGCCCAATGGTATCAATGGTCTCGTTTAACTGGTATTGTTTACACTCAAAGCAACATTCCAACTCCCAATGCTAACTCTATTCTTGGTTTTCGACGTGATGCTTTGGGTATGCTCACACCATTATCTACACCGTTTTTTCCAACTGGCGGTGCAGGTTTTCCTAATGCTTCCATTGTGGGAAGAGGCCCTTTTTTCATTACAGCCTTTGCTTCTGATCAAGAAGTGATTGTTAACCCTGAAAAAACGCGGCTGTTTGCGGTGAATTCAGGATCAAATACTATTGCTGTTTTTGATATCCATCAAGATGGTAGTCTTTCTCCTGTAGAAGGATCACCATTTCCTAGCGGTGGAGTTCAGCCAGTTAGTCTTGGTCTAGCTGGCGATATTTTAACTGTAGTTAATCAAAACTTATTACCGCAAATTCCTAGCCAGGAAGCCAGCGATTCTTTACCGAACTATACTACCTTCCGCGTCACTCCCAAGGGCAGACTGATTCCTATTCCAAATTCTACAGCTTCTGTTCCCAGAGGTTCTCTACCAACTCAAGCACTCATTTCTCCTAACAAACGTTTGCTTTTTGGTATGGACGGAGGGACTGGTTTATTGCGCTCTTATCAAATTCTTCCTAATGGTCGTCTGCAACAAAGCCCAAGCTCACCACAACAACTACCTCCAGCCGCATTTCCGCCCAATCCTATAGGTCTAACACTGGGGCTTCAAGTTCATCCCCGTCGACCAATTTTGTATGTAGGTTTTACACTCAGCAATCAATTGGGAGTCTACTCTTACGAGCCTGATGGAGATTTACACCTCCTGAGAACCGTACCTAATTCGGGTAGAGCAATTTGCTGGCTGGTAACTAATCGTGCTGGAACTCGTCTTTACACCACAAATCCTGGTGATAATAGTGTGACTGTCTATGATATCGGAAGAGACCCCAGCACACCAGTAGAAATTCAGAGGGTTGTACTCAGGGGTGAGATGGGTACTGGTACCGCTCAACTAGCTTTAGATTCTACAGAATCATTTCTGCACGTTGTTTCTCAACCAGCTATCAGCGTTGCGAATAACCGAATATCTGTGCTGAGAGTCAACCGATATGACGGAACTGTCACTGAAGTACCTTCTTCACCCCAATTAATACCCTCAGTAAATAATAGCTTTCCACAAGGAATTGTGGCTAATTAAAGTTAGGTTTTGTCTTGAGTAAAAACCCAAGGTTTGATGAGAAAGGCAGAAAGCAGGAGTAATAAACTTTTTAACCTGGAGTTTGAATTCTTACTTTTTGTATTTTCTGATAACACTTATATGGGCGTAAGCTCTACCTTCCCACGGGGTAAGACTGAACAGTTTTATCCCAGTTTTTGTATAACTTCTATTTTTAATTAATTTATCAGCGTAGTTTTAAGATATCAACTTCTTTGGTTAAAAATATTCTGATAGTTAAAGTAATAGAAAACTAATAATTTTAAATTTTTCTTCCTAAATATAGATTGACAATAAATAGAAGTTTAATTAAACATCTATTAAATTAACTTCAATTCTGAAATTAAAAGTCATTAATTTCATCATCAATTAATGACTTTAGTCACATACGAATGAAAAATTATTAGTGACTTTAGTCATATAAAAAAACAGTCCGTTTTAGCTGATAATAAAATGCAAACTTTAAATCTTCTGCTTATATAGTCACTATAAAGATAGTATAAGATTAGACAATTTAAAGTCCGAGCATCTAAGTGCTGGGACTTAGATAACTAGCTTGGTAGCCATTTTGGACAACGGACACAGTTATGAAACTTGATACATCAAACCCTGTAGATTCATCAGCTCTACCTTTAGAACAGAAACAGCGAAAAAAGTATAATTGGTTACTGTGGTTACTCATGCTCGGTCTGTTGGGTGGAATTGGCTATGGAGTTTATTATCGAGTGGCGGTAGTGCCGCGCCAAGAAGCTAGGCAAAAGATATTAACACAATCAGTAGAGAGACGAAATTTAGCGATCGCAGTTTCGGCTAATGGTACAGTCAAACCGGAACGCTCCATTAACGTTAGTCCGAAAAATTCGGGTGTACTCAAAACCTTGCTGGTTAAAGAAGGTGATTCGGTCAAAAAAGGACAAATTCTCGCTTATATGGATGATTCCAACCTGCGGGGTAGTTTAGTACAAGCCCAAGGACAGTTAGCCCAAGCCGAGGCCAATCTGCAAAAAGCCCAAGCCGGGAATCGTCCTCAAGATATCGCCCAAGCCCAAGCCCAACTCGACGAAGCCGAAGCAAATCTGCAAAAAGTCGAAGCCGGGAACCGTCCCCAAGATATTGCCCAAGCCCAAGCAAGGTTAAGAAGCGCCCAAGCCAGCTTAGTTCAAGCCGAGGATGATTTAAAGCGTAATCAACAGCTATATAACTCTGGGGCTATTTCCCTGCAAACAGTGATTCAAAAACGGTCAGCCCGTGACAGCGCCCAAGCCCAAGTTAATGAAGCGCAACAAGCATTAGCCTTACAACAAGCTGGTTCACGTTCAGAAGATATTCAACAAGCTAGGGCGACCGTGAAACAGCGACAAGAAGCTTTGGCATTACTAAAAGCCGGAAACCGCCCAGAAGATATTGACGTTGCTCGCGCTCAAGTTATTTCCGCTCGTGGTTCACTGCAAAACATTCAAGCGGATATCAACGACACTATTCTTCGCGCACCTTTTGATGGTGTGGTAACGCAAAAATTCGCTGATCCTGGCGCTTTCGTAACTCCCACAACTTCAGGTAGTTCTGTTTCTTCCGCCACTTCTTCTTCGATTTTGGCTTTAGCCTCGGTGAATCAAGTTGTCGCCAATTTATCAGAATCAAACATTGCCAAAATTCGCCTTGGTCAACCAGTGACAATTAAAGCTGATGCTTACCCAGGAAAGGTTTTTGAGGGGAAAGTCAGTCAAATTGCGGCGCAAGCAACCGTCGAGCAGAACGTGACTAGTTTTCAGGTGAAAGCCTCTCTCTCTGACCCAGAAAACCTACTCCGGTCAGGGATGAATGTCGATGCAGAATTTCAAGTTGGTGAGCTAGAAAATGCTTTAGTCGTCCCCACCGCCTCAGTTGTGCGCCGAGAAAGAGCCACAGGCGTGTATGTTTTAGGAGCGAATGATCAACCTGTATTCACCCGCATTGAAACTGGCGTGACTGTGAATAACTTTACAGAAGTGAAGTCTGGATTAACAGGTGATGAAAAAGTCTTGCTAAGTTTCCCGCCCGGTTCAAGACCCCAGTCAACGCCACGGGGAGGAGTATTTCCTGGTGTTGGTGGTGGCGGCGGCCGTTCTTCTGGTGGCGGTGGTCGTTCTCCTCGGTAATGTTGAAGGAGGGATAGGGGGGACAAGGGGGACAAAGGAGACAAGGGAGAGATATTTGTGAATTATTGAGGATTGCTAAATAAGCTTGTGGAAAAAAACAAAACTATGTGAAGAAAAGTTCGTTAAACTAAAACCCTCTTTCCTCCTGCCTCCTGCCTTTCCCAAACTACAAATATTTACGCCATTCTAAGTTAATATGCTTCAGAGTTTATCTAAAATTCCCAAAATTCAAAAAAGACCTAGTAAGTCTACAGTGCCGTTGACTGAAATCATATCAATGGCTGTAGAAACGCTGTGGAGTAATAAATTACGCACAGGGTTGACGATGCTAGGGGTGGTTATTGGTATTGCGTCTGTGATTGCGATTACTTCTGTTGGTCAAGGGGTGCAGAAAAGTGTTGAGAACCAAATTCAAGCACTAGGAACAGATGTATTGCAAGTTTTAGCGGGTGCAGCCAGGAGTGGAAATATCCGTCAAGGTGTGGGTTCTACCAGTACTTTAACTTGGGAAGATGCCAAAGCGATCGCTCAACAAGCACCATCAGCCGATTTGGTTTCAGCATATCTGCAAAGAAATGCTCAAGTAGTATATGGTGGCGAAAATACTTCCACCACAATCTACGGTACAGACTTAAATTATCCCGATGCACGCAATACTCATCCCCAAGAAGGGCGATTTTTCACCCAAGAAGAACTCGATTCTAGTAAGCAAGTGGCAGTGATTGGGCCGACAGTCAAAAGGACATTATTTGGCAATAGTACTCAAGTCATTGGTGAACAAATTCGGATTCAGGGAGAAACTTATGAAGTCATTGGCATTATGGAACCGAAAGGCGCTCAAGGGCCGATGGATAGAGATGACCAAATTTTTATTCCCTTAACTAGTATGTCGGGAAGATTAGTCGGAAATAATGCTTTAACTGGTGTTTCGGTAAATGGTATTTTAATCAAATCTAGTAATCAAGATAAGTTAGAAGCGGCGCAATTTCAAGTTACTAATATTTTGCGCTTGCGTCACGAAATCTATCCCCCCCAACCTGATGATTTTCGGATTACGAATCAAGCTGATATTGTTAGTACCTTTACTAATGTTGTCGGTTTATTTACGATTATGGTAGTAGCGATCGCCGGGATTTCTCTGGTAGTCGGTGGCATTGGTATTGCCAATATTATGCTAGTTTCTGTAGTAGAACGAACCAGAGAAATTGGCATTCGTAAAGCAGTCGGAGCAACTAATTCAGCGATTCTCAATCAATTTTTAGCTGAGGCGATCGTGATTTCTATTGTCGGTGGTGGTATTGGTATGGGCAGTGGTATTTTAATTGCCTTTGGCGCATCAAGTATTTTTAAATTTCCCTTTGTAATTTCTGTGGCATCAGTAATTGTGGGTTTTGGACTTTCGTTATTTGTTGGTTTAGTTGCTGGTGTAATTCCCGCTCGTAATGCTGCGAAATTAGACCCGATTACAGCTTTACGAAGTGATTAAATTCATTTTTTAAAATGAAAACTTCTACCGTGTCCGCTTTGTCTCCCTTGTCTTTTCTATTCATATATTAAATAAAATTACTCCATAACTAAGATTTTCACTCAGCACTCATTACTCAGCACTCAAAAATATGACTACAATGATTTGGATGGAATCTATCACAAAAACATACAAACTCGGAGAAATGAGTGTTCCGATTCTCAAAGGTATTCACTTATCAATTGAAGAGGGGGAATATGTTGCAATTATGGGTGCTTCAGGTTCGGGTAAATCGACACTCATGAACATTCTGGGATGTTTAGATAGACCTACCAATGGTAACTATATTTTTGAAGGCAGAAACTTAACTACTTTTGATGACGATGAATTAGCTTATATCCGCAATCAAAGGATAGGTTTTGTGTTTCAACAATTTAATTTATTGGCAAGAGCAACAGCACTAGAAAATGTAATGTTACCGATGGTTTATGCTAATTTACCCAAACGCAAACGTCGGGAAAGAGCTTTAGCAGCTTTAACAAGAGTAGGATTAGCTGAACGCATTCTCAACCGTCCGAGTCAACTTTCTGGAGGACAACAACAGCGAGTAGCGATCGCGCGTGCTTTAGTTAATCGACCAGCATTAGTTTTAGCAGATGAACCAACAGGTGCGTTAGATACAGAAACTTCTTATGAAGTTATGAATTTGCTCACAGAACTGAATGAGCAAGGTATCACAATTGTGATTGTGACCCATGAACCAGATATTGCGGCGCAAACGAAAAGAACTATTCGCGTCCAAGATGGTTTAATTGTTGGTTGAGTTGGGTAATTACAGCATAATTAACCGCAGATGTACGCGGATATCATTCACTCAGGTGATAGTCAGACAAAATTAAGTAATTTAAACTTATTAACTACTCCCCACTCCCTACTCCCTATTTTCAGTAACCCTTATGCTATCTTCTGTGCATTCTACCTGGATTTTTGTAGCGATCGCTCTGTTAATTTCTGCTGTACCAAAAAGCATCAACGCTCAAACTCCACCGCAGACAACACCACAAATTCCCACCACAAATTTAAATCCTAGTGCTAATCCGCTACAATTTCCCACTAAACCAGAAGAGGTGCAGATTCAAAAAACTGTACCTTTGAGTTTGTCACAGGCTTTAGAATTAGCCAGACGCAATAATCGTACTTTACAAGTCACAATTTTAGAGTTAGAACGCAGTCGTGCGGCACTGAGAGAATCTCAAGCGAGTTTGTTTCCTAGTCTTGATATTAATGGGAGTGTGACAAATAGTGGTAATGGCTTTAGTAGTAATGATTCTCAACCTAGTACTTCGTTTAACGGTACAGCACAACTGAATTATGACCTCTACACATCCGGTAATCGTCAAGCGGTTATCAAAGAAGCCGAAGAACAGTTACGCATAGATGAGTTAGATGTTGAAAACCAATCTAGAGAAATTGAACTAAATGTCAAAACTCAATATTACAATTTGCAGCAAGCTGATGAACAAGTCCGAATTAATCAATCTGCGGTAGCCAATGCTCAAGCCAGTTTACAAGATGCTCAAGCCAGAGAAAGAGCGGGTGTAGGGACAAGATTTGATGTACTACAAGCTCAGGTAAACTTGGCTAATGCTCAACAAGATTTAACTAATTCCCTATCAGACCAGCAAATTGCCCGTCGTCAGTTTGGGACATTGCTCAGTTTACCCCAGTTAGTAGATATTACAGCAGCAGATACAGTGGCATTAGCAGGTCTTTGGCAACCAACCTTAGAACAAACTATTATTGAAGCTTTTCAAAATCGCCCAGAATTGCGCCAACAAGTAGCCCAAAGAAACATTTACGAACAACAGCGACGACAGGCACTAGCGCAGGTAAGACCGCAAGTTAGTTTAGTAACAAGTTATAACTTACTCGATCGCTTTAATGATACTGCCAGCGTCACTGATGGTTATTCTATTGGACTGCAAGCCAGTACAAATTTATTTGATGGTGGAGCAGCTAGAGCTAGAGCGGCGCAAGCTAGAGCTAATATAGCGATCGCCGAAACTCAATTTGCCAATCAGCGTGACCAAATTCGCTTTAATGTTGAACAATACTACGCTCAACTACGTTCTAATTTAGATAATGTGCAGACTTCTAGTGTGGGTTTAGAACAAGCTAGAGAAGCACTAAACATCGCCAGAATTAGATATCAAGCTGGTGTTGGTACACAAACAGAAGTCATCGAAGCGGAAAATGACTTAACCAGAGCCGAAGGTAATCGAGTCACCGCAATTTTAGATTACAACCGGGCTTTAGCTAATCTCCAACGGACTGTGAGTGCAAGAACCTTGCCTTAGTGGTGCAGCAAGACTAAAGTAGTGCATAAACATAACTCTTGTGGGCTTCTAATACCATTTCACTAAAATTCTGATACAGATCCAAACCCAGAAACCCTTGTCAAGTCAGGATTTATCAATTGCGTTAGCGTAGCGGTAGCGAGCCTGCGATAGCGAAGCGTTAGCGAGGAACGAGCGTCGCGTCATTGCGAATTGTGAATTGGTATAACCTATCCGCTAAAGGTCAGCTTTTCATACCAAGCAAAATGTTGGAAAAAGCCATCAAACTAGATTACCGTCAACCGAATGCAGCAGATTCACTTCTGCCCCAACCTTCGGTGTTATCAAGCGCAGGTTGGCGGAATTTACACCTGGAGGTTTTTCAACAGCCTAAATTTGAAATTGCTGAACATCAACACACAACCCATGTGATTGCTTATGCGCCGACTTCTGCCAATTTACCTTTATGCTCCACCGGAGAACGGTGGTTAGACGGTAAGCTTTACCATGAAACACGCAAACAGGGAGATTGTGCAATCATTCCTGCTCAAATTTCCCACCGTTGTAACTGGAATACCTCAGTTGAGTTTATAGTTTTGGCAATTGAGCCTATTCTACTAAAGCAGATTGGTCAAGATTTAGTAGCAGCAGATCACATCGAACTTATCCCCCAGTGTATGAGTCAGTCTGATGCTTTAATTCAAGGCATTTTTATCACTTTAAGGCAGGAAGTAGAATTGAGTAAATTTGGTGGTGATTTGCTGATTGATAGTCTGCAAACAACATTAGCAATTCATCTATTACGCAACTACTGTGTTACCAAGCCTAAGCTCTCTAGTTATTCACAAGGTTTATCTCAATCCGCCTTACGACAAGTAACACAGTATATTCATGAGCATCTTCATCAGGATTTGAAATTAATTGAATTAAGCACCATCACCCAACTCAGCCCTTATTATTTTCTTCGGCTTTTTAAACAATCTATGGGAATTACACCCCACCAATATATTTTGCAATGTCGTCTTGAACAAGCCAAGTATTTATTACAAAGCAGCGAAATGAGTATTGCAGAGATTGCAGCCCGAACGGGTTTTTCTGACCAGAGCCATTTGACGAGGTGTTTCAAACGCAGGTTTGGTGTCACACCCAAACAACTACTGCAAGATTAACCACAAGATTTTACTAAAATCTCGCAACTTTTTTCTATAAGTCTGAATTGCTGGCTTCTTAAGCTATCAGTAGACTCTAGTGAAAAAAGAAGATGAGAATTGCAAAAACTGAGGTGCTAATTTCTACACTATCTGGGCAAATGCCTGCTGTGTTAATCACACCAACTCAACCCGGACGTAAACCCGCTATTTTGCTGCTGATGGAGGCATTTGGAGTCACCCCACACATTCAAGATGTCGCTGTCCGAATTGCCAATCAAGGGTATGAGGTATTAGTACCAGATTTATATTACCGTGAGTTGCCCAATAACAAATTTAGTTATGAACAAGTAGAGCAGGCGATGGTTATGATGGGGCGGTTAGATTTTGGCCAGTCAATGGAAAATGACATTCTAGCTGCATTAATGTATTTGAAGTCTCTCCCAAATGTTGATGCAAATCGAATTGGAGTCACTGGATTTTGTTTGGGAGGTGGATTGACTTTTTTTACCGCTTGCAAGTTATCACACCAAATTACAGTGGCGGCTCCTTTTTACGGTATGGTTTTAGATGAATGGATTGAAGCAGTGCAAGATATTACTATACCTGTGTATTTATTTTTTGGTGGTAGAGATTTTTTTATTTCAAGTGATCGCATCCAGCAAATCAACACTCGATTTCAAGAATTGGGCAAAGAGTACATCTTAAAGGTTTATCCCTACGCAGGGCATGGTTTCTTCTGTGACGAACGCTCAGACTATCATCAACCCGCAGCCGAAGATGCTTGGTGTGAATTAATGAAATTCTTTGCGAAATATCTACACCCAGATAGCTGATATCTTAAATATCAACTGAGCAGTATTAAATATAAAATCATCTTCCTTGAGAGAGATTGTGATGCAGAAAAATTAGGCTTGAATAGAAATAACCGTATATGTATACGGCTGATATATATACGGGCAGAGCCTTATCTTATGAAGCGGAATAGCGCAGGTAAATTTGTGAGTAATTGTGATGGTGAAACTAAACAGCGATTTAGTGTGACGCTAACCGCCACTGCATGGCAATTATTAGATGAACATGCAAAAAAGCAAGGAACTTCGCGCTCGGAAGTGATTGAACAGTTTGCTCGTAGTTTTATTCAGCCGGAACAACCAACTCTACACATCACAAATGAAAACCATCCCGGCAGATTTGAGGCTTTAGTAAAGACTCACTGTCAACAAGCCGAAAAAACACTCTATCAAAGTGAAGAGCGACTGAGAATTGCTCAACAAGCTGCTAATGCTGGTGTGTGGGACTGGGAAATTACAACTAATCAAGTTACTTGGTCGGCAGAATATTATCAACTTTATGGTCTTGATCCTACCTTGACACCAGCTTCTTATGAAAACTGGATTTTATCGATCATTGAACCAGACCGCGATCGCACTGATCAAGCAGCCCGTCAAGCCCTAGAAAACCGCACTGACCTAAATGTAGAATTTCGCATTTTTCATCCCAACAAAGGAGAACGATGGCTAACCGCCATTGGCAAAACTTTTTACGATGACAATCATCAGCCTATTCGGATGACGGGAATTGCTTTGGATATTACAGAACGCAAATTCTCGGAAGCAGCCTTGTTGGACAGTGAAGAACGCTATCGATATTTGGCTGAATCTATCCCCCAATTAGTTTGGACAGCCGATGCAACCGGAGTACTGATTGATGTCAATCAACGTTGGTGTAATTTTACTGGGTTTACACTGGCACAAGCAAACACCGAAGGCTGGCAAGCAGTGGTTCATCCTGATGATGCACCTAGACTAACTCAAAATTGGGTAATGGCTCAACAAAATGGCAGTTACTATCAAGCAGAAGGCAGAATGCGTCGGGCCGATGGGACATATCGATGGCATTTACATCAAGCAATACCGTTAAAGAATGACCAAGGTCAGGTAATTAAATGGTTTGGAACAGCTACAGATATTGAAGACCAAAAACAACTAGAACAACAACGTATTCTGCTGCTGCAACAAGAACAAGCCGCGAGAGAACAAGCAGAAACCGCCAACCGCATTAAAGATGAATTTTTGGCTGTCCTATCTCATGAATTACGTACACCCCTCAATCCGATTCTTGGTTGGTCACGGTTACTACAATCCCAACAGTTAGACTCAGCAAAAACCACCGAAGCCCTTAAAACAATTGAACGTAATGCCAAACTCCAAGCCCAATTAATTGAAGATTTATTAGATATCTCTCAAATTTTACAAGGCAAACTTAGTCTGAGTGTAGCTTCTGTAGATTTGATCACAGTAATTAAAGGTGCAATCGAAACAGTTAAACTAGCAGCCCAAGCAAAGTCAATTACTATACGGACAATTCTGGCATCAAATGTGGGACAAGTAGCTGGAGATTTTAACCGTTTACAACAAATTGTGTGGAATCTGCTATCTAATGCCCTCAAGTTTACCCCGTCAGGCGGTCAGGTAGAAATTCGTCTAGAACGCTTAGAATCATTTGCTCAAATTACGGTCAATGATAATGGCAAAGGTATTTCTCCCGAATTTTTACCTTATGTCTTTGATTACTTTCGTCAAGCTGATAGTGCGACAACCAGAAAGTTTGGCGGTTTAGGTTTAGGACTAGCAATTGTGCATTATTTAGTTGAGTTACATGGTGGCACAGTTCAGGCTCAGAGTTTCGGAGAAGGACTGGGCGCAACTTTTACGCTGAAACTACCACTCATCCCTACTTACCAGCAATTACATCAACCCAGTCAGCAACCAGAGTCAGCCTCAAGCTTAAATGACATCAAGCTTTTAGTCGTCGATGATGATGCTGATAACTGTGAATTTGTGGCTTTTGTTCTGGAACAGGAAGGTGCAGAAGTTGCAATGGCGAATTCTGCCACAGAAGCCTTGCAAACCTTGAAGTATTTCCAACCAGATATCTTGTTAAGTGATATTGGAATGCCCCAAGTCGATGGTTATATGTTAATCAAGCAAGTGCGAAGTTTACCGCCAGACCAGGGGGGAAATATTAAAGCGATCGCTCTTTCTGCTTATGCTGGAGAACTCAACGCTCAACAAGCCATTCAAGCTGGCTTCCATCGCCATATCTCTAAACCTGTCGAACCAGAACAGTTAATCAGCACAATTCTTGAATTACAAGCATTTTAAGTGATATTTGTCAATATACTGGACGCGTCAAGCGATATTACTATATAGTAATATTATGAATAAATATGTTACTGAGGTTTAGGCATAATGTTATTCCGCCAACTATTTGACGTAGAGACTAGTACATATACTTATTTAATTGCTGATTTAGGCACAAAAACGGCGATTTTGGTTGATCCGGTGTTAGAACAAGTGGAGCGCGATCGCCAATTGCTGCAAGAATTAGGACTAACTCTCAAATATTGTTTAGAAACCCACATCCACGCCGATCATATTACTGGCACAGCGAAACTGCGGGAAATAACAGGTTGTTTGGGAATTGTGCCAGAGAATGCCCAAGCCGGATGTGCAGACAGATTTATGAAAGATGGCGAAGTTATAGAATTAGGCAGCGTCAAAGTAGAAGCCATCGCTACCCTCGGTCATACAGATAGCCATAATGCCTATTTAGTGAACGGTACTCACCTACTCACCGGAGACTCGCTGTTTATTCGTGGTTGTGGAAGAACAGACTTTCAGAGTGGCAACGCCGGAATGATGTACGATGCTGTCACTCAAAAATTATTCACATTACCCGACGAAACACTAGTCTATCCTGGTCATGATTATCGCGGCCATACAGTTTCCACCATTGGCGAAGAAAAACAATGTAACCCTCGGTTTGCAGGAGGTAACCGCGAAGAATTTATCCAATTAATGGCAAACCTGAATTTACCCAACCCGAAAAAAATCATGGAAGCCGTACCCGCCAATCAACGCTGCGGTAATGTTGCTGCGTAATCGTAATTAAGGGAAATAGAGGTAGAGGTTAGGGACTAGAGGCTAGAGAAGATTTATAGAATCTCTGCATCCTTTTCTTTGCGCCTCTGCTTGAGACAAAAAATTTTCAGATTTCACCATATCTCTGCGTTTAAAAATATTCCTCAAAGGTAAACAGTAATGACCACTTCTCATACACGCAAATTACAAACCATTGACGCTCAAACTCTCCAACAGTTACTCAAGCAACAAACTGTCACCTTAATAGATGTGCGTGAACCATCTGAATATGCTGGCGAACATATTCCAGATGCAACACTAATTTCTCTGTCCAAATTTGATCCGCGTAAAGTGCCACAAACCCAAGACACCAAAGTAGTTCTCTACTGTCGTTCTGGGAATCGTTCAACAATGGCGGCGCAAAAACTATTTGATGCTGGATTTACACAAGTCACCCATCTTAACGGCGGGATGACAGCTTGGAAAGCCGCAGGTTATCCCACCAAAATTAACCAAAATGCCCCAATTAGCTTGATGCGGCAAGTGCAAATTGTTGCAGGTTCGTTGGTGGTGACAGGCACATTGCTGGGTGCTTTTGTTTCTCCTGGGTTCTTGATTCTCAGTGGCTTTGTCGGAGCCGGATTGATGTTTGCGGGAATTACAGATACATGTGCGTTAGGAATGCTACTAGCAAAACTGCCTTATAATCAACGGAGCAGTGTATGACCTGGATAATTGGACATTTCCTAGCTGCTTGTATTGGGTTGAGTTTAGGTTTGATTGGTGGCGGTGGTTCGGTGTTGGCGTTGCCAGTTTTGGTTTATGTTATGGGTATCCCAACAAAATCTGCGATCGCTATGACTTTGGCGATCATCGGGACTGTGAGTTTGTTGGGTATCATTCCTCACTGGCGAGCCAAAAACATTCAGTTGAAAACAGCATTAATTTTTGGTTCCGCCACTATGCTGGGAGCATTTATCGGAGCAAAAGTAGCCTTGCTACCCTTTGTCACCGAAACTTTCCAAATGCTGCTGTTTGCCATCATGATGTTATTTGCAGCAGTATTCATGATTCGTCGTAGTTCTCAAAAAACCGCCCCAGATGATCAGTTAGCTTTGTATCCTCCACCAGTCTGTAAGTATTGCTGGTTGTGGTTAATGACTGAAGGATTAGGTGTCGGGATACTCACTGGCTTGATTGGTGTTGGTGGTGGATTTGCAATTGTTCCGGCTTTAGTGCTTTTGGGAAAAGTACCGATGAAAAAAGCAATTGGTACATCACTCTTGATTATTGTGTTTAATTCAATTGCTGGCTTTTTGAGCTATTGGGGACATATTTCTTTTAATTGGCAGTTGATGTTATCCTTCATTGTGGCTGCTAGTGCCGGGACAATTGTTGGCGCATATTTAGCAGAATTTGTTCCTGCTCATAGACTGCAAAAAAGCTTTGGCTATTTTTTACTAGCAGTTGCAGCTTTAGTACTGTTCCAAAATCGCCATTCTTTTCAATCCAGCAAAGTATCAGAATACACGCCGAACCTTCGCGATCAACTTTATATTTCTGCGAACAAGAATCATAATACCAATACTATATAGTAATATAGTAGATAGATATATTTAGACATGAGTATGTTAGAAAATTCACCTGCTGCCCTTGGGCCAATTGCAGATTATTTTAAAGTACTTTCCGAAACTAGCAGGCTCCAAGTTTTGTGCAGTTTAAAATCAGGTAGCAAAAATGTCTCAGAAATTATTGAAGCTACCGGACTGGGACAAGCCAATGTGTCTAAACATTTAAAAATTTTGGCACAAGCAGGTATTGTTCACCGCCAACCTCAAGGAGTCAGTATTTACTATGAGATTGTTGACCCTTTAATTTTTGAAATCTGCGAACTGGTGTGCGATCGCCTCTCAATTCGTTTAGAACAACAAACGGCGCAGTTAAAACAACTAGAAGCCTTACGTAGCCGTTGATAGCAAGCACTTTTCCATAACATTGATAAAGCGCAGTTTGGTTGCTAAACTGCGTTTATTTTTTACTTGACTATATTACTAACAAGTTATATAGTAAATAATTAACAAGCGAGCCTTGTTAATTTTGCACCATTTCATTTACATCCATAGAACAATGACAACGCTTATAAATCAGCGCGGTAGCGCCAACTTATGGGAAAAATTTGCTAACTGGATTACCAGTACTGAAAATCGAATGTATGTTGGTTGGTTTGGAGTCATTTTGATTCCTACAGCCTTAACTGCTGCGATCGTTTTTATCCTTGCATTTATCGCCGCACCACCAGTTGATGTCGATGGTATCCGAGAACCTGTATCTGGTTCACTGTTGTATGGCAATAACATTATTACTGCTACTGTAGTTCCCACTTCAGCCGCTATTGGCTTGCACTTATACCCCATTTGGGAAGCGGCTTCTCTAGATGAATGGCTGTATAACGGCGGCCCTTATCAGATGATTGTGCTGCACTTCTTACTAGCTATCTATGCTTATATGGGTAGGCAGTGGGAATTGAGTTACCGCTTAGGAATGCGCCCTTGGATTCCTGTAGCTTTTTCGGCTCCCGTAGCAGCTGCAACCGCCGTATTGTTGATTTATCCCATTGGACAAGGTAGTTTTTCTGATGGGATGATGCTGGGAATTTCTGGAACATTCAACTTTATGATTGTGTTTTCACCAGAACACAACATTCTGATGCACCCATTTCACATGATTGGCGTTGCAGGCGTATTTGGTGGCGCGTTATTCTCTGCAATGCACGGTTCTTTAGTAACTTCCACATTGGTGCGGGAAACATCTGAAGCCGAATCAGCCAACATTGGTTATAAATTTGGTCAAGAAGGCGAAACCTACAATATCGTAGCTGCACACGGTTACTTTGGGCGGTTAATCTTCCAATACGCCAGCTTTAATAATTCCCGTTCCTTACACTTCTTTTTAGCTGCTTGGCCAGTAATTGGCATTTGGTTTGCGGCTTTAGGTATCAGCACAATGTCATTTAACTTGAATGGTTTTAACTTTAATAACTCGATTTTGGATCACCAAGGACGCACAATTAACACTTGGGCAGACCTCCTGAATAGAGCCAACCTGGGTATTGAAGTTATGCACGAGCGCAATGCTCACAATTTCCCTCTAGACTTAGCATCTGGTGAGCCTCAACCAATTGCACTTGCCGCACCTGTAATTGCTAGTTAGTTATCAGTTTTGCTTGGTGAGTCATATTATCTTTGCACCCTTAGAAAGAGGGTGTTTTTTTGTTAGTTTTTTTCTAAAAAAGAACACAGCGTTAAAAAAAGTTTAATTCCTCGTGCTAGAAGCGCCGCAAATAAAGGAATGAAGGCAAGACCAATTAATTCACCTTTAATTAGCCAAGATAGTCGCTGTAATTTTGGTAATTCAATATGAGGTGGTTTGTTATCGCGCAGGTTTTTAATCCAAGATAAAAACGAAAAGGTGGGGTAAAGAGACAACAAACTCACTAAAATAAAGATGCCAACCTTGATATAAAACACGGAACTGTTGAGATAATAATCAGCTCCTTTACCAAAATAAATAACTCTCAATATTCCTGTAATAACGATTGTAATGGCAGATAAACCATAAATGGCATCTGCCATAACTACTGTCCAAGCTTCTGCTAGATTAATATCTTTTTTCAACATTTGGTTTTCAATTACCAATGCTCCAAATGCAAGCATAAAGCTGAGATAATGTAAATATGCTGTAATTGCACTTTCCCACATTGTTTTTCCTTGAAAAATATATATGTACAAATATGGCAAATAATTCTCATAGAATGGCTATAAGAAGCTGCACTCTATAAATTCTGTAGAGACTTTTATATAAAGTCTCTACAACAACAATAAATTGCATCTTCATTCAGAAATGTATCAAATGCCATCTATAGCAGTCCTAAATCATTTGTGAACAACAAGATCCCCGACTTCTCAAAGAAGTCGGGGATCTGAGCCACTAAGCTGATAAAACTTAAGTGTGATTCAAAGCGTGAATATTTATATTTTGCACCTGTGCTAGATGTTCAAAATGGAGTATTAAACATGGTTCACGTCGTCGTAATCGGTGCAGGGATTGGTGGTTTACCAACAGCTTATGAACTAAGGCATTTATTACCAAAATGCGATCGCATTACGTTGATTTCCGACAACCCCAAATTTACCTTTATTCCCTCCCTACCTTGGGTAGCCTTAGATTTAACCCCCTTAGAAAATGTGCAACTAGATATAGAAAATTTGCTTAGGGGGCGGGGAATTGCATGGCTAGAAGGAAAAGTTACAAATCTTGACCCCCATAACCAAACCCTGAATATTGCGGGAAAAACCATCGATTATGACTACGCCGTGATTGCTACAGGCGCATCCTTAGCACTGGATAGTGTACCAGGATTAGGCCCAGAAAAAGGTTATACCCAATCTGTATGTAATCCCCATCACGCCTTATTAGCACGACAGGAATGGCGAAAATTTATTGAGAATCCGGGGTCTTTGGTAGTTGGTGCAGTACCAGGAGCAAGCTGTTTTGGCCCTTTATATGAGTTTGCTTTACTAGCAGATTATGTTTTGCGGCGAAAAGGTTTGCGTCACAAAGTACCAATTACTGTAGTTACACCAGAACCCTATGCGGGTCATTTGGGCATTGGAGGAATGACAAATTCTGCTGAGTATGTGACTCAAATACTACAGCAACAAAATATTGAATGTCTGGAAAATGAGGCTATTGTCGAGATTAGTCCACAAAGGATTACCTTAGCAGATGGTCGGATTTTACCTTTTCAATACTCAATGCTCATTCCACCTTTCCACGGCGCAACATTTTTACAATCAACACCAGGATTAACTGACAACAAAGGATTTATACCCACTTTACCAACCTACCAACATCCAAAATTTCCTTCAATTTATAGTTTGGGTGTGGTGGTGCAGTTAACTCCACCAGAAAAGACACCCATACCAATTGGTGTACCTAAAACTGGACAAATGACCGAAGCAATGGGAATGGCTGTGGCGCATAACATTGCGAGAGAATTGGGAGTAATTCAAGCCTCTCCAGTTACAGCAACCCTAGAAGCAATTTGTATGGCAGATTTTGGCGATCGCGGCATAGTTTTTGTATCTGCACCAGTATTACCAGATTCTGTAACTGGAAAACGCCGGATTGCTGTAGCGAAACGGGGTCATTGGGTAAGTTGGCTGAAATTGGCGTTTGAGAAATTTTTCTTAACTAAAATGCGTTTGGGGATGTCTGTACCTTGGTTTGAGCGTTGGGGTTTGCGAATTTTAGGTTTATCTTTAGTAGAACCGCTTGTAGATTCGCACAGGTTGAGTTTAGAAGATATTGCCCATAAGCCAAACACATTATCTGTCAATGATAGGTTTCTCTAGATACAATGCACTTAGCTTTCTTATTGAGGAACTTCTCATAGATGTGTCCAGTAAGTGTTCGGACTAGTAACTCTACGCGCAACCTAGAAACTGGTGTAGCAAAACTGTGGCTGTTGTTAGTGGGAGTCAATCAATATCAAGATGAGCGCATACCTTGTTTACGTTACTCCGCGCAAGATTGCCAAGGTTTAAGCACAGCTTTAAGTGCAGCAACGGCAGGATTTCCACAAAAAGAATTGCGAGTTTATTGTGATTATAGTGAGCATTTACCTTTATTAGAAAATGTCCGCAATAGTTTAAAAGAAATTGCAGCGGCGGCTCAAGCTATAGATACAGTGTTAGTTTATTTTTCTGGTCATGGAATGTTAGAACCATCTCAGAAAAAAGTGGTTTTGTGTTTGCAAGATACTCAACAAGATAATTTAATTGATACTGGCTTGCAATTACAAGAATTATTGCAAATATTAGAAAATAGTGCCGCCCAACAACAGTTAGTTTGGTTGGATGCTTGTCATAGTGGTGATTTGACCTTTGTGGGCGCAAGGGGCGAAAAAAATCCTTTACTGGATTCTACACAAGAATTAGTAGAAATTCTCCGCCAACGAGCTGCCAAAAGAAAGGGATTTTATGCTTTATTGTCTTGCGATCGCGGTCAACAATCTTGGGAATTTCCTCAATTAGGTCACGGGGTTTTTACTTACTATTTAATTCGCGGATTGCGCGGAGAAGCTGCCGATTCTCAAGGAATTATTGAAGCCGATGGATTATACCGCTATGTTTATCATCAAACACTGGCATATATAGATAAAGCTAATCAACAATTACGAGTCATTAATCAACTCAAAAAAGGTAGAGGCGAAAATCAAATTCATTCCGAATATACCTTACAAACACCAAAGCGAATTGTTGAAGGTGTAGGTGAGGTAATTTTAGGACTAAAACCAAATCACAAAGGTGCCACACGTCATCCCCGTCAAGGTTTAATTATTGATGGATTTTCTCAGATTAAAAATGCTTCTGCTTTCATCAAGATACTCAATAATTCTGGTAATTTTGAAGTTAATTATTGGAACGGGCGTGGCAATAGTATAAATTCAGATGTCCGCAAAGCCATCCAAAAATGCTTACTTTCAGAATCTTTTTCGGAATCACCCAAAGAATATCAAATCCAAGAAACTGCCACGATATTTTTATATTTACGCGGACAAATTCAAGAAACATCCACAGGTGAAGCCGTATTGGTATTAGCTGATGATATCGTGATTCATCGTGCTTGGTTACGCAAACAGTTACGCCTGTGTAAGTCACAACAAATTATTATTTTAGATTGTCCTTTTCCCAATAGTAATATTCGTGATTGGGTAGAAGAATTACAACTAGGCACAGATGCGGGACAATGTTTAATAGCTAGTACAGCACCAGATAATTCAAGTGAAATTTTTGCTAATACTTTATTAGACATCTTCAATCAAGATAAGCAATCTTCTGGACTCACAGCCGCTAGTTTAATTACCCAATTACAAATCAATTTGGCATCTAGTGAAGTTAAATTATACTTTTGGTTATCTGGTTCCCAAGGAATTATTGAAGTTTTTCCAGAGAAGCATTCATTTGTAACTGAATGTTCTACTCAACCAACAGAAGATGATGATTTAAGTTCATCTGTAGGGATAGATTACTCGCAATTACGAGATTTATTACAAGCTGGTAGATGGTTAGAAGCGGATGCCGAAACTACAAATATAATATTAAAAATCGCCCAAAGAGAAGAACAACGCCACCTTGATTTGCAGAGTTTAGAAAATTTACCTTGTGTTGATTTACTGACTATCGATCGCCTGTGGGTAAAATACAGTCACGGAAACTTCGGTTTCAGTGTCCAGCAACGCATTTACCAAAGCATTGCTAGTTCTGCATCAGACCCAGTGTTATCTTTAATGCTGGGTAGTGCCAAAGTTGCAGCGTCGGAAACTTGCATTGATTTTGCTAACCGAGTTGGCTGGCGGTTAAAAGATGCTTGGCTGAGTTATGACAACCTCACTTGGGCTGAAGATGCACCGATGGGACATTTACCGTTTTTTGGCTTTTTTGAGTCGGTTTGGCGCGTCAAAGTCTTAGGTGTTTGGGAATGGCATAGTGCGATCGCTACAGCTAATTGGTGGCAATTATGCGTTAACCTGTTCTTACGCCTAGAAGTTTGTCAAACAACGAAAAGATAAACCTCGTTTCTAACTATGTAATTAGAAAAATATTTTTGCCTCCTGCCTCCTGTTATAAATAATCATCCCTAAGATAGTTTTTAAAGTCTGATTTTTCCTTAAATATTTACTGAGGAATATATTTAACATTAATCAAAATCTAAAATTCAAAAGTTAAACAATCTTAGGTGTAAATTTATGAAGTTATTAGCACAAGAATTACCACAACCAAGAGCAATTCAAGAAACTCCGCCACCAGGGACAAACCAAGACCCACTGATAGCTAGGAATTTACAGAAAAGTCAATATGTGGGCATTCTGGGACTAGCGATCGCTCTCGTTGCGGCTGTGGGATTTTTTAGCCGTAGAGTGGAATACGCTATTATGTTTGCCATTGCTTTGAGTGCAGTATTGATTGCTTTCTTTTTATTTATTTGATTGGTCAATAGTACAGCGTCAAAATTTATACTCTTCGATGTATCTCGATAAAATCAATCTGTAAAAATTATAATTTCTATGGATAGCCCAGTTTATCAAACTATTATTATCGGTGGTGGTTTTACAGGATTATTTACTGCCTTAAATTTAGCACACGAACATTATCCGCGTTCTGTAATTTTAATCGATAGCAATGAGCGATTTTGCTTTAAGCCATTGCTGTATGAATATTTTGACGGCGAGATGGATTCTATTCAAGTAGTACCGCGTTTTTCGGAATTACTTAAAGGCAGCGGTGTAATTTTTGTTCAAGATACAGTACAGGCAATAGATTTGCATCAACGAGAAGTCAAATTAGTTTCGGGTAACTCTTACAATTACAGTAACTTAGTATTAGCTTTGGGGAGTGTAACTGGCTATCATCAAGTTGCAGGTGCTAAAGAAAACGCCTTTCCATTTTGGACACAAACAGATGCGATCGCACTTGATAAACATCTACGTGATTGTTTACAAACAGCAATTCAAACAAAAGATGTAGAACAACGCCGCAAACTATTAACAGTAGTTGTAGTTGGTGGTGGTGCATCTGGTGTGGAAATGGCCGCAACTTTAGCTGACTTTCTCCCACATTGGTATCAAGCTTTAGGTGGTAATTCTCAAGAAATTCGGGTGATTCTGCTCAATCATGGTCACAAAATCTTGGATGGAGATATTAACGATCCCTTGCGTCCATTTGCCGAAAAAGAATTACAAAAACGTAGCACAGCTATAGAAATTATTACACAGGCAGAAGCTACTGCTGTTCACCCACATACACTTGAATATAAAACTAATAATGAAATTAAAACATTAGAAACACATACTACAGTTTGGACTGCTGGTACTTCTCTTCATCCCTTAATTCAAGATTTACCCATCCCCAAAGAACATCGTGATGTTCATCACCGTCCCTTAGTTACTCCCACAATGCAATTGCTCGATTTTCCAGAAGTTTTTGCAGGTGGTGATTGTGCAGCAGTTGTTGATAGTTCACTACCACCTACAGCACAAGTCGCTTATCAACAAGGTGCAAATATTGCTCATAATTTGAAAGCACTCGCTTTAGGAGAAGACCCCAAACCAGCTAGAGTGAATATCCGAGGCACTCTATTAAAGTTAGGAATTAATGACGCTGCTGCAAATTTATTCAATGTTTTTGAAGTTACAGGTGAACCCGCACATTTAATCCGTCAAGGTACTTATTTAACACTATTACCAACCCCAATTCATGACTTTAAAGCGACGACAGAATGGCTAGATGAAGAAATATTTCATCACCATTTAGACACTCATGATATCGGTAAAAAAGTTGTACAGGCTGTGGAATTAGTTGGTGCTGGGGTAGTTAGTGTTTTAGCAGCGCGAAAATTACTGCGAATGTTGGGAGATGAAAGTAAAAAAGACAAAAATATTTAAGGGTATAGGTGAGTCACAACTCTTGCACCCATACATTTAGCCTGTGTTCGGCTTTGCTGTTGCCCATAGGCTACGCAGGCTTTGTTTGTATAGCCCCAGACTTCCAGTCTGAGGGCATAATCTTATTGAGAATATTTTTGAATAGATATTGATCATTTGTCCAAAAGGTACTAAAGTGATTGAGAAATTGAGAAATACTCTCAATTAGTTTGGCGAATTAACGCACAATCAAACTCTAATGTTCTCTTTTGTTAAAAAAAAACCACTGTTCCTGATTCAGTGGCAAAAAATATCACGCAAATTCTTACCTGTTCTACTCAGTCTTGTTTTTACTTTAGTAGTCAGTAGTCAAAGTATTAGTTCTGTCACCAAAACCACAGAAATTCTCTGGGATACTTACGGCGTACCGCATATTTATGGGAATAATCCTCAAAATGCTTTCCAAGCTTTTGGATGGGCGCAGATGCAAAGTCACGGAAATTTACTATTGCGTCTCTACGGACAAGCGCGAGGAAAAGCAGCCGAATACTGGGGACAAGATTATCTCGAATCAGATCAATGGGTTCTGACAATGGGTGTACCCAAACGTGCCGATGCTTGGTACACAGCCCAAAGTCCGGCTTTTCGTAATTATCTCCAGGCTTTTGCCAACGGCATTAATAACTATGCTAAAAAGTATCCCGATTTAATTGACAATGAAGTCAAAGTAGTGCTGCCAATCACGCCACAAGATGTACTCGCCCATCTACAGCGAGTTATGTTGTTTACATTTGTCGTCGATCCCGGACAGGTAGCTAATATACATCGTACACAGCCTGCCCCAGGTTCTAATGGTTGGGCGATCGCACCGAAACGTTCAGCCAGTGGTAAAGCAATGCTATTAGCCAACCCCCACCTGCCTTGGGGCGATTTATTTTTATGGTACGAAGCCCAAATTACTGCCCCTGGAATTGATGCCTATGGGGCAACATTGGTCGGTATTCCTGTTTTAGCGATCGCCTTCAACGATAATTTAGGTTGGACTCATACCGTTAACACCCATGATGGTTGGGATGCTTACGAACTAAAATTACAACAAGATGGTTATCTTTTCGATAACAAAGTTCGCCCTTTTGAAACAACAAACTTTCCCTTAAAAATCAAGCAAAAAGATGACTCTTTCAAAGAGCAAATTTTCACAGTCAAAAGTTCTATTCACGGCCCTGTGGTCAGTGCCAAAGAAGGAAAAGCCCTCGCGTTGCGTGTCGTTGGTCAAAACAGTCCAGGCATTTTAGAACAGTGGTGGAATATGGCAAGTGCCAAAAATTTCACCCAATTTCAGAAAGCATTACAACGCTTGCAAATACCCATGTTTACTGTTATGTATGCCGACCGTGAAGGTCATATTATGCACCTATTCAACGGTCTGGTTCCTGTACGTCAACAGGGAGACTTTGCATACTGGCAAAACATCATTCCTGGTGATACCTCAAAAACTCTCTGGACAAAAACGCACCCATATCGAGATTTACCCAGAGTCATAGATCCGCCTAGTGGATGGTTGCAAAATGCCAATGACCCGCCTTGGACTACAACTTTTCCCGTCGCCATCAAAGCCGAAAATTATCCACCTTATATGGCACCACGATGGCCGATGGATTTCCGAGCCCAAAGTTCTGCCAAAATGTTAGCAGAGGATGACAGTATTTCCCTTGAGGAAATGATTACTTACAAACATTCGACGCGAATGGAACTAGCAGAAAGAATCCTCGATGATTTGATTCCTGCTGCCCAAAAACAAGAAAATCCACTAGCACGTCGCGCTGCGGAAGTACTATCAAAATGGGATCGTCAGGCGAACGCCAACAGCCGAGGTGCTGTACTATTTAACGCTTGGGTGGATAATCTCGATTTGAGTACATTATTTAGTACTCCTTGGAATGAAAAATCTCCCCTCACCACGCCAGATGGTTTGGCTAATTCAGAAAGTGCAATCAAAGCCTTAGTAGATGCAGCGACCAAAATAGAACAGAACTATGGAACTCTAGATATCCCTTGGGGTGAGGTTTTTAGATTGCGGTCTGGCAATTTAGACTTACCTGCTAATGGTGGCGATGGCGGAAAAGGCATCTTCCGCACAGTCTATTTTGCCCCAACAGATAATGGACGCTTTCAAGCTGTTAATGGTGATTCTTTTGTTGCAGCTGTGGAGTTTTCCCAGCCAGTGAAAGCAAAGACTCTCACTAGTTATGGTAATGCTACACAACCAAATTCACCTCATATTGGCGATCAACTACCATTATTTGCTCGTCAGGAATTACGCCCTGTTTGGCGCACTCGCAAAGAAATTACAGCCCACTTAGAAGCGCGTACAATCTTCTGATATTAAGACTTATCATCAAGACCGCAGGGTGCGGAGGGGAAAGATTCTGTCCCCTCCGCACCCTGCTACGTCTACACCGAAATGTTCGGTTGGTGAACTAGTAGGGGTGTAAGGGTTTTGGATACTTATACCCTTACACCCACTCTCCACAGACCATCTCCATACACATCAGTCCTATCCATCTTACATTTTTACAAAAATTTTTCTAGTTCTACTGACAAAATATCTCAATAAATCTGATAATATATGCTCAAAGCTTATTGATATCTACATTCAATAAGCTTGGCAATTGTATAGCTCACATCAAATAAAGAGTGGGTATCCCAGTTAAAAAGAGATTTTGGTTTGTAGTTTGAGTATCAGAATTTAGGACAGAACTTACGCACAAATCTAGTCAATCTTGTTGCGTAAGTTCTGATTTTGACAATTTATATACATACTTGATGATTGAATGTCATAAATCTTTGAGGTTGGAAAGTTTCTATGTATGATGATATTGATGTTGTCTGGATTAGTTCTAGTCCTGTATTACAGCGGTTCGATAAACCTTTATTACAATACATATCGCAATATGTAAATGTGGCTCAGTGGGAATATCATTCTGGCAAAGATGAAGGTAATTCTATAGATGAGGCTGTAGATTTATTAGATGAGTTTTTATCAGAATGTGCTTACCCAATAAATTTAGCAGGTCATGGTGCGGGTGGTGCGATCGCTCTGACTTATGCACGACGATACCCCGAAAAAGTGCGATCGCTTGTTCTTTTAGCCGTCGCCTCTCAACCTGCAAATACTTGGCATATCCACTATTATCTGCAACGGCAATTATTTCCTATCAGTCGTGAACAGATATTAGCAACTACTGTTCGTAATCTATTTGGTGAACAACCACATACTACTACAAAAAAATTAATAGCTGTATTAAAGCGAGATTTAGATCAAACACCTTTAAATCACTCTCTATTTAAGTTAACTGATTTACCTAAAGGTGGTGTTTCTATGCCAATGATGATCTGTGGAAGTCAGAATGATCCGATTGTTGATTCCCCTACATTAGAAAAATGGTTAAAAATGTTTAAACCAGAAGATGATTTTTGGGAGTATTCCCAAGGATATCATTTTTTTCATTACTTCTATCCCCAGCCAGTTGGTGAAGCTATATTGCGATTTTGGCAACCATATCATTCACCAATATTAGCTACAAATCAACTATTTTCTAGCACTTTGAAAAATTAACCACAAATACTGTTCAATTTGGTATCAGCACTTTCTTATCTGCCTTGTCTACCTTGTCTCGTTTATCCATATATCAAATAAGACAAGGTAACCAATTTTTAATCATTATGTTGAGCCATTATAACCCTTATTCAGCAGCAGCTTTTTCTTCATAGTCGGGTAGAATCTTTTCCAAATTGCGGAGCAATGACACACTAAATCCAGCTAACCCTACCAAAAACATACACACCGCGCAAATCACGTATAGCATCGCCAGTCCCCCCGCCGTACCAGCCCCGAATATTCCTCCGAAAATATCCGCTATGCTACTTTCCTGAGTAAAAGCAGGGATAAACACTTTATCTGCCAGGGGGCCAGCAACCAAAACGGCAACGGCTGAAGCTAATTGTAAAAGCAAAGAGCGTGCAGCAAAAACCCTTCCTTGCACATTAGGAGCTACTTTAGATAACCAGATTGCGTTATCGGCGCTACCACCGGCTGTAAAACTTAAAGAACATAGAAATTGTGGAGGAATCCATACCCACAAAGTTCGACCTAAACCAAAGACTATTTTTGTTAAACCAACACCCATCATTCCCAGTAAAATACCTCTAATTTTATCTTTGAAACCTCCCCACTTATTCACAATTAATGCTCCCAACACACCCCCAAATCCTGCGGCTGTAATTAAGTTACCCAACACGACAGTATCATCGCCTGTGCGTGCAAGAATCATTGGTATGTAAAGTGAACCTCCTAGGTCATGGGCAAAGAAAAATAATAGGTTAATGACTAATAGTAATAGGAGACTTTTGTGGGCAGTCAGGTAACGCACACCATACCCTAAATTTTGCCAAAAATCTTCTGGTTTTTCTGCTGTTTGGCTAGGTTGGAGAATAGGTATAAACAAAATACTGGAAATGGCGACAATAAAAGTGGAAATATCAATTAGCCAAATACCAAATAAACCAATTACTTTATAAAAATATCCCGCTAAAGCAGGCGCAATAATAATTGCACTGTGATGAGATAAAAACTCAAGACTGCTGGCGCGAGTATAGTGTTGTTTAGGTATCATTAATGATACTGATGCAGAGTAAGCCAGATATTGAAATTGGCTAAAAGTCCCTACAAAAGCTGCTGCTACATAAAGATGCCAAATTTGTAAGGAATTATTGATATATAAAAATAGCAGGGTAATGGTTGCGAGAACAGCAACAGTATCACCAAACATCATTAATAATTTCCGGTTATAACGGTCTACAATGACACCGCTAATAGGGGTAATAATAATGCTAGGAAGTAAACCAAAAAAGCCTACGAGGGCGAGAGTAGTTGCTTGTCCGGTGGTTTCCCATGCCCAAATTTCTAAAGCAATGCCGGTCATTTGGCTACCAATCCCAGAAACTAGTTGACCTAGCCAAATGATGAGAAAGTTCCGCAAACTGGTGTTAGTTGGTTGTTCTGACATTAAATTTGACATTCTAATTATGGAGTTGCGGGGAAATAGAAAATGAGTTTTTGAGTAAAAATTGAGGACTCATAAATAAGTGTTTAACATCGTGAATCAATCAAGATTATGCTAGATATAAATTTTGATATACCAGTCTGATATGTGAATAACTGAGACAAGGTGGACAAGGGAGAGAGATGTTGATCAGTTATTGCAGATTACTATAGTTTTATAGTGCTGTTTTTATAGATAGACTTTTTATCTTACTATGATTTAAAGTCGATTTATTGTTATTGGTAAACTTAAATCAGAGGCTTTGAAGTATGCGGTTATATTTGCGAGTAAGAGTGATGGGGATGAGTGGATAAAAAAGTGATCTCCAGGAAATACTTCTAGTTGGAAGGAATTTTTGGTAAGCGATCGCCAAGCTTCTAGTTCCTGAATACTCACTTCTTGGTCTTCTAATCCACCAAAGGCAGTAATTGGACATTCTAGCAGTGTTTCTTGGGGCTGTTGGGTAAAAAGATAAGTTTCGGAAAGTGTAAAATCTGCCCGTAATATAGGGGTTAGTAGCTGCATTAATTCGTCATTTTCTAAGACTGAAGCAGGTGTACCATTCAAATGACGCAGCTTTTGTTTAAATTCATGTTCTGGTAGGGCGTGGATTGGTGGTTTTGATAGTGGGATTTGGGGAGCGCGACTAGCAGAAACAAATAGGTGCGATGGTTGTTTGTCATACTCTTGACGAAGATGACAAGCTAGTGCTGCACTTATCAATGCACCCATACTATGACCGAAAAAAGCAAATGGTTTGTCTAAATATGGTAGTAAGATAGGTGCGATCGCCTTTACCAAAGTTTCCATTTGCGTAAATGCAGGTAATTTCATTTGCTTTCCTCTTCCCGGAAGTTCTATAGGGCAAACTTCGACATTTTGAGGTAAGCTTGCATACCATGTGCGAAAAATTAACGAGCTACCACCAGCATAAGGAAAGCAAAATAATCTTAATTGAGCTTGAGGATTAGGTTTAGGACAAGTAATGTAAGAGTTGAATATTTGTCTATTGGTCATAATCCTCATTCTCAATCGTAATTTTTGCAGGGTGGTTGATGGTTGTTTATTCACATCTTGTATTTAGCAGACATATAGCCCTTAGACTGAAGTCTGGGGCTATACAAACTAAACTCGCCTACGCGGTTTCATCAGCAACGCCTAATGAGATACAAGCAAGAATAATTAACCGCCGATGGACGCAGACTAACGCCGATGAAAACAGATAAATTTGCTTCTTTAGCAAACTAGGAAAGCCTATAAACCCTTTAATTAACAGCAGCAACTGGCATTTTATCTGTTATTACTTCATCAAAATCAGTACTTGTGGATACTTCTTTCCAAGCGTCCAACCCTTCTTTAATAAATTGCAATGCACCATCAATGGTTTCTACTGCATCGCTTCCCAAAGCTAATCTGAGTGGTGGGACATCGCTATCAACTGCTTTAATCATTGCTAGAGCAGCTTTTTTGGGATCACCAATTAATTTAGTTTTCTGCTCTTTGACATCTTTTATCCATTGGCTCATGTCTTTAATAATTGGTTGATATTCGGGGATTTTTGTTTCAACTAAGACATGAGATTTGTTGAAAAAGTCTGTGCTGAATGCGCCAGGTTCAACCATTGTGACTTTGATTCCCAAGTGGGCAACTTCATTCGCTAAACACCCAGAAATTCCTTCTAAAGCTAACTTGCTGCTGATATAAATTCCCCCGCCTGCACCAGCCATAAAACAAGCTGCTGATGAGATATTGAGAATATGTCCACTACGCTGCTGACGCATATAAGGTATGACGACTCGCAGCATATCTATAACACCAAAAAAATTGGTCTCAAATTGCCGTCTGATGGCTTCATCACTAACTTCTTCCAGGATGCCGGCAACTTCACACCCAGCGTTGTTGACGAGTATATCAATTCTGCCAAAGTGAGCGATCGCATTTTTGACAGATTCTCTGACTTGTTCGGGTTTTGTAACATCAAGTTGCAATGCTAATGTCTGTTCTGGAAAACTTGCGGCTAAATCTTCTAGCTTCTGTGGATTCCGTGCTGTTAGCACCACTATTTCACCATTTTCCAGTACTGTTTCTGCCAAGGCTCGACCAAAACCACTTGAACAACCAGTAATAAACCATACTCTTGTTTGTTTTACCATCGCTATTCTCCTTTTTTAAAAATTGTTGCTAGAAGTAGCTTGCATTTTTTGTCTGAGACTAAGAGGCCTCATATCAGTCCAAACTTCTTTGATGTAATCTAAACATTCTTGTTTCAGTCCACTTTTACCAACATCCTGCCAACCGAGGGGATTTTCCCGTTCTAATGGCCAAATAGAATATTGTTCTTCATGATTAACTACAACTTTGTAGATTGTTGTGTCTTCTTTTTCATTTTGATACATAATTTACCTCACATTATCCTTGCAGAACTTTATTATCAGTAACTCCGAAATACTCAGAATTATGAGATTGCCAAAGTTTTGAAATCTTTAGAAACAATTATTAGCTAAAGAGCCGAAAAATTAGATTTCTTTTGTAATTTGAGATTGTGATTCATTTACTCCAGCCTAACCAAGTGGCTAACGCGATACTGCTTGACTGGTTCTAATTCCATGACTGTTGCTGAGTTACATGCAGTCATCACCTCACCGCAAGTATCTATTCTGGCTTGATAGCTACCTTTTATTTGCGTGTGAGGATCTATAAAATCAATTTGAACTTCTGCCCAGTCAGGCTGACATTCTTCCGCAACTTTTTCCATTGCTAGTACTTTTCCTGCTTTTAAATAATTCAGCCAATTCCAACCAGACTGCATCCAAATTTCGCGCTCGGCAATTTGCTCAAGTTGCTTTAATCCTGCCCATCCTCGGTAATATTGACGCAAACCCAGAACTGAATCATTTTGTTCCACCAGTAAATCTAATACAGATGGCTCCAAATGTCCCCAGAAAGACCCTTGTGGTAAATCAATAAGTGTTGGCGCAAACTGATGACCACCAAAATGAGATGATTGCCATACTCTTAAATTACTGTTGGTAATTGAAGCATATTCTTTGCGTAGTTGCCGATATAAAGGATTACCAAATCTTCCACAAGCTAAGTCTACTTGAGCATGGGTACAAATCATTAACTCACGAATATGATTTGTTTGTTGTTGATATTTTTGAAAATCAGATAAATTATTGGGTTTTTGAAGTAACTGCTGAAATATTGCTGTCACTAAAGCGGCAGCTTGATTTTCAGGAACAATAAATTCCTGTTTTTCAAATTTAGAAAACAAATGTGCAGGACGATAGTAGTAAAGTATACGAGTTAAACCAGGTTCAGAATACTCGCGGTCAGGGGCGATTAATACTGGTTTCAACTGAATTTTATATTTAAAAACTAACTCCTGATATGCACTAATTAATGATTTGATAGTGGGATTTTGTTGATAAATTTCTTGCGGCCAAGGTTGGGGAGCTTCCATAATTATCCAATGGTCGCAAGTTATGGCTGTACCAATGGGATCTTCTTTATTGGCTTTAGAAACTACAGAACAAAAACGGCAATCTATTGTGTTGTTAATCATAGTTAAAGCTCTTAAAGTAGACTTGATCATGAAAATATTGATATGGTAGCAGTCTTTTGTATAGTGCAAAGAGTCTTAATGACCAAGGATATTTAGTGGGGAAATACTGTCTTTTAGGTTTTTTCGCTTCTAAAGCTTCTAAAATTACCTCGGTTACAATCTCCAGGGGTGAGCCGATTTCCCGATTATTCTTGATAACATTGTCTATATGAATTTTATGGTTTTTGCCATACAAAGCTTGATGCTCTGGTGAAATATTAGCCAAGGTTTTCTGATAATTTAGTGCTTGTTTATCCGCTTGTTCTGGGGTTATTAAGGCATCGGCTGGCAATATCGAAAGAACTTCAACACCGCTAGATTTTAACTCCATTCTTAAACAATCTGTAAGTGACTCCAAGGCGGCTTTTGTTGCTGATAAAATTCCAAAATATGGTACAGCAACTCTGCCACAAACACCACTAATATTGATGATTCTGCCCTTAGCTTTGCGTAGCATTGGTAAAAATGCTTGAGTCACGGCGATTTGACCAATCACATTGACTTCAAAGTTTAATCTAATATCTTCGATGGTTGTACACTCAATGGCTCCATTAGCAGCGACAACAGCATTATTAATTAAAGCAAATAATCCTTGTTCACCAACTGCTAATGAAACAAAGTCTAAAGCAGATTTAATTTGTTCTGGTTTGGTGATGTCCAGAATAATTGGTATTAAATCACCAGACGCAGCTTGTTTGAGTGACTCAGCATCTTTTTCGCTACGGACTCCAGCAAAAACTTGATATCCTTTTTTGTCTAGAAAAAGTGCAGTTGCTCGACCAAGACCTGTTGATGTTCCTGTGATGACAACTGCGCCTTTATTAGTTTGATTCATCTTTAATTACTCCAAGATAAGATAGGTTTTTGGCATCAAAAACACGGTATAAATAATAAGTATGATAAAACGAACCGCCAAGGACGCAAAGTGCGCGAAGAAGAAGAGATAAGATTTTAGGAGAGTTATTAGGTGATTTTTATTAAATGATTTACCAATATATTTCTCCCTTGTCTACCTTGTCCTCCTTGTCTCCATTTTCTTCATAATGTCTAAAACCTACCAGAAACAAGAGAAACCGACGATCGCTGATGTTGATTTTGAGCAGATACAACCATCTTTACGCCACTAGCAGGATAACAAAGAAGACCATCAAATTTTGGCTTTTCTGGTTGTTTACTCACTAGCTTTAATTGATAGTTGGCAAAAATTGTGGCTAATACTAATTTCATTTCAAATAAAGCAAATGTGCCGCCAATACAAACACGAGAACCACCACCAAAGGGTAAAAATTCGTAGGTAGAAAATTGTCTTTCTAGAAATCTTTCTGGTTTAAATTGTTTTGGTTGTGGGTATAAATCTTCGCGCTGATGTGTAGAATAAATGTTAGCAATTAATATAGTTTCTGGACTCAATTGATAGCCCATAATTTCTACCGGAGATTCTACAATGCGGGGAAATGCAAACAGTTGAGTCGGGTAAATGCGTAAAACTTCGTTACAAACAGCGTTGAGATAAGGTAAGGCTAAGATGCTGGTGATATCTGGGTTTTCGCCAAGGCTAGTGAGTTCTTCCAGCAGGCGATCGCACACTTCAGGTAAACGGTGAATCCAGTACAAAGCCCAAGCGATCGCTGTGGCTGAAGCACCTTGCGCCGCGCCGATAGGTGAAATTAATAAGTCTCGGATTTCTTCATCTGCGATCGGTTCACCCATCTCATCACTCGCTAATACCAAATCCGAGAGAATATCTGTGCGCGATAAATCGGCTTGTTGGCGACGCGATTTTACTTCATCCGACAACACTTGAAATAGTTCTTGTCGCAGATAAAGTAAATTTCCTTGGGGACTCCACCGCCCTAAATTCCATTCCCAAAAGGGAAGTTTTGTCAGCAGTTGTACCAATGGGGAAAGTTGATGTTTAAAAACAGAAGCAAATAAATGTTTTACTCGTTCATAACTTTCTCCGGTATACAATCCCATCACCACTTCTATACCTACCGCCAAAGTAATTTCTTCTAAGACTGAGTAAGCCAGAAAAGGTTTACCAATTGTTTGTTGATTCATGACTCTTGCTGTTAGTTCGCAGATGCGTTTCCCGCAGGCTTGCATCCGTTCACCATGAAAAGCCGACATTAACAGCTTGCGCCGATTTTTATGACGTGATCCATCTAGTTGTAAAACTCCTTGCGCTCCTGTTAAGAAGGCGAAGTTTTGGTTTAATTCTCCTCTGGCGACAACTTCCTTTGTGTGAGTAAAAATCTCCTTTATCCCTGAAGGATTACTCACATAAACTGTCGGCGTTGAACCAAACATTACAGTCACAATGTCACCATAACGTTGAGAAATAGCATCCATATAGCCAAAGAAATCAGCCTCGAATTGCAAAGCCAGCAACCAAGCAGGAGTTTTTGGCCCAGGGGGTAGTTTCATCAGCCTCTTTTACTCCTTTGACATAGTGAAATTACAAACAGCATCATCAATACAAATTTTCAATTGTTTAGCTAATTCATGAATATGAGGTTCCAATAAAATTGAGAAATGATTACCAGGAATTTCAATCACCTGAGTAGATGAACTGCCATATTTACCCCAACCTAAGAAGGGGTCATTAGTAGTCCATTCAGGATTATCAAAATCATGAATAATTTCTTCTTTAGCTCGTAAGATAGTTAAGGCATCAGGATAAATTTGCGGTACATAATTTCGCATCGCTTGGACATTAGCTTTAAAAACTTTGTAATGGCGTAGAAAATCTTGAACCTCAGCTTCAGAGAAAATGAAGTTGGCTTTTTGATTAATTAAATTAAATTGCTCCTGGAGTGATAAATCTCGCATTTCTTCAAAAGATAGCGATAAATTTATATCATTCCAAATTTTTGTTTCTTCTGCCAACCGCAGCAAAAATTTAGCATCATCATCAGGACTTGTGACAATAGTTGTTTCTGGTAAGATAGCATCAATAATTGCCACCAAGCCTACTTTTTGACCTTGCTGTTGTAGTTGCTGGGCTATTTCAAAAGCGAGAATCCCACCGTAACAATGTCCGCCTAAAAGATAGGGGCCATTTGGTTGGAATTGGCGAATTTCTTTGAGGTAGCGAGTTGCTAGTTTTTCGACGGAGATTATATCAGGTTGTTCGCTATCTGGTTTATATTCTAATCCATAAAATGGATAATCTTCGCCCAAGATTCTTGATAATTTAAAATAGGGGCTAATATTGCCACCAGCACCATGTATACAGAAGAAAGGTAGCTGATTACCAGTTGAGTTAATGGCTACTAAAGGAGAATGAGAACTTTCTCTCAATGGTTGACTGACAATTGCTGCTAGTTTTTCAATTGTCGGGTTTTCAAATAAAGTTGATAGCGGGAGATTATGACCGAATTTATCATAAACTTGCGCCATCACCCGTACAGCTAAAAATGAGTGTCCGCCTAAGTCAAAAAAGTTGTCTTGGATGCCGATAGGATGAGTGTTTAAGATATTTTCCCAAATTTTAACTAAAGCTAATTCATTAAAGTTTCGGGGAGCAATCTTTAATGTCTGGGAATTTTGCTGGATAATTTCAGTTTGGGGTAGGGCAGATTTATTGACTTTACCATTCGGTGTAAGTGGTAGAGTATCCAGGCAAATAAAAGCTGACGGCAACATATAATTAGGTAGTTTATGTTGCAAATAGGATGATAATTCGGGAGTTATATCTGGCTTATTGGTAACAATATAGGCAAGCAAACGGGGATTTTCGAGATGATTATTGCTAGTAATTACAACTGCTTCTTGGACATCTGGGTGTTGGGCGATCGCACTTGTTATTTCTCCCAATTCCACCCGAAAACCCCTGATTTTTACTTGTTCGTCACTGCGTCCTAAATATTCCAAATTCCCATCGGGTAAATATCTCACTAAATCGCCTGTTTTATAAATTTTCTCTCCCAAGATCCAAGGGTTATCAATAAATCTTTCTTGTATTAAATCTGGACGGTGTAAATATCCCTTCGCTAATCCATCACCACCAATATAAAGTTCTCCTACTACTCCTATTGGTGTCAGTTGTAAATCACCATTCAATACATAAGTTTGGGTGTTATCAATTGGACGACCGATAGGTACACTCTGAGCTTGATTTATTAATAAACTAGTATCATAATAAGTGGCATTTGCTGAAACTTCCGATGAGCCATAAAGGTTAATCAATTTTGCAGATGGCATTAATTCACGGAAACTCAGCACTAATTTAATCGATAATGCCTCTCCACTCGTGATCCAGAATTTGAGGTGTGATAATTTATGAATCAGATGACTATAATTATCTAAAATTAACCGCAGTAATGAAGGTACAAGGATAATTCGACTAACTTTGTGATTTGCTAGAGATTCGATAAATAATTGCGGGTCGAGTAAAGTTGTATTGCTGATAATGACTGTGGGGATTCCTTGTAGTAAAGGCGCGAAAATTTCCCAGACAGAATCAACAAAACTAATAGCTGTTTTTTGAGAACAAACTTCTCCTCGATTGAAAGGATAGGTTTTCCATAACCAGTGTAAGCCGTTGACTGTACCGCGATGAGTACCAAGAACACCTTTAGGTTTACCAGTGGAACCAGAAGTATAGATAATATAAGCAATATAATCCGATGAATAAATGTGCATCGGATTTTTTGTACTTTCTTGCGCCAGCTCCTCTTGATGAGTATCTAAGCAAATAATTTGAGTTGCAGATAATGATAATTTTGCTAATATTGCTTGTTTAGTAATTAACATTTCTGCTTGGGAATCAGAGAGCATAAAATTTAACCGCTCTACTGGATAACTGGGATCTAAGGGAATGTATGTACCACCAGCTTTGAGAATAGCTAAAATCCCCACTACCATATCTATATCGCGTTCCAGACATAGAGCCACCAGCGTTGCGGATGTTACACCTTGTTTTTGTAAAAAATGTCCAAGCTGATTGACTCTTTGGTTTAGTTGACGATAAGTAATTTGTTCAGATTCGCCAATTAATGCGATGGAATCTGGTGTGAGTTCAACTTGCTGCTCGAATAATTGATGTAGAGATAGAGCTTGGGGATAATCTGTATGAGTTTGATTAAACTTATATAATAATTGTTCTTGCTCAGAAGTTGTTAACAGCGACAATTCACTCAGGCGCTTTTCTGGGTTAGCGATAATATTGGTTAATAAAGTTTGAAAATGATTGATAAACTGAGTAATGGTTGACTCATCAAAAATGTCTGTATTATATTCCAAAAAGCCAGTTAATCCTGTTTCTGATTCCGACAGAGAAAGAAAGATATCTAATTGAGATGTCCTGCTATCAAACTCTAAAATTTGCAAAGTTAACCCCGCCACTTCCTGCACAGTGCTTGGTGTGTTTTGCAGCACAAACATGACCTCATAAAGAGGATTTCGGCTTAAATCTCGTTCGGGTTGCAATTGTTCTACAAGCATCTCAAATGGTAAATCTTGATGAGAGTATGCACCCAGAGTTACTTCCCTGACTCGCTGTAAAAATTCCCGAAAACTAGGATTTCCACTAAGGTTATTACGCAATACCAATGTATTGACAAATAAGCCCAGCATTCCTTCCAATTCTGGACGATTGCGGTTAGCAATTGGCGAACCAATTAAGATATCTTCTTGATTTGTATAGCGGTATAAAAGAATATTAAAAGCCGCCAGCAAACTCATAAATAAAGTCGTGTCTGTTTGCTGACTTAATTGTTTAAGGTCATTTGTGAGGGATTTTGATAATCTAAAATATTGCTTCGCCCCAGCAAAATTACTAATTTGAGGTCGTGGACGGTCTGTAGGTAATTGTAATACAGGTAACTCACCCTGGAGTTGTGCTTGCCAATATTGTAATTGATTGGCGAGTAATTCACCTTGCAGGCGATCGCGTTGCCAAATTGCAAAATCTCCATACTGTATTGGAAGTTCTGGTAAGGTTGGCGGTTGATTTGTTGAGAAAGCCGCATACAGCGCGGATAACTCCCGCAAAAATACCCCGCAAGACCATCCATCGGTAATAATGTGGTGCATAGTCACCAGCAAAATATGTGATTCTGCACTCAAGCGCAATAAATTCGCCCTAACTAACAATCCTTTCGCTAAGTTAAAAGGTTGTCTAGCTAATTCCGCCACCAATAATTTAACTTCCGATTCCCAATTTTTACGAGATAAATGTTCACAGTTAATAATCGATAATTCCCAATTTAATTGCTTGCTAATTTCTTGGACTGGTTCTCCATTGACAACCTTAAAATTTGTCCGCCAAACTTCATGACGCTTGATGATTTCGTTTAAACTTTGCTCAAGGGCGACAATATTTAAATTTCCTTGGATATGAAAAGCAAGAGGAATATTGTAGAAATCACTCCCATGATAAAGCTGATCAATAAACCATAGTCTTTGTTGCGAAAAAGATAAGGGTATATTTGAAAGATTTTGGCGCTTAGGAATAACATCAGCTTTCAGTTTTCCTACCTTCCATTTTTCTAAAAGAGCTTTTTTAGCTGGTGATAAATTAGAGTATTGTTTATCCATAAATTATAAAGTTTCCTTCATCGGCGTTTATCTGCGTGCATCGGCGGTTAATTATAGCAGTCCTAAATCATTTGTAAAATTTCTATATCTTTTTCTTCTTTCTTACCTTTGCGTCCTTGGCGTTCTTGGCGGTTCGTTTTCATATCTATGTTTTTCACGACTCATTTATGATTGTTATATTCTTGAATTAGAAGATGTTTGAAAAGTCTTTGATACATAGTTAGGGACTTTTCAAACATTCTCTTAGACATTACTTAATAAGACAGCTACCTCTTCCTCTGATAAATCAGCAATTTTTTCTAACATCAACTGCTCAATAATTTCCGCCTGCTTCATGGGAATCATCGCTTCTACTAACAAGTCACGTAAAGGTAATTCCACAGGGAACTTAGCCCGCAAGCGCGAAACTAATTGAGTTGCAATTAGCGAATCGCCGCCTAACTCATAAAAGTTGTCATAAATCCCAATTTCTTTAATTCCTAGTACCTCTTGCCAGATTTCCGTAATTTGCTTTTCTAACTCATTTGTAGGCGCAATGTAGGAATTATTCAGGCTAGGTCTAGAGTAGCGTGGTGATGAATCTAACTGATTTTTGGATTGTGTCTCTAGCGAAGAATTGCGGTTAATTATCTGAGTTTTTTTGACATTAATATCAACTGGAGAAATAATCATCTGAGTTCCTTGTTGGATAGCTAAAACTCTCTGAAATACTTCTATTATTGCTGTTGCTGTAATTGCTAGTGTTGTTCCAGAAACTTGCTCAGTGATTGTTGATTCTGGGGTTGTATGCAGTTGTATATTATCCCAGTTAATAATATACCACGGACAAGAATTGTTTTGATTATGTTGATTTCCAAAGCTATCGAGTAATTGATAAACTGCGGCATCTAAACATAAACCAAATCCCCCTAAAATAGATGTCAGTGAAGAAAAGATACAGCAAAAGTCTAGGTCATAATTTTGTAAGACTTTTTCTAAGATAGTAATTTGATGACGTTGAGATTTTAAGATATTTTCTAATTCTGCTACGGTAATTTCTGGCAAAGAACCAAATATCTGTTCGTGCTTAATTCCCGTTGCATAAATCACACCATTAATTTGCTCAACATTTTTTGCAAGAATTTGGTGCATTTGCTCATAATTAGTTTTATCAGCACGCAATAATAAAACTGCCGCACCAATTTCTTCTAAGGCGATAAAATGTTGAATTTTCTGGCTGATTGCATCATCTGGCTGATGAGTTTCTAGCCATTGTGAAAAGTTCTCTTGTTTAGGAAATTGGGAACTTTCAATAAATATCAGTTTGGCTTGGCAAGTTTTTGTTAAATATTCTGCCAGCAAAAATTCTAGATTATCTAAACCACCTGCAAATAAGTAAGTACCCCGGTTGCGAAAAGGGGTGTTTTCGTCAACAATGGCATCTAAATGAGATGGTGTAAATGTTTGTACCCAACGATGGCGATCGCGGTAAGCAATGACATTATCTAAAGATGTAGAAATTAACTCATTTGATATTTGGTCAATAATCTGATTATTGCTGCGATCGCCATTGAAAACAATATCAATACATTGACAAGTAATATTGGGGTACTCTTGGGATATTACCTGACATAAACCTAAGATTGTTGACTTTTCTGGGTTTAGTTTTTCATTCCCATTCACCTCTAGAATGTTATTGGTTATTACCTTGATTTGTAGGTGGTGTTTCAGCTTACTAATACTTTGAATCAAAGATAGTAAACTCTTACATTCTAAATATTTGTCAGGTTGAGAATTTTCAATCTGGCTTAGACTCCAAAAATAAGCAATATTTTCCGGTTGGATTCCTGATGATAGTAGTTCTTGAATTAACAGTTCATAATCTGAGTTTGAGTATGGATTAATTTGATAACTAGTTGTACTGATTTTCTGAAATTCATCGCCTTGGTGTACAGTAACAACTGTGTTACCTTGATTTTTCAACTTATCAAGGATTTGCTCACCAACTCCCAAATCATCTACAAATAATAGCCATATCGATTTTCCGACGGCTGCGGATGAATTAGTGAGTAAAGAACGCTTCCAGGAAGGAATGTAAAACCAGTCAGCAATATCTTGTTTAGCAACAGATGAAGCTTGGGGATCAATCCAGTATCTTTTACCTTCAAATGGGTAAGTCGGTAAAGGCAGACGATGACGCTGTTCATCGCTATAAAAACCTGACCAATCAATTTCTATACCCGCCAACCACAGCCGACCTAATGTTTGTAATAAAAAGCAAATATCAGATTGTTCGTCTTTAATATGGCGTAACAAACTTAATACTTGTTGCTGAGAATTTTTATTTAAATGCTGTGTAGTGAGTGTGCTTAAACTCCGTCCTGGCCCTACCTCTAAAAATACACCATCAAACTGCTGAATTAGTTGTAATATTCCCTCAGAAAATCTGACAGTTTGGCGTAAATGCTGACACCAATAATCAGGATTTGTGGCTTGTGCTGGAGTAATCCAGGTACCAGTGACATTAGAAATAAAGCTTATTTTCGGTGGATGGAGTTTAACTGTTTTGAAAGTTTCCCGAAATGCTGGCAATATTGGTTCCATCATCAGCGAATGGAAGGCGTGAGATGTGTGCAACCGCCGACATTCAACTGCTTGCACAGTTAATTGTTCTTCCAAGGCTGTAATTGCACTGCTAATTCCCGACACTACGCAAGCAGATGGACTGTTAATCACCGCAATTTGCAGAGATGCTCTATACAAATCGGATGTATCTAAAAGCGACTGCACATCTTTGGCGGGTAACTTAATTGCCAGCATACTGCCTGCTGGTAGTTGCTGCATTAACTGTCCTCTTTTTGCCACAATTGCCAGAGCATCTTCTAAAGAAAATACACCAGCGATCGCCGCCGCGACATATTCGCCTATACTATGACCAATCATCGCCTCTGGATGCACACCCCAAGACATCAATAACTGCGCCAAGGCGTATTCTGTGACAAACAAGGCGCTTTGGGTGAGGAATGTTTGTTGGAGTTGATTTGCAGTCGCTTCCGTCGCCTCTGGATGGGGGTAAAGCAGAGAACGAATATCTAAACCAAGATAGGGTTGTAAAATTTCAGCGCAGGCATCTACGTGTTTTTTATATGTTGGTTCTAGTTCATATAATTCCCTACCCATGTTTGCATACTGCGATCCTTGTCCCGAAAACATGAAGATTACCGGACAGTGGCTCGGCTGATAATAGTGATTAAAAACACGTTGTGGGTCTTGATTATCTAGTAATTTCACCGCATCAGCTTGGTCGTGACAAATCATAACGCGGCGATAATCAAAAGCCCGACGACCGACTTGCAGAGTATAAGCCACATCAGCCAGGGGAACATCAGAATTTTGTGTCAGATAATCGCGCAGTTGGGCTGTGGCGGTTGCTAAAGCTGTGCTGGTTTTCGCCGACAACAGTAATAATTGCCAAGGACGGGAAGAACTAGAAGCGGGAATGACGGGAGCTTCTTCTAAAATGACATGGGCGTTAGTCCCACCAATACCAAAAGAACTCACACCAGCCCTGCGGGGTGTGCTGTTGGTTGTCCACTCTGACAATTTGGTATTGACGTAAAAAGGGCTGTTGGCAAAATCGATTTGGGGGTTTGGCTGCTGAAAATGCAGACTTGCAGGGATTTGCTGATGTTTTAAAGCCAAAACAGTTTTGATTAATCCTGTCACCCCGGCGGCTGTATCTAAATGACCAATATTCGTTTTGACAGAACCAATGGCACAAAAACCTGTTTTATATGTACTATGGCGGAAAGCTTGGGTTAACGCTTGAATTTCAATCGGGTCGCCTAAAGCGGTTCCTGTACCGTGGGTTTCGATATAACTGACAGTTTCCGCTTCCACACCAGCCAAGGCTAAAGCTTCTAAAATCACTTCCCGTTGACCATCAACACTAGGGGCGGTATATCCTACCTTTAAAGAGCCATCATTATTAACAGCCGAACCCTTAATAATTGCATGAATAAAATCACCATCATTAATTGCATCTTCCAAGCGTTTTAAGACAACAACCCCTACACCATTACCAAAAACAGTACCGTTGGCGTTAATATCAAAAGCTCGACAATGACCATCAGGTGATTTAATTCCCCCTGGTTGATATTCGTATCCAGTTTTGGGTTTAGCTGCAATCGTCACACCGCCAGCTAAAGCTATATCACTTTCACCATTTAGTAAACTTTGACAAGCTAAATGCACAGCTACCAATGAAGTCGAACAAGCTGTTTGAACATTAATACTTGGCCCTCTTAAGTTTAATTTGTAAGAAACTAAAGTCGGTAAAAAATCCTTATCATTGCCAATTAAAACTTGATAGCTATCGGCTGATTCGATAAAAGTGTGATTGTTATATAAGTTAGAAAGTAGATAATCACTAGCAGCAACACCAGCAAATAAACCGATGCGATCGCGGTAAGTTTCACAGTTGTAACCTGCATTTTCTAAAGCTGACCAAACAGTTTCTAAAAAAAATGCGGTGTTGTGGGTCTGTAACTTCCGCTTCTCTAGGAGAAAAACCAAAAAAAGCTGCATCAAATAAATCGATATTTTCTAATATGGCACTGGCTTTCACATAGTTGGGATTGTTGAGCAATTTAGCATCTACCCCAGCCGCGATTAGCTCCTCATCCGTGAAAGTAGAAATTGACTCTACACCATTTCTCAGGTTTTGCCAAAAGCTATCAACTTTATTCGCTCCAGGAAACCGACCCGCCATTCCAATAATAGCGATCGCATCTTGATTATCTAAGCTATCAATAAAATTATTAGCCATATCCATAGGTCAAAACCTGACAGTAAATAGAAAGGTGTAAGTAGAGCAACATAAATATTTGTAGTTGGGAAAAGGCAGGAGGGTTTGAGGTTTGGTAATTTTTTTTAACGTAGACGCGAAGCGGCTTCCCGAAGGGTACCGCAAAGTACGCATAGACGCGATAGCGGCTTCCCGCAGGGTAGGACACGAAGTTATAAGAGTTTGAGAGAGTTATTACGCAAGTCATAATATTTTCTGCCTCCTGCCTTCTGCCTCATGCCTCCTGCCTTCTTCAGTCAATATGTCAGTGGCATTGCCGCAGCAATCTGAATTTGATCAAGCAAAACTGCATCAATATCGCTTTCAGTAGTTAAAGGATTCGCAATCACCGCACGCATCGCAATCACTGGGATTTCCTTATCTAAACTGATAGTTATTTTTGTAGTTCGGGAAATAAAAGTCCGCCCAATCTGACGCTGCTTTTTCTGCAAGCGTTCATTAAAATCATTGATAATTTGATTATCAGACTCAGTTAATTTTTTATGATTAACTACATCTCGAAATTGCTCAGGAATATAACGATAAATTAACAAATTTGTATCAGGTTGTGCCAACAATTCAAACTCCGGTAATTCCTCAATTCGCGCCGCCATATATTGGGTTTTGCGGATGCCTTCATCAATCAAAAACTCATAACCATTCAACCCAATTAACTGTAAACCAGCATGTAAAAATAACGCCATTCCCGGACGAGAACCTTCTAAAGCCCGTTTACCTAAATCAAATGACCCCTTACGCATTGTATAGCTGGCTTGTTTTTCAATTGCTGAAGCTAAATAAGGGTCACGGAAAAATACCATCCCGATACCCATTGGCAAATATAATTGTTTATGACCATCAATGGTGACAGAATCAGCTTGTTCAATTCCCGCTAGTTTATGTTGGTATTTGCGCGAAAATATGACAGGGCCACCCCAAGCAGCATCGACATGGAAATGTACATGATTTTCTTGGGCAATTTCAGCAATTTCTGTTAACGGATCAACACTACCAGAATCAGTAGTTCCAGCAATACCAACAATAGCGATAATATGTAAATTTTTCGCGCGACATTCTGCAACAGCTTGGCGTAATGCTGGGATATTAACGCGATTATTAGCATCAACTGGGACGCGAATCAAATTTTTAGTACTGATTCCCATTAAATCCGCAGCTTTATCAAAAGAGAAGTGCATCAATTCCGAACCAATGACCACCGCCCCTTGATAGCCATAATAATTTAACGCTGCTGTTAACCCTTCTTTTTCTATACCTAAAAAATCATGGGTTGCGCCTAAAGATTTATTACGAGCGCACCATAAAGCCGTAATATTTGCTGTTGTCCCACCAGAAACCAAAATACCCAAGGTACTTTGATTATTTTGAATATGTTGGCTGTAGAAATTATCAGATAAATTATAAATTTGGCGGTGCATCATCGCCAAAGCTTCCCGCTCACAAAAACTCAAAGCCTTAGCTGTTTCGATTTTGACAGCATTTTGATTCATCGCTGTCATCAACTTTGCCAAAGGACGCACAAACGAAGGTAACGCCGAAGTCATGTGACCGATAAATTGCGGCGCTGATGTATGTATAGAATGAGCAACGACATTCTCATTCAAAGATTGAAAATAACTATCAAAATCAGTAGGTTGTACAGGGATTTGACTATTGCTAAACTTACTACTAATCCAGTCAATATCAACATTGCTATTAGCAGTTTCAGCGATTAAAAAATCTGCCGATAAATCATCAACTATCTCATCGATTTGATTTTCTATATATTGCCCGTGAGTTGGGGAAAATATTTGTTTAACATACTCACCAATATCAGTTTGTAAGATTTTCTCAGTCGGGGCAATATTGTTTCGAGATAAAATTTCTCTTTCACTTAATGTCATGGATTTTCCTTGAATTACTAATATTGATGCTGTTGCTTCTAACCAGATTAGAACTTAAGTAGACTCTAAAATTTCTTGGCGTTCTTGGCGACTTGGCGGTTCGATAAATTAAGCTTTTCGGGAATTTTTGCGTAACTCCTAAGTTAGTAATCTCTTCTTTCTCTTTGCGTCCTTTGCGGTACCCTTCGGGAAGCCGCTTCGCGTCTACGTTAAAAAAATCACTCACCCTCAAACCCTCCTGCCTCCTGCCTTCTCCCAAGCTTACTCCCCTGTTTGATTAGTAGCAGCGCGATATTCCTTTCTGGCTTGTTTACGACGCTGAGTCGAAGCAATTCGCTGCTCCGCACGATGGGAATTTGAGATAGTAGATGTGGCAACTGTGGATTCTTGACTAAAATATCTAGCCAAGCGACTCACAGTCGGATATTGAAACATTTCCACCAAAAGAAAATCTTTCTGGAGTATTTTTTGTAATTGACTATGAACTTGAATTAACAACAGTGAATGACCACCCAGTTCAAAGAAGTTATCATGAATACCTACACGCTCAACATTCAGTACTGCTTGCCAAACATCAGCAATGGTTTGTTCTAACTCAGTTTGGGGTGGCTGATAAACGGCTGTTAATTCTGGATGGGTTGTGTCTGGTGTTGGTAGTGCTTTGCGGTCAACTTTACCATTCGGTGTTAATGGTAGTGCTTCCAAGGTCACAAAAGCTGCGGGAATCATGTAGTTCGGCAACTTTGCTTCTAAAAAGCCGCGTAACTCCGCAATGGTTGGTGGTGGTTCTGAATTTAAAACTACGTAGGCGACTATTTGTTGAGCATCCACAACCGTAACAACAGCAGCTTCTACCCCTGGATGCTGAATTATCAGTGCTTCAATTTCTCCTAATTCAATGCGGAAACCACGAATTTTTACTTGGTTGTCAATGCGCCCAATGTATTCAATTTCTCCATTCGGCAAATAGCGGGCTAAATCCCCAGTTTTATATAATCGTTCTCCTGGGATATTCCCGTAGGGATTGGGAATAAATTTCTCCGCCGTGAGTTCTACTTTATTGAGATAGCCACGGGCTAAACCTGCTCCACCCAAGTACAACATTCCTGGTACACCTACAGGAACCGGTTGTAAATTTTCATCTAATAAATAAGTTTGGGTGTTGTGAATTGGTTTACCAATTGGTGGTGTACTGTTCGCGCCCTTCTGTATCCAGGCAAAAGTAGAATAGGTGGTATCTTCAGAAGGGCCATACAAGTTAAATACCTGTTTTATTTGAGCTTGCTGGTAAAGTTTTTGAACGAGTTGATTTTGTAGTGGTTCTCCCGCAATATTCACAGTTTGCACTGAGGCGGGAATATTATCTGTTTGGAGTAACTGTGCAATCACGCTGGGGACAGTGTTAATTAAAGTGACACCACAGCTTGCGGGGAGATTGCTGATATATAGTGCATTCTCGATTAAAATTATCTTGCCACCACAGCACAGAGGCACAAACATCTCGAATACCGACAAGTCGAAGCAAATAGAGGTGGATGCTAAAACTCCCGCCCTCGCTTCTCGGCTAAAGGTTTTGTCTGCCCAATCTAACATTGCCACGGTGCTGGCGTGTTGAATCATCACTCCTTTGGGTTTGCCTGTGGAACCAGAGGTATAAATTACGTAGGCGAGGTTTTCGGTTGTGACTTCTGAGACAAGATTTTCCTGGCTGTGTTGGCTGATGTTATGCCAGTCAGTATCTAACGCAATGTGCGACTTATTCTTGAAACCCCTCTCCAAACCTCTCCCCGAAGCGGAGAGAGGCTTTGAATCTTGCCCCCCTTCCCTCGTAGGGAAGGGGTTGGGGGTTAGGTTTGAGAGAACGTTGCACACCACATTATCTAAACAGATTATCTTGGCTTGGTGTTGGAGCATTGCTGCCAAGAGTGATGTTTGGGTGAGTAAGACTGGTGCTTGTGTATCTTCCAGGATATAGGCGATGCGCTCAGAGGGATAATTGGGGTCGAGGGGGATATATGCACCACCCGCTTTGAGAATGGCGAGTAGTCCAATGATCATATCCAAAGAACGCTCTACACAAATTCCCACCAATACCTCTGGCTCAACTCCCAGCGATCGCAGATAATGGGCTAATTGGTTGGCTTTGGCGTTTAATTGTTCATAAGTTAACTGCTGATTTGCAAATTCTACGGCTACTGCATCCGGTGTTTTTGCTACCTGTTGTTCAAATAATTCATGAATACATAGATGTTGTGGATAGACAACGGCGGTATCATTCCACTCTCGCAGTAATTGATGCTGCTCTAATTTATTCAACAATGGTAATTCTGACAAACGCTGCTGTGGATTCGCTACAATTCCTGTCAACAACGTTTGCAAATGACTTGCCATCCGGCAAATTGTACTTTCTTTAAATAAATCAGTGTTGTATTCTAAACTGGCAACTAACCCTGCATCGGTTTCTGTGACATAAAGAGTTAAATCAAACTTGGCACTATCACTGCTGCTGTCTTCCGGCGTTAAAGTCAAACCAGGCAATTTTAATGCAGACATCGGCGCATTTTGCAAGACAAACATCACCTGAAACAGTGGCGTATGGCTCAAATCGCGCTGGGGTTGTAATTGCTCAACCAACAACTCAAACGGTACATCCTGATGTGCGTAAGCGCCTAATGCCATTTCCCGCACTTGTTTGAGCAGTTCTACAAAGCTGGGATTACCCACTAAGTTAGTTCGCAGGACTAAAGTATTGACAAAAAAGCCAATTAACCCTTCTATTTCTGCTCGGTTGCGGTTAGCGATGGGTGAACCAACCACAATGTCTTTCTGTCCGGTGTAACGCCATAGCAAGATTTGGAAACCTGCCAACAAGGTCATAAATAACGTACTTCCCTGCTTTTGGCTCAATTTTTGCAGGGCTGTTGATAGTTCTGTTGATAATTCAAATGAGTAGGTTGCACCCTGAAAGGTCTGGATTGCTGGTCTGGGATAATCGGTGGGTAATTCTAAGACTGTGGGGGCGTTGGCTAACTGCTTGCGCCAATAAGATATTTGGGTTTCTAGGACTTGTCCTTGTAACCATTGTCTTTGCCAAGCAGCAAAGTCTACATACTGTATTGGTAGAGCAGGTAATGGCGAGGGTTGTCCATCACAAAAGGCTGGATAAAGGGCGGCTAATTCTTGTACCAATATGCCAATTGACCAAGCGTCAGAGACAATGTGGTGCATTGTCACTAAAACAATATGTTCTTGTTCACTCAGACGTAAGAGTTTGACTCTCAGGAGATGATCGCAGCTAATGTCATAGGGTTGTTGTGCTTCTAAGTCAGCCAGTTGTTGGATTTTGGCGGCTTGCTGATTAATTTCCAAGTCGCTGAGATCGATGGTGGAGAAGTTGAGGGGCTTTTCTGGTGCGATCGCAGCTACCACTTGTCCGACGCTGGTGACGAAATTGGTTCGCAGTGCTTCATGACGGGCGACAATTTCGCTGAAACTTTGGGCTAAAGCTGCCACATTTAACTGTCCTTGTAGCCGCACCGCCGCCGGGATATTGTAGAACGGGCTATTTGGTTCTAGTTGGGATAAAAACCACAATCTTTGTTGGGCAAATGATAAAGGTAATTGTGGCGATCGCCCTATCTTTTCAATCTTGGTCGTGGCAACTGTGAAATCTGCCTGAATTGCTTTTTCAATTTCTTTCGCTAACCCGGCTATGGTGGGTTTTTCAAATAAATAACGTAAAGGTAACTCGATTTGAAAGACTTGGCGAATTTGGGAAATCACACGGGTGGCGATTAAAGAATGTCCGCCTAATTCAAAGAAATTCTGATCAATACCGACTTTCTCTATACCCAGGATTTCCGCCCAAATCCCGGCTAATAAGTTTTCTATGGGTGTAACTGGAGTCAGACTGGACACTGATCCCGGTGTCAATTCTGGTGGTTTGAGTGCTTTGCGGTCAACTTTACCGTTGGGTGTTAATGGTAGTGCCTCTAAGGTGACAAAAGCTGCTGGCATCATATAGCTAGGCAACTTAGCAGCTAACAAATCCCGCAGTTCAGCAGATGTAAAAGTTTGCCCTGTGTGGGGGACTATGTAAGCAACTATTCTTTGAGTATCGGCAGCGGAACCATGAACCGTTACAACAGTTTCTCTAACGGTTGGGTGTTGGCTGATGACAGCAGCAATTTCTCCCAATTCAATGCGGAAACCACGAATTTTGACTTGGTGATCAATCCGTCCCAAGTATTCAATGTCTCCGTTGGGTAAGTATCGCGCCAAGTCTCCGGTTTTGTACAGACGTGCGGCTGTTTCGCTAAAGGGATTGGGGATAAATTTTTCGGCTGTTAAATCTGGACGCTGGAAATAACCCCTCGCCAGTCCCAAGCCACCAATACACAATTCCCCGGCTACACCCACGGGCATTAATTGGTGATTTTGGTCGAGGATATAAAGCTGGGTGTTGGCAATGGGAGAACTAATGGGTACGGTGTTGTCAACGGTTTTCACCTGACAAGCGGCTGACCAAATTGTGGTTTCTGTGGGGCCGTACATATTCCATAAACACCGACATCTCTCTAGCAACTGATTGGCTAATTGTCCTGGTAAAGCTTCGCCACCACAGAGAATTTTTAATTGATGATTACCACCCCAACCTGCGGCTAATAGTAATTGCCATGTGGCTGGTGTGGCTTGCATAACTGTAGCTTGACACTCAGCGATTTTTGCCGCCAACTGCACACCATAAGAGATAATTTCTTGACTGGCAATTACCAAACGTGCGCCGACAATCATCGGTAAAAATAATTCTAAGGCGGCAATATCAAAGGAGTAGGTGGTAACTGCAAGTAATGTGTCGTCAGCAGTTAAGCCAGGGGCTTGCTGCATAGAGTACAAAAAGTTACTCAGGGCAAGATGGGGAATTTGTACACCTTTGGGTTTGCCTGTGGAACCAGAGGTATAAATTACGTAGGCGAGGTTTTCGGTTGTGACTTCTGAGACAAGATTTTCCTGGCTGTGTTGGCTGATGTTATGCCAGTCAGTATCTAAACAGATTACCTTGGCTTGGTGTTGGGGCATTCCTGCCAAGAGCGAAGATTGAGTGAGTAAGACTGGTGCTTGTGTGTCTTCCAGGATATAGGCGATGCGTTCCGAGGGATAATTGGGGTCGAGGGGGATATATGCACCACCCGCTTTGAGGATGGCGAGTAACCCAATGATCATATCCAAAGAACGCTCCACACAAATTCCCACCAATACCTCTGGTTTAACTCCCAGCGATCGCAAATAATCAGCTAATTGGTTGGCTTTGGCGTTTAATTGTTGATAAGTTAACTGCTGATTTTCAAATTCTACAGCTACTGCATCGGGTGTTTTTGCTACCTGTTGTTCAAATAATTCATGAATACATTTATCTAAAGCGTAATTATTTGCTGTATTATTCCATACTTTGAGTATTTGCTGATTTTCTTGTGCCGTCAGCATGGGTAGTTGCCGCAGTTTTGCTTCAGGATTGGCAACAAAACCCGCTAATAAGGTTTCTAAATGCTCTAATATGCGGCTCATACTAGAACTTTCAAATTGACGATTATTATAGGAAATATATAAATTTAATGATTCTGAATTTGGGACTACCTTCACAGTTAGCGGGTAGTTTGTCCAGTCAAATAATGATTTAGAATCGATGACTCCGATATCTTCAACAATCGATTCTTGATTGTAATCTACTAATTCATTATCAAAAACTAAAATACTATCAAATAATGGTAGACCAGGGGAAATCTGACTCCATTGTTGAATTTTAGATAATGGGCTGTATTCATACTCCCGCATCTGCACTTCTTCGGTTTGCAGTTGTTTCAGCCAAGAAGTGAGAACAGCATCATCATCTACTTTTACTCGTAATGGGAGTGTGTTGATAAATAGCCCAATCATCGACTCTGCATCAGCTAACGCCGTTGGTCTGCCGGAAGATGTTGAGCCAAAAATTACATCTGATGCTTGACTATAACGGCTCAAAAGTAAAGCCCAAGCGCCTTTGATGATAATATTTAAAGTTAGTTGATACTTGCGGGCAAAAGCTTTCAGGTCAGTTGCCATAGTTGCTGACAATACTAACTCTTGTCTTTGATAATCTGCTGCTTGGTCAGCAAAATTAGCCGCATTTTTACCAATCAAAATTTGTGTGGGTACGGTAAATCCTTGGAGTTTCTGCCGCCAAAAAGTTTCGGCTTTTTTCTGGTCTTGTTGTTGTAGCCAAGTAATATATTCTTTGTAGGGACGGGGGCGTTCTAAATATAAATCTTGCCCTTGGCAAAAGGCATAATAAAACTCATAAAATTCTTTCCACAGCCAGCTAACAGACCAGCCTTCCATTAAGATGTGATGGAAGCTAAACACAAATTGATAATTGTCTTCAGCCATCTGAATTAATGTTAGGCGGATTAAGGGGGCTTGCGCCAGTTCAAAACCGCGATCGCCATCGGCTGTTAAAAAATCTGCAAACTGCTTTTGTTGTGCTTCTAAAGATAAATGTCGCCAATCTTGAAATTCCCAAGGCAAATCTACTTGCTTGTACACCACTTGATATGGTTTATCAAGATTCTCCCAATAAAATGCTGTGCGTAAAATTGGGTGACGATCTACAACTCGCTGCCAAGCTTTCTGGAACGCCGGGATATTAATTGGCGTTTTCAAAGTAAAATAATTCTGCTCAAAATACACCACCGAATTAGGTGCAGCCAGCTTATGAAACAGCATCCCCTGTTGCATCGGAGAAAGTTCGTAAATATCTTCAATATTATTGGGTTTCATCACAAATTTCTCCTGCTTATTGACTGATTTGAGCTAACAATTTACTTAAATTTTCTTGATTGATGTTGGCAGCCGCAAAATCAGATGGGGTATAGTCTCCGGCATCGGGAGATTGACAATGGCTAATCAAAGATTTGAGGGCTTGAACAAAATTGTGCGATAATTTTTCGACCGTCTGACGCTGATGAATATTTCGGCTGTAGTTGAAATATAGTTGTAATTGGCCTTCAGTAATTGCCGCATTAATTTGGAATAAATAAGGGCGAATTGCTTTTGGACTAGCTGTGGAGCCGAGTGCTTCTTCTGTCCATTTAAATAAGGAATCTTGCGGCAAACTTCTACTCAGTTGACCAAGGTAGAGAAACATTACCTCAGCTTGGGGAAGAGACTGGAATTTTTCAATTACTATCGAGTCAGGGCTGAGGTAGCGTAACACTCCATAGTCAATACCATTACTCGAAGCATGACGCACTTGTTCTTTCACGGCTTTGAGTGCATCCCCAGGATTAACTGTTTTGTCTAAATCTAACAGTACAGGGTAAGTAGTCGTAATCCACCCCACTGTTCTGGAAATATCGACATCATCAATTCCACCTGTACTCACCTCCCGCCCATTTTCATCAAGATTGATGAGGAGTAGGTTTTGCTTTGTCCACTGTTTAAAAGCCTGTACTAGTGCAGTCAGCAAAACTTCTTGTGTATTCATTCGATACACCCCCGGAACTTCCTGAAGCAGCAGTTGAGTTTCAGTTTCATTCAACGCAACTGAGATAACTTGCGCTTCTGAAGCTACGGTGTTGATGCCGTCAGGATAGTCTAAGGGTAGAGTGGCAACTTGCTGATAACGTCCGCTTAACCAGTGTTGTTGCTGTTGTTGTAACTGTTCTGATGCGGCATATTTCTGGAGACGCAACGACCATTGCTGATAAGAAGTTGTCTTTTGGGGGAGTTGAATGGGCTGTCCTTGACTCAACTGCTGATAACCAGTCTGGAGATCCTCTAATAAAATGCGCCAAGAACCAGGATCAGTCCCCAAATGGTGAATCACAATTAATAAGCGGCTGTTTTGCTGCACACCCATATCAAATAAAGCAAACCGGACAATTGGCCCAGTGGTTAAATTCAAACTGGCTTGAATTTGGGCTGCGGCTACTTCTAAAGCTGATTGTTGGGCGGTGGATGACAAAGCTGACAAATCAATATATGTCAACGGGACATATTCTTCAGGTGCGGCGTTGACCTGTTCCCATCCAGAATCAGAACGGGTGAACCGCAGACGCAAGGCATCGTGATGTATTAATAGTTGCTTTAAAGTTTGCTCTAAAATATCTAAATTCAGAGGTTTCACCACCTCTAACAAAATTGCTTGGTTCCAATGATGGGTTTCTGGCTGATTCAAGGCAAAGAACTGGTGTTGAGCCGGGGTGAGGGGAACTGAACCTGTGATGACACCTTGTTCAGCTTGAACAACTTGGGTTTTAGTGATTACCTGGGCTAATTTAGCGATCGTTTGATGTTCAAATAATTGCTGGGGTGTGAGTCGAAACCCCGCTTTATTGGCTCTGGCGCTGACTTGAATCCCTAATACTGAATCTCCCCCCAACTCAAAAAAGCTATCTTCCACACCTACAGCAGCAATACCCAGGAGTTCTTGCCAAATATTGGCAATGATTTGTTCTACTTCCGTTCTAGGGGCGACATAATCGTTATCTAAATTTGGTCGGAGATAGGCGGTGGTGCTGGTTGTTGGCGCAGTTTGAGTTTCTTCTATTGTGTTTGTTTGTTCCCCAGGGGCGCAACGCAAAACTAAATTAGCTGTCGGCTGGGCATCAACCCAGTAACGCTGACGTTCAAATGGATAGGTTGGTAAGGGAATTCTTTGTCGTGGTGCATCGGTATAAAAACTAGACCAATCTACCGCCCCCCCAGCTTGCCACAGGCGACCTAATGTATTTAATAAATAGGCAACATCTGACTGCTGCTCGTAGGAATAACGCAAGCTGGGAAGCATCAAGGATTTATCGAGACATTGGGATGCAAAACTAATTAATGCTTGACCGGGGCCGACCTCTAACAAAATCGGATTGTCTTTTTGTGATAATTGTTGGACTCCATCGGCAAAGCGCACTGTTTGACAAAGGTGCTGCACCCAATAGGTGGGGTCTGTGGCTTGTTCGGCAGTAATCCAAGTGCCTGTGACGTTGGAAATATAGGGGATTTTGGGCGATTTGAGGCTAAATTGATTAACTAAATTGTGAAAAGTTGGTGCGATCGCTTCCATCATCACAGAATGAAAAGCATGGGAAGTTTGTAACCGCTTACCTATTAAACCGCGATCACTCAATTTTTGTTCTAATTCTCCAACGGCATCGGGGAAACCTGCCACCACACACAATGATTCGCCATTAATCGCTGACAGGGAAATCTTCTCATTCAACCAAGGCTGTATCTCAGACTCAGAAAGTGGCACAGCCAACATTGCCCCTGTTGGTAACTCGTCAATCATCTGCGCCCTTCTAGCGACCAAGGTTAAAGCATCTGTTAAAGACAAAACCCCGGCTAGAGTGGCGGCGACATATTCACCAATGCTGTAACCAATCATCGCCGTTGGGCAAATTCCCCAAGATATCCACAACTGAGCCAAGGCATATTCAATCACAAACATGGCTGGTTGCGTCAAAACAGTCTGATTGAGTTTTTGCGTGGCGACATCGGTTGATTGCCCTCCCCGTCCCAGCATTTTCCGCAAATCTAGACCTTTTTGGGTTTGCTGGTTGCCATTTTGATGATTTTTGTTGGGATATAAAACATCCCGCAAATCTAAATTCAACAGTGGCTCAAGCAGTTCACAACATTCATCTACACAGCCACGAAATGTTGACTCAGTTTGGTAAAGTTCCAAAGCCATATCAACATAATGAGTTCCCAGCCCCGAAAACATAAAAGCAACTGGACGTGGCTGAGTTTTTTGGGCGACTGGCTGGGAATTTTGCAGCGCCTTAATTGCATCGGGAATATCTCGACACACCACCGCACGCCGATAGTCAAAAGTTCTGCGTCCAAAGAGCAATGTGTAAGCCGCATCAGCCAAGTTTAAATCAGGATGTGCTTGCAAATAATCCGCTAGATTTGTAGTCGCCTTTTCTAATGCTGATGCTGTTTTGGCAGACAGAAGCAACAATTGATACTTTCTCCCCTGCTCCCTGCCCCCATCCCATGCTGGCGCTTCTTCCAGAATCACATGGGCATTAGTTCCCCCCAACCCAAAGGAACTGACTCCCGCACGCCGGGGAATATTATTGGTTTGCCATTCTGTCAGTTTGGTGTTGACGTAGAAAGGACTATTGGCAAAGTCAATTTCAGGGTTAGGGGCGGAATAATGTAAGCTTGGGGGTATTTGTTTGTGCTTCAAGGCGAGGACAGTTTTGATTAACCCCGCCACACCAGCCGCAGTATCCAAATGTCCAATGTTGGTTTTGACGGAACCAATGGCACAGAAACCTGTTTTTTGGGTGCTGCTGCGGAAAGCTTGGGTGAGGGCAGCAATTTCAATGGGGTCGCCTAAAGCGGTGGCTGTACCGTGAGTTTCAATGTAGGTGATAGTTTCTGGTTCGACTTCCGCGACGATTTGGGCGGTTTTAATTACCTTGGCTTGGGTATCGATGCGGGGTGCTGTGTAGCTGACTTTAAACGCCCCATCATTATTGATTGCTGAACCTTTGATGATGGCATGAATTGTATCGCGATCGCTCAACGCATCTTCCAATCGCTTCAACACCACAATTCCCACGCCCTCACCGCCTATAGTTCCTTGAGCATCAGCATCAAAAGCACGGCAATGTCCATCAGGAGATAATATCCCCCCCTCTGTATATAAATATCCAGTTTTTCTGTCAGCAGTGATGGCAACACCACCAGCCAAAGCCATATCACACTCACCATTGAGTAAGCTTTGACAAGCCAAGTGGACAGCTACCAATGAAGTTGAGCAAGCGGTTTGAACTGCGTAACTAGGCCCTTCTAAGTTGAGTTTGTAAGAAACACGAGTAGTTAAAAAATCTTTATTGCCAGCCAACATAAGTTGCTGCGGATCTATAGCACCAATAATATTTTGATTTAAATAAATATTTAGTAAGTAGGTGTTCATTCCAGAACCAGCATAAACACCAATCGCACCTGGATAACTTTGGGAATCATACCCGGCATTTTCTAAAGCTGACCAAGCACATTCAAGAAATACACGGTGTTGAGGATCTGTAATTGTAGCTTCTCTGGGATTAAAGCCAAAAAACTCGGCATCAAAACATTCTGCCTCATCTAGAATTGCTTGGGCTTTAACATAATTAGGGTCATTTAATAAAGATGAATTTATTCCGGCTGCCAAGAGTTCTTCATCAGTAAAAAATGCAATTGTTTCCTTACCTTGCTGAAGATTTTGCCAGAATTCATCAATATTTTTGGCTCCCGGAAATCGCCCCGATAAGCCAATAACTGCTATTTCTGAACCATTTAATGATGTACTAATACCCATGATTTTAAATACTAAAAAAAAATTAATCACACAATAACTCTCTAAAACTTTTAGGACTTATGCAAAACATCTCTCAAACTCTCATTCCTCCGTGAACTCTGCGCCTCTGCGGTTCATTTCTTAAACTTCTTCTTCATACAAAACTAGTATTAAATATTTTGAATAGATTTAAGTTTCTGTAAACGTTTTCTTTGTTGAGCCTTGCCATCAGCAACTTTCTCAATAACAATTTCCGAAATCTCAGCAGTTAGTTTTTCCGGCTCAACTTGCGTTAAATAATTAGCTAAAGAATTAATTGTGGGATATCTAAATAAATCAAGAACCGCTAAATCTTTAGTAAATTTTTCCCGTAATTTACTATGTACTTGCACCAACAGCAATGAATGACCGCCGAGTTCAAAAAAGTTGTCATGAATACCCACATTTTCTACTTGCAGGACTTGTTGCCAAATTTCGGCAATAGTTTGTTCAACTTCGGTTTGCGGTGGTTGATAAACATCAGCTAATTCGGGGCGGTTTGTATCAGGTGCAGGTAAGGCTCGGCGGTCAACTTTACCATTTGTGTTTAAGGGCAATGCCTCTAACAACACAAAAGCCACGGGAATCATGTAGCTGGGTAACTTTGATTCTAAAAAACTACGTAGTTCTGAGATGCTTAATGTTTGGGCTGCTTGCGGAACTAGATAGGCAACTATTCGTTGTGCATTAACCACAACTACAGTTTCTCGCACTCCGGGATATTGAGCGATCGCCGCTTCTATTTCTCCTAGTTCAATGCGGAAACCCCGCAGTTTCACTTGATAGTCAATCCGACTAATATATTCTATTTCTCCGTTGGGAAGATAACGGGCTAAATCACCTGTTTTGTAAAGACGGCTGGCTGTGGTGCTGAAGGGATTGGGAATAAATTTCTCGGCAGTTAATTCAGGACGGTTTAAATAACCCCGACCAACACCGACACCGCCAATATAAACTTCTCCTGGTACACCCACAGGCACAGGATGAAGATATTTATCAAGGAGATAAACTTGAATATTGGCAATTGGGCGACCAATAGGTACTGTCTTTTGGTTATTTAAATGATTTTGACATTGCCAAAAGGTGACATCAACAGCCGCTTCTGTTGGGCCATAAAGATTATGTAATTGGGCATCAAGTCGCTGAAAAAAGCGTTGTTGTAGTTCAATTGGTAATGCTTCTCCACTGGCAATTACCCGCACCAAAGACTGACATTTTTCTACTGCTGCTGCTTCGAGAAAAACTTGCAGCATTGATGGTACAAAATGCAAAGTTGTAATTTGCTGCTGGATAATTAAGTTAACTAGATAGTTGGGGTCTTTATGTCCTTCTGGTTGGGCGATGACTAACCGCGCCCCGGTAATTAAAGGCCAGAAAAATTCCCAAACTGAGACATCAAAACTAAAGGGAGTTTTCTGTAAAACTCGATCGGCGGCGGTTAGTTGATAAGCATCTTGCATCCACAATAAGCGATTGCAGATACCGCGATGGGTGTTCATTGCACCCTTTGGTTTTCCGGTGGAACCAGAAGTATAGATGACGTAGGCGAGGTGATCTTCAGTGATCTGAGTAACAGGATTTGCACTGTGGCGATCGCTAATTAATTCCCAATCACTATCCAGACAAATAACCTGCGCTGGCTGATGTGGTAGCGTTGCAACTAATTTCTGTCGGGTTAACAAAACCCTTGGTTGAGCATCTTCTAGCATATAAGCCAAGCGTTCTTGGGGATAGCTAGGGTCTAGGGGTATGTATGCGCCACCTGCTTTGAGGATGGCTAATAACCCGATGACCATCAATAGCGATCGCTCTACATAAATCCCTACTAATACCTCTGGTTTTACGCCGCAAGTTTGTAAGTAATGTGCTAGTTGATTAGCTTTGGTGTTGAGTTCGCGGTAAGTGAGTTGCTCATTTTCAAATACAACTGCTACTGCATCTGGTGTTTTCTCGACTTGCGCGGCGAATAATTCATGGATGTATTGCGGTTGGGAATACTTAACTTGAGTATTATTCCACTCTACTAGCAATTGATGTCGTTCCAATTCTGTTAACAGCGACAACTCACCCAGACTTTGCTGTGGATTTTTGACCATACTTTCTAGTAAAGTCTGCAAATGTCCTAGCATCCGGTGAATTGTGTCACAGTCGAAGCGATCGCCGCTAGTAATTTTCAGCCACAACTCGTCACCTGGAATCACTGTCAGGGCAATTGGATAGTTAGTCTTTTCAAAGCTATGCACATCTTGGATATCCAAATTGATATCCCTTTGCCGTACAGACGCATCCATAGCATAGTTTTCAAAAATTACTATACTCTCGAATAAAGATAAACCTTTAGGAACTTCACTCCATCCTTGGACTTTAACTAACGGACAATACTCGTATTCACTGGCTTCAATTAGTTGCTCTTTGATTTTTAACAGCCAAGGTACCAGCAATGTGTCGGGAGATACTTGGACTCTAATTGGTACTGTGTTGATAAACAACCCTACCATAGACTCGGCTTGCGCTAAAGTCGGAGGACGACCAGAAGTTACCGCCCCAAAAATTACGTCCTCTTGACCGCTATAACGGCTCAATAGCAAAGCCCAAGCTCCTTGTACTAGAGTATTCAGCGTGAGTTGGTATTGCTTTGCTAGAGATTTTAATGCGGCGGTTGCAGCTACAGACAGCTTTAATTCTGCCTCGTGATAACTATCTGTTGGAGTCAGTAAACCATTTCCTGGACTGACTGATAGCTGTGTGGGAGTGGTAAAACCTTGCAGCGTCTGTCGCCAAAAAGTTTCAGCCTCAGATAAATTTTGTTGCTGTAGCCAAACAATATAATCTCGATATGGGCGAATAGTTTCTAAGTATACCTGTCGCTCGTTATTGAAAGCCTTGTAACAAGCCAGGACTTCTTGAAAAACTGTCGCTACAGACCAGCCATCTAGCAACAGATGGTGATGACTCCAGGTAAAGTTATAGGCAGTCGGCGACAGTTGAATCAGTGTGAAGCGCATCAATGGTGCTTGCTTAAGATTAAAACCACAAGAGCGATCGCTTTGGAAAAACAATTCTAATTCTTGTTGTTGTGCTTCCGGGGAGAGATGCTGCCAATCATACTCTTGCCACGGTAGATTTACTTGTCGATGTACAATTTGTACTGGTTCTTTTAAGCCTTCCCAAACAAAGCAGGTTCTCAAAATTGCATGTCGTTCTACAACATATTGCCATGCACGATGGAACATGGTGACATTCAGCTTTCCTTGGAGATTCCAGCTAAATTGTTCAAAATAAACCCCAGACTTAGGAGTAGCAAGACTGTGAAACAGAATACCTTGCTGCATGGGCGAGAGGGGATAAAAATCTTCAATGTTTTTATTTTTCACACCCATATCAAATATCTCCTATAGCTGCTGTAATGGCATCAAGAGCACTTTGATCCCATTGACTTTGTTTAAACTCAGCGAAATCAGCAGGGGTAAAACCACCTGCATCAACAGACTCGCAGTGAGCAATCAGCGATCGCATTTGCTCAATCAAGTTTTCTGCTAATTTCTCAATGGTGGTTGGTCGATGCAACTTGCTACTATAAGACCAACTCATTTCCAGATGTCCCTGATAAATCCTGGCGTTAATTTCTAGTAAGTGAGTCCGTTGATTTTGCCCACTGTGAGTAGCACCAATGGATTCTGGCGCAAAACTAAATAATGATGATTCGTCTAAAATGCGATCAAACTGTCCTAAATAGTTAAAAATAACTTCAGCCTGGGAGGAGGAAAATTGTGCGGCTATTTCTTGATTTTGACTCAGATAACGCAGTAATCCATAGCCAATACCTCGATTCGGAATGGCTCTTAGTTGCTCTTTAATTGACTGCAAAGCTTTACCTAAATCTTTAGTATTTTCCAGATTTAAATGTACAGGAAAAATCGTGGTAAACCAACCCACTGTTCTCGATAAATCTACATCCTGAAAAAGTTCTTCTCGCCCATGTCCTTCCAAGTCAATTAATAGAGAATTTTCTCCCGTCCACTGATTAAAAGTTAGTATAAGTGCTGTTAATAATACATCATTAATTTGGGTCTGATAAGCTGCTGGTACTTGGTGCAGCAAACTTTGGGTTTCGTCCACAGACAGGGATACTGATACAGTCGATGTGGTTACTTCTAGATTATCTCCATCGCCAAAATCTCTTGGTATAGGCGTAACCGATTGATGTTGAGTTGTTAGCCAGAAGTCTATCTCTTCTAGTAAAACTGAAGATTGTGCATATTTTTGGAGATAGCTAGACCATTGTTGATAAGAAGTTGTTTTGGGTGGCAGATTGATTGCTTTGCCTTGACTTATTTGTTGGTAAACTGTTTGCAAATCTTCAATTAAAATTCGCCAAGACACACCATCAACGGCTAAGTGGTGAATAATCCACAGTAACCGTTGGGGTTGATGATCTCCCAAGTTAAACAAAGCAACTCGGAATAATGGCCCCTGTGACAAATTTAAACTAGCTTGTAGTTGATTGGCGGCTGATTCTATTGCTGGCGATCGCTGATGTTCTGGTAGTGCGGCAAAATCGAAGTATGTCAACGTTAGTGCCGGATCTGGACTAACAATCAGTGCTTGAGTACTAAATTCCTGCTGTCTAAAACGTAAACGTAAAACATCATGATGTTTGTCTAAAAACTGGATGGTTTTCTCTAAGATTACAGGGTCAATTTTTTGTTTGCTTTCTAAGCATACCGCTTGATTCCAGTGGTGTGGTTCTGGTTGCTTTTGCTCAAAAAACCAATGCTGAATAGGTATCAATTCTAGTGTTCCAGTTAATACGCCTTGTTCAGCTATAATTTTCTCTTTTGTCCCAATTACTGTTACTAATTGGGCAATAGTTTGGTACTGAAACATCTGTTTAGGAGTTATTTGCAGACCCCAACGGTTAGCTTTAGATACTACTTGCAGACTTAGAATCGAATCTCCACCGAGTTCAAAAAAGTTATCGTTTATGCCTATATTTTCTAAACCTAATACTTCTGACCAAAGGGCTGCTAACTGCTTTTCAATGCTTGTTTGTGGTGCAACAAAAGTTTCTGCGAGTTCTGGACGCACCATATCAGTTGCCGGAAGTGCCTTGCGGTCAATCTTACCATTGGGTGTTAATGGTAGTGCCTCTAAGATCACAAAAGCGGCTGGCACCATGTAATTGGGGAGCTTTGATTCTAAAAAGCTGCGTAGCTCAGAAATTGCCAGTGTTTGCTGTGTTTGCGGCACTAAATAGGCAATTATTTTTGATTCTTGACTAACTACAACTACAGTTTCACGCACCGTCGGGTATTGGTTGATGATGGCTTCAATTTCTCCCAATTCAATGCGGAAACCACGAATTTTTACTTGGTTGTCAATGCGCCCAATGTATTCAATTTCTCCATTCAGCAAATAGCGGGCTAAATCGCCTGTTTTATAAAAACGTTCGCCTTGCTGACTAAAAGGATTAGGGAGAAATTTTTCTGCTGTCAATTCCGGACGGTTAAAGTAACCCCTACCTACTCCAACACCACCAAGATAAACTTCACCTGTCACACCAATCGGAACAGGATTGAGATGCGGATCAAGTATATAAATTTGAATATTGGCAATTGGTTGACCGATGGGAACTGTATTTTGGCTGGTAAAACTATCTTTTTGACACTGCCAAAAAGTCACATCTATAGCTGCTTCTGTTGGGCCATAGAGATTATGCAGTTGCACATCCAGCCGATTAAAAAAGCGTTGTTGCAGTTGGGCTGGTAATGCTTCACCACTGGTAATCACTCGGACTAGAGATTGACATTTTTCTAAATCTGCTACTTCGAGAAAAACTTGCAGCATTGACGGCACAAAATGTAAAGTGGTGATTTGCTGCTGGATAATCAAGTTAACTAAGTAGTGGGGATCTCGATGTCCTTCTGGTTGAGCTACTACTAAACGCGCACCTGTAATCAATGTCCAGAAAAATTCCCATACAGACACATCAAAACTGAAGGGAGTTTTCTGTAAAACCGCGTCTGCTGATGTTAATTGATAAGTATCTTGCATCCACAGTAAACGATTGCAGATACCTCGATGGCTATTCATTGCACCCTTGGGTTTACCTGTAGAACCGGAGGTGTAGATGACGTAAGCAAGGTGATCAACTGTGATGTTGGTTACAGGATTTTCTGTGCTTTCATGAGCAATTTGTTCCCAGTCACTATCGAGGCAAATTATTTGCACTTTGTGATTGGGTAGACTTGCTAATAAGTCCTGTTGTGTGAGCAGCACGCCTGGTTTTGAGTCTTGTAACATCCCAGCCAAGCGTTCTTGAGGATAGCTAGGATCTAGGGGGATATATGCACCACCCGCTTTCAGGATGGCGAGTAGTCCAATTACCATATTCAAAGAACGCTCTACGCAAATCCCTACCAATACCTCTGGCTGAACTCCCTGTGAACGTAAATAATGAGCTAATTGGTTGGCTTTGGCGTTTAATTCTCGATAAGTTAATTGCTGATTTTCAAACTCTACTGCTACTGCATCCGGTGTTTTAGTTACCTGTTGTTCAAATAATTCATGAATACATTTATCTAAAGCGTAATTAGTTGCTGTATTATTCCATTTAACTAAAAGAGTCTGAAGCTCAATTTCTGTTAATAATGACAGTTCTGATAACCGCTTCTCTGGAAAAGTAACAACATCCTCTAGCAAATTAGTAAAATGCCCTACCATTCTTTCAATAGTTGCAGCATCAAATAAATCTGTGTTGTACTCCCACCACCCCCAAATTTCTGGCTGAGAATCTACTATATACAGCGATAAATCAAATTTTGCTGTGCCATTATGGTTCTGAAGCCATTGGAGAGTCAGTCCAGGTAATACTAAATCTTGCTTAGTATCTTCTTGAAAAGCAAAGGTTACTTGAAAAAGTGGGGTATGACTGAGATTTCGCTCAGGTTGTAGCTCTCCTACTAATTGCTCAAAAGGTAAATCTGCATGAGCATAAGCTCCTACACACACATCGCGCACTCTCTTGAGCAATTCTCCAAAGCTGGGGTTTCCAGAAATATCAGTACGCAGCACCAAGGTGTTGACAAAAAAACCGATTAATCCTTCAATATCAGCATGGTTGCGGTTAGCAATTGGAGAACCAAGGCAAATGTCTTCTTGACTTGTATATCGATATAACTGTGTTTGAAAAGCTGCTAACAAGGTCATAAATAATGTGACTCCTTGTTGCTTGCTTAAAGACCTCAACCCTTGGCTTAAATCTGATGATAGCTGGAAGTTTTTGGTTGTGCCTTTGAAACTTTGTACTGGAGGCCGCGGATGGTCTGTGGGTAAAGATAAAGTAGTAGAAGCATTTGCTAGTTGTTGCTTCCAATATAAAAGTTGGGTATTTGCGCGTTCAGCTTGTAACTGTTGAAGCTGCCAGATAGAATAATCGGCGTATTGAATTGGCAGTTGTGAAAGTGGACATGGTTGTTCTGCTGAAAAAGCTTTGTAAATGACTGCTAATTCCTGCTTCAATACTTGTATTGACAACCCATCACAAATAATGTGATGGATGGTCAATAACAGCAAATATTCCTGTTCCTTAGTCTGCAATAACATCACGCGCAGCAAGGGACAGACTGCTAAGTTGAAGGGTGCTTGAGCAATTTCATGAGTTAGGCGCTCAACTTCCGCATTCTGTAATGCTGGCGGTAAGTGGCTCAAGTTTACCACTGGTAACTTCACAGTCACAGAGGGATGAATTACTTGGACTGGTTGCTCGTCTATTGTTTCAAAAGAAGTACGCAGAGATTCATGGCGGTGAATAATTTCATTAAAACTTTTTTTCTAAAATGGCAATATCGAGATTACCTGTTAATTTTATAGATACAAATTCGTTATAAACATAACTTTGGGGTTCCAATTGTTGCAGCACCCACAATCGCTGTTGAGGTGCGGACAAAGGAATTGAACTTCGCTCGGTACGACGAGGAATAGTTGTTTTTTGATTACTAGTATGACGCTCACCTCGTAAGCGTTTTTTCTAAAATGGCTTGTTTCGCGGGTGAGAGGTGAGAACGACGTTGAATAATTTCATGATTTTTACTGTCCATAGTATTTATTAATAAATTAATCAATTACTTGAAAATTCACATACTCAGGCACATCTTGAATCCGACTTAAATCATTTTCAAAAATCACCAAATCGCCATCCTTCTCAACTTCTCGAAAGCCAGCAAATTTATAAGATATGTACATCATCCGGTTGCGATCGTTTGAGACAAACTCCGCCAACAATCGCACATGATGACTCTTAGCCAAATTCATCACATGATTTAACATAATTGTCCCGACACCCCGCGACATCACCCGACAAGACATCAGCAACAGCTTAATTGTCCATGACAAAGGTTGACATTCAATTAAAACTAAACCTATCTTGCCGTAGCTACCATATTTATCGTCTAAGCTGGCAATTAGCAATTTATGGTTTTCTGAGGTGCGAAAATGATTCAGTTCATCGTAGGAATAGGTATAACCAGTTGTATTCAATTGATTAGTTCTGAGTGTTAATTCTTCTGCACGCTGTAAATCTGCTTCTTGAGCAGTAGAGATGGTGAAATTCATCTGGAGAGTAGCTAAAAATTCATCTGCTGTGCCGACAAATTCTTTCTCCGCATTGTGTCGTTCAATGTCGCTGAGATACATCAATCTTCTCAGGCGTGAATCTTCCGTAATAAACCGGGGATTCATCGCAGGCATATCTAAAATACTGCCAATTTCTGCTGCATTGATACAGAGAATTTCGGGCAGGGAAAACTTGACTTCTTCTAACTCAAATAACTGGTCATCAATAAAGGCGATCGCATCTAACCCAATATTCAGCAACCGAGCAATTTCTTTAACTGAATCAGCCTTAGAATTCCAATTAATTTGGGGATATAAGAAATACTTTTGTAACCCAAATTCTGCTAATTTAGCTATTGCCGTATAATGCTCATTCTTACTAGCTATAGATTGTAATATACCACGTTTATCTAAAGTTTCAATCAAACTTACAATATTTTCGCGCAGAGAAACTTGATTATCTTCTAGCAAAACTCCGTGCCATAGGGTATTATCTAAATCCCAAACGACACATTTAATCACTTTTTTATCTTTTTGTTTACTATTTAAATTTAGCTCTTGAATACTAACCATATATTAAGTTCTCTCTACTAATTGCTTATCTAAACCAGTAGTTACATTTGCAAATAAATAATCTTGATAACCAGATTCAGCAATGGTAATTTCTTGAATTTGAGTACTACCTTCAATAATTTCCATAATTTTCGAGTCGCGTAAATATCTTTCTACAGGATACTCACTACTACAACCATTTCCTCCATGAAGTTGTACAGCATCATTGGCTATTTTGGTAGCGACTGTAGATGCGAAATACTTAGCAATGGCAGTCTCGATAATAGAATTAGGGTCGTTAATATCTTTGAGATAACCAGCTTGATAACATAACAATCTTGCTGCTTTGATGTTAGCTATCATCTGAGTAATCTTTTGCCGAATTAATTGATGTTCCTTCAAATAAACACCAAACTGTTTGCGTTCATTTGTATATTTGATACAAGCTTCTAAACAAGCTTGAGCAATACCAACACATCCTGCTGCCACACTATATCTACCATAATCAAGGGCAGAAGCAGCAATATAAGCAAACCCAAAACCTAATCTACCAACTAAGTTTTCTCGTGGAATTTGACAGTTATGAAAATATAATTCTGCTGACATTGAAGCCCTCACTCCTAAAATGCCAGACATGGGTTTGACTGTAAATCCTGGGCTATGTTTTTCCACTAAAAAAGCCGTCGGTTTACCTTCACATTGGGCAAAAACTAAATAGACATCTGCTATTTGTCCGTAGGTAATCCATTTTTTCTGTCCATTTAAAACATAAGCATCATCAACTAATGCTGCTGTAGTTTCTACACTTTTCGCATCACTACCAACATTTGGTTCGCTTAGTGCAAAAGCCGCGATAATTTCTCCAGATGCGAGTTTGGGTAGCCAATATTCTTTTTGAGATTTATTACCCCATTTACACAAAGCATGAGCTACCATGTTGTGAACTGTCAGCAAACTTCTAATAGAAGAACATCCCCGTCCCATTTCTTCATTGAGAATGCCATAAGTAATCATATCCATTGCCTGACCGCCATATTCTTGGGGTAAGATAGCACCGAGAAAACCGCGTTGAGCAATTTTTTTAATTAATTCTGGTGGTGTAAGTTCTTGTCTATCCCATTCACCAGCATAAGGAAATATTTCTTGGTTAACAAAAGCTTTAAATTCAGCTTGGGCTTTTTTTTGTTGGGCAGATAGTTCTATTTTCATCATAAATTTACTGTGCAAGAACAGCAGTTTTGCGTTCCACTAAATTGGCGATAGAGTTGATAGTGCGGAAATTTTCAAACTCTAAGTCTTCGTTCTCAACTGCAATCTGAAATTCTTGCTCGACAAATAAAACAAGCTGCATAGCAAACATCGAATTTACAAAACCAAGCGAGAAAATATCTTCGTCTGGTTGTAAGTCATGATTGCCGAAAAATTTTGACAAGAAGGTTTTAATTTTAGCTTGAATTGCTTGCATAATTCTTAATATCCCTATTTATTGATATACGAAAAAACCTTGACCATTTTTTCTGCCATATAACCCTGCATCAACCATTTTTTTCAGTAAAGGGCATGGTCGATACTTACTATCGTTAAAGTTTTCATACAAAACTTCGATAGAAAATAAAATGGTATCTAGTCCAATTAAATCTGCGGTTTCTAAAGGCCCCATTTTGTGACCAAAACAGCCTTTAAAGATTTTATCCACATCTTCGGCTGTTGCTACTTGGTCTTGTAACAGAAACACAGCTTCATTAATTGTTAACATCAACACGCGGTTAGAAACAAAACCCGGTGAATCGTTAACAATGACGCATTCTTTCCCCATTTGAGATAACATTTGTTTTGCTATTTCAATTGTTGTCTCAGAGGTATGATATCCCCGAATCATCTCTACCATTGGCTTCATTGGTACAGGATTCATAAAGTGAATACCAAGGACTTGATCAGGGCGTTTGGTAAGTGAAGCTAGGCGGGTAATGGGAATTGCTGATGTATTGGCAGCAAATACACAATGTTGTGGACAGATAGCATCTAATTGTGGATATATCCCTTTTTTAATATCCCATTTTTCGGTGACATTTTCAACTACAAAATCGGCATTTTCTAACAGTTTATAGCTGGTAGAAAAATCGATTTTTTCTAGAATACTATCTGGGGTTTTGCGATTGTCGCTTTTCTGGAAAAAACTTTGCAAGCGGATATTATTTCTGATTTCGTATTTAGCTTTATCAAGAATATCTTCAGAAATATCTATCAAAATCACTTGATGGTCTGTTTGTGCGAGGTTTTGTGCAACCCCGATACCCATTACACCTGCACCAATGACACCTACTGTTTGAATATTCATAATTTCACTTAGCCTCCTTCTGCTTTCTAAACATAAGTATGTGAAACTAGCTTTTCGGCTTCTTCGTCGGTCAATTCTGACAATTCTTGGATCACGATGTCCTCAATTACCACAGCTAATTCCGCCACAGTTGGCGCTTCAAAAATATGGCGCAATGATAGTTCAACTTGAAAATCTTGACGCAACTGAGAAACTATTTGTGTTGCAATTAAGGAGTGTCCACCCAAATCAAAAAAGTTATCATCAACTCCGACTTGATCAATCCCTAATAATTCTTGCCAAATCTCAGCAATCTTTTGCTCAACTGCACTACTGGGTTCAAGATAAGCAGTTTCTAAAATCGGTCTTGGGTGTGCTGTTTGAGATTGAGGAGATTGTGCAGAATTTTTTAAGAAAAGTGGTACGGCAAAAGCTTGATGTTCTGCAATGACAGTTTGGAGATTTTTTGTTGATACAATTACTTGAGGTAAATTTTGAGATAAAATCCGCTCAAAGGCATCTATACCCTCTGCAAAAGAAATACCATACTTTTGTCGTATTTGCTTAATTTCTGCTTGCATATTGGGTGCAAATGCTAACAAAGATTTTTGCCAACTATCCCATTCCCACCAATCCCAGTTGATGGAGATTGTCGGTATTTGGTGTTGATAAAAATTGTTATGGGCAAATCCATCTAGAAAGGCGTTAGCTGCACAATAATCTACTTGTCCTAAGCCGCCTGTAATTGCAGTAGTAGAAGAAAATAAGACCAGGAAGTCTAAATTGAGGTTCTGCAAAACAGTATTTAAAACTATTGTGCCTTGGAGTTTAGGTTGAAAAACTTTTGCTGCTAATTCAGGTGTTTTGAGTTGAATGATCCCTGCACCTGGAGTTCCGGCTGCATGAATTACGCCATGAATCTTACCAAAGCGATCGCATACCTGATTAATCGCACTCTGCATTTGTTCTAGGTTAGTAACATCGGCTTTCAACACTAAGACTTCTGCACCTAACTCTTCTAGCAGCTGGAGTTTTTTAATTTTGGTTTTGAGTAAATCATCTTGCTCTTGGCTGGATAGCAATTCCTCCCAGTCAACTTTTTTGGGAAATTCCGAACGTCCAATCAGGACTAATTTTGCTTGTACTGTCTTGGCTAAATGTTCGGCGATCGCTAGACCAATTCCACCTAATCCACCTGTGATTACATATACTCCTCTGTTTCTGAATTTGTTGTTAGTGCTTGTTTGGCTGGCGATGGGTAAGGGTTCAAAACACTGTATCCATCTTTGATTTCCTCGATATGCAATTACTTGCTCAGATGCAACTGTCTGAAGTTCTCGGTAAAGATTGTTTATTAACTGTTGCCGTTGCTGAGTATTAACCAGGGGAATGGTAATATCGATGCTGCGGCAGGATATGTGGGCATATTCTTGAGGAATAACTTTACATAGCCCCAGAATTGTTGCCTTTTCTGGACATAAATATTCTTCATCAAGTACCTGTTGCATGTTGTTAGAAACAATATTAATTGCTACAGGTTTGGTAAGATTTTGTTCTCCCAGTGCTTGGATGAGAAAAAGCAAGCTCCAGAAACTTATATCTTGAGTAGCTGCAAAATTTTCTAGATCCGATATTTGATTATTATATGATGTGATGTTCCACAGATGAGTAATTTTATGTGGTATTTGACCCAAATTGTGAAGCTGTTTGATTAAAGTATCATAGTCATTTCTGCTATGGGGATTAATCGTATATTCCCCATAGCTAATTTGACTAAATTCTTTGCCAATTTTGACAGTGATGACATTTTGACGCTCATTTTGCAGGAGTTCGACAATTTGATTACCAATACCGCAAGCATCAATAAATACTAACCAACAATCACTGGAGTTGATTGATTCTGCTTGTATCCTTGGGACAAGTAAAGCAGAACGTTTCCAAGAAGGAATGTTAAACCAGTCGGTAACATCCAACTTTTCTGTTGATAATGCTGGAGATTTTTCTGAATAACTTGTTGGTTTTTGTGTCTCTAACCAGTAGCGTTGACGTTCAAAAGGATAGGTTGGTAAAGGAAGACGATAACGACGCTCATCACGATAAAATCCTGACCAATCTATTTCTACTCCGGCTGACCACAACCTACCTAGTGTTCTTAACAAGAATACTAAATCTGGTTTTTGATCGTAAGAATATCTCAGGGAGGGTAAAATAATCTGACTTATTTCGGGATTGTTTTCGAGACATTGAAGGGCGAAACTATTTAAAGTCTGTCCCGGCCCTACTTCCAATAAAATGGGATTATTTTGATTCCACAGTTCTTGGATACCCGGAGCAAATAACACAGGTTGACACAGGTGTTGAACCCAATAATCGGGATTTGTGGCTGCTGCTGCTGTAATCCAAGTTCCTGTGACGTTAGATATGTAAGGAATTTTTGGGGCTTGGAGTTGAAAGCTTTTGACTAACTCACGTAATTCAGAAATCGCACCCTCCATCATAGGAGAGTGAAAGGCGTGAGAAGTTTCTAGGCGACGACAAGCTAAACCTCGTTCAGTTAACTGTTGTTCCAGAGCCTCTATAGCCTTAGTTGCACCTGCTACTACGCACATAGACGTGCCGTTGAGAGCAGATAGGGAGATTTGATCATTTAGTAGGGGAGATATTTCCGCTTGTGAAAGTGGAACAGCGAGCATTGCTCCACCTGGTAATTTTTGAATTATCCGCGCTCTTGCAGCAATTAGTTGTAAACCCTCTTCTAGAGATAAAACCCCTGCAACAGTGGCTGCTACATACTCGCCAATACTGTAACCAATCATGGTTTGTGGACGAATTCCCCAGGATATCAATAGCTGTGCTAAAGCATATTCAATGACAAAAATGGCTGGTTGGGCTAGTTCAGTTTGATGGAGTAAGGAGGGTTGTTCTTGATGTCGCCCCAACATTTTCCGCAAATCTAAACCTTGAGATTCCAGATTTAATTTTTGCTTTTCTGGAGTTTGAGGTGAATGTCTATTTGGATAAAGAATATCGCGTAAATCTTGACCTAAAAGCGGTTTTAGAAACTCGCAACAGTAATCAACTTGCTGGCGAAAGATAGATTCAACTTGATAAAGTTCCCAACCCATGTTGACATATTGAGTACCCAGACCAGGGAACATAAAAGCTATGGACTTTTGTTGTGTTGCTGGGATGCTGCTCAGTACTTTTTGAGAGTTTTCTAGGGCTGCGATCGCATCTGCAATATCTCGACACACCACAGCACGCCGATAGTCAAAAGTTCTGCGTCCAACTTGTAATGTGTAAGCAACATCCGCAAGGTTTAAATCAGGATGCTGTTTCAGGTAATTTGCCAGATTCACAGTTGCAGTGTTTAATGCTGAGTCTGTTTTGGCTGAAAGTACTAATAATTGCCAAGGACGAGAAGCACTAGACTCAAGCAGGGTTGGCGCTGCTTCTAAAATGACGTGGGCGTTGGTTCCACCGATACCCAAAGAACTCACACCAGCACGGCGAGGGGTATGAGTAGTTGTCCAATTTGTCAGCTTGTTATTGACGTAAAAAGGACTGTTGGCAAAATCAATGTTGGGATTGGGTTCGGCAAAATGTAAGCTAGGCGGTATTTGTTGATGTTTGAGCGCCAAAGCAGTTTTGATTAAACTTGTCACCCCAGCAGCTGCGTCCAAATGACCAATATTGGTTTTGACAGAACCGATCGCACAAAATTGCTTTTTATCAGTACTTTCACGGAAGACACTGGTTAATGCCGCGATTTCAATCGGATCACCCAAGACAGTTCCGCTTCCGTGGGTTTCAATATAGCTAATGGTTTCCGGCGGCACATCTGCTAAACTTAGCGCCTCAGCAATAACTTGAGCTTGTCCGTTGACGCTGGGTGCTGTGTAACTGATTTTACCTGAACCATCGTTATTGATAGCACTACCTTTAATGACAGCATAGATGTGATCACCATCGGCGATCGCTTCAGTTAACCGCTTTAAAACCACAATTCCCAGGCCATTGCCAACAATTGTACCTCTAGCTTGAGCATCAAAGGCGCGACAGTGACCATCAGGCGATAAAACACCACCTTCTTGATACAAGTACCCGGTTTTTTGGAGAATATTAATTGAAACTCCCCCAGCTAAAGCCATATCGCATTGATAATTTAATAAGCTTTGGCAAGCGAGAGAAATTGCAACTAAGGAAGTAGAACAAGCAGTTTGTACTGTGAGGCTAGGGCCTGTGAGATTTAATTTATAAGAAACACGAGTAGCGAGGAAATCTTTATCGTTACCAATTCCCCTTTGAAAAAGACTCGCTAATCCTGTGCGCTCATTATTTAAATCTAAAGATAAATAATTATTTGCACTCGAACCTGCATAAACTCCAATCCGACTTTCGCAACGTTGCGAGTCATAGCCGGCATTTTCTAATGCTTCCCAGGCACATTCTAAAAATAACCGATGCTGTGGATCTGTAATTTCTGCTTCTTTGGGGTTAAAACCAAAAAATCCCGCATCAAATAAATCTATATTTGCTAATACACCCAGACTTTTCACATAATCGGGGTGATTCACTAATTCTGGCTCAATTCCCGCCGCAATTAATTCTGCATCAGTAAAGGTAGAAATGGATTCGACACCAGAGCATAAATTTTCCCAAAATTCTGGAATATCATTAGCACCAGGGAAACGCCCCGACATCCCAATAATTGCGATCGCTTCTATTACATCTTGTAATTCTGTACTATCCATCACTCCTATCTTAACCTCATTAATTACACATTTTATTAGCGCAGGTTGCTGGCTAATACTGCTCTACTCAACCAAGAAAGTTCCCATAAAAATCCGAAAATATTGACTTGTCGTATGTAATTGTTTCAGCTTCCTGTCCGCATAGTTTTAATGAGGGTTATTTCTCTGTTTTATTTGCGTAAATTACGAGTTTGTTTTTTCCTGTTTAAAGCCGATTTCTGTTTTTCAGAACGGGTACGAATTTCTTGAAAAGACTGTTGTTCTTGCTGTTCTTGACTAAGATGTTTGGCCAACAAACTAATACTAGGATATTGAAACATTTCTACTACTGAGATATCACGTTGTAGTTTTTCTCGTAATTGGGCGTTTACCTGAGAAATCAACAAAGAATGTCCGCCCAAATCGAAAAAGTTATCGTTAATACTAACTTTTTCGATACCTAGTACTGTTTGCCATGTATCAGCAATGGTCTGCTGTAGCTCTGTTTCAGGTGCTACATAGAGGTTGTTTTGGGTAGCGTAACTTTCTGGCAATGGTAAGACGCGACGATTGACTTTGCCATTTGGGGTTAAAGGTAGTGCGTCTAAGAAGATAAAAGTACTTGGCACCATGTACTCAGGTAGTTTTTCTTTGAGAAAATCTCGGAGTTGAGGTACTCGTTCACGCGCTAAGTTTCCTTGCCAGGGAGTGTTAGCGTAATTGTGCCAAGGACGAGATGGAGGAGGTACAGCAGCAGGTAAACATAAACACTCAGCAGCATCAGGTGTAGATCGCTTAAATATCACATCATAGCGATCGCCCGCACCAGTGTTTGACCAGGTAATTTGGACTGAATAAGGGAGGTCTTTTTCTAATGCCCAGAAGTCTTCTGGCTCTACGCCTCGATCTTCAAGATATCTGAAACACTGCTTGATCTCACCTACCGTTTCTGGTTTTTCACTATTTGCCAACCACTGCACGAGCTGAACATCTGCGATCGTGCGGGCATTCGGTACACCAGTAATACCTAAAAATTGGGGTGCAGTTTCTTCTAGAATACAGCGAACGGAAGAAAGGGTTAGCTCTTGTTTGTGCCAATCTAGCCAGGATATCTCCGCCGTCGAAGTTGGTTGATCGTCCACATGAAGAATCACGTCGTAACGAAATTTAGTTAATTCATTGTGAGAACAACCACGCTCTAGCAGAATGTCAACATGACTGATTTTAGGTAAATGCTGTTTGAGGGCTGTGAAGAAAGCGGGGTCGATGACTAATTGTTTCTCTTCAAACAACTGTTTCTGCACACGCTGTTGTAAGGCCTCTTTAGAAAGATTGTCTGGAGATCGATAAAGTTGAACTGAGGCATGGAAGGCTTCTAAGAGGGGCAGACTGCGAACATCTCCCAGGAAAATGAAGCCACCTGGTTCTACAGCTTTGACTGCCTTCTCCAAAACCTGGAGCAAATAGTCAATGCTTGGGAAGTACTGAGCCACAGAGACAATTAACACGCCATCAAAGCTATTCTCTGCCACATCATCAAAATCTAAAGCACTTCTTTGACTGAGTGTGACTCCTGCTAATGGCTGCTCTAGGGTGTCTAACTGCTGTTGGAGAATTTGCAGGGCATTTTGTGAGGGGTCTGTTGCCCAGTATTGCTGACAATGGGGGGAAATGCTGAAAAGCATTAGTCCGCTACCACCACAACCGATTTCTAAAACCCGGTTGGGCTGTAAACCTAAGATGCGCCCGGTGGTTTGCTTCATCCACTCATGCACTTGTTCATCTGGAATAGATGCTCCTGTGTAGCTGCTTTCCCAACCTTTGATATAAAAACCAGAGTTTTGAGAAGTATCAAACTTTTTATAGAGACTATCAAAGACAGTTTGCCACTGCAAGGTTTGTTGAGTGTCTAAGGCTTCTACTTTTTCTGGGTGATACTGTCCGACAACATAAGCAATCAATCGCTGATGATCTGAGCGATCGCGATGAGCAACAACTACCGCTTCTCGAACACTTGGGTGTTGATTTAGTAAAGTTTCTATTTCTCCTAATTCAATGCGGAAACCTCGAATCTTAACTTGATGATCAATACGTCCGAGAAATTCTATGTTGCCATCAGGCAGGTAGCGGACTAAATCGCCTGTTTTGTAAAGACGCTCTCCAGGTTTTGAATTGTAAGGATTAGGAATAAACTTTTCTGCTGTTAAGTCTGGTCGCTTCAGGTAGCCTCTAGTGACACCGACACCTCCAATATATAATTCGCCAGGAGTTCCTACAGGCACTAGTTGTAGATTGGAGTCGAGGATGTAAGTTTGAACTTGAGGAATAGCTTTGCCAATTGGCACTTCGCCCGGTGTTGGTACTGATAAGTCACAAAGTGTTGCCACAATAGTTGTCTCTGTAGGGCCGTAGCTATTGAGAAGACGTACTTTTTGACCAATAGTCTGCTGCCAAGTTGTCAAGTGCTTTCTGTTGGCTTTTTCGCCACCAATAATCACTAATCTCAGAGAATCAGGAATTGCCAAATTTGCTGTTGCTAATTCAGCAGTAACTTGATGCCAAAAAGCGGTAGGTAAATCCAGAACAGTGACTCTGTAATCGCGGCATTGCTGTAAAAATTGCGGTATTGAACTTAACATTTCCTCTGTCCGCAATATGAGACTAGCACCGCAAACTAGACAGGGAAATATTTCTTCCGCCGCAGTATCAAAACTGATGGAGGCAAATTGCAAAATGCGATCGCTCGCCTTCAATCCAAACTCCATACATGCAGTATTGATATAACTACTTAAAGAATAGTGCTGAATCATTACCCCTTTGGGTTTTCCCGTGGAGCCGGATGTATAAATTACATAAGCGAGATTTTCCGGTTGTGTCTGATGAATTGGGTTTTCTGGGCTTTCACGCGAAATAATTTCCCAGTCTGTATCTAAGCAAATGACTTGAGCTTGATGTTCGGGGAGTTTCTCAGCTTGTGTTGACTTAGTGAGTAAAACTGAAACCTGGGCATCTTTTAACATCAAAGCGAGACGTTCTTGGGGATAAGCCGGATCGAGAGGTAAATATGCACCTCCGGCTTTGAGAATCGCCAACAGTCCAACCACCATCTCTAAAGAGCGTTCTATACAAATTCCTACTAAAACTTCTGGTCTAACTCCCAGGGTTTTGAGGTAGTTTGCTAATTGATTTGAACGCTGATTTAACTCTCTGTAAGTTAAAGACTGATTTCCAAAAATGACTGCTACTGCATCTGGTGTCTGTTCTACCTGGGCTGCAAATTGTTGGTGAATGCACGGTTGAGGTTGGTAATTGGAGATTTGCGATTGATTTGTACTAAATTCTAGTAACTCCTGACGATCTACCTCACTCAAAAGTGGTAAATTAGATAGCCGAGTTTGAGAATCAGCCGCAATTCCTGAGAGCAAATTCTCAAAGTGTCTCAGCATCTTCGCGATCGTCGCAGCATCAAATAGGTCAGTATTGTAATGGAAGGATGCCGCCACTCCTTGATGTGTAATATCAATAGAAAGACTCAAATCAAACTGTGCTGTTTTGGTGTCGATTTTGACCCAACTTACCGCCAAACCAGGCATTTCTGGTAAATTGGAGTAATCTTGGATATTAAACATGACTTGAAACAGGGGTGTGCGACTGGTATCGCGTTCTGGTTGTACTGCTTCTACTAATTGGTCAAAGGGTAAATCCTGGTGTGTGTAGGCTTCTAAAGCTACCTTTTTAACTCGCTTAAGTAACTCGTCAAAAGTTGGGTCGCCACTCAGGTCTGTACGTAGCACCAAAGTATTGACGAAAAAGCCAATTAACCCTTTAATTTCATCACGATTACGGTTAGCAATTGGTGAACCGACAGCAATATCATCTTGTCTGGTGTAGCGATAGAGGAAAGTTTGAAATGCTGCCAATAGCAACATATATAAAGTTACACCCTTTTGATGCGTGATCGCCTTGAGTCTATTGATCAGTACTTCAGACAATTCGAGTGATTGTTGAGCGCCATTTGAGGTTTGTACCGTCGGTCTTGGTCGGTCAGTGGGTAATTGTAATGCTGTTGGTATATCTTGCAGTTGTTTCTTCCAATAAGAAAGTTGAGTTTGTAGAATTTCTCCTTGCAACCATTGTCTCTGCCAATGGGCAAAATCTTTGTATTGGATAGAAATTTCTGGTAAAGATGAAGCAGTTCCAGTTAAGAATGCTTTGTACAGCGATGCTATCTCTTGTAAAAAGACTTCACTAGACCAACCATCAGAGATGATGTGGTGCATTTCCAGTAATAAAATATGCTCTTGTGGTGCAAGGCGCAAAAGTTCAGCACGTAATAATGGCCCCTTGGTTAAATCAAAAGGTTGTTGGCTTTGCTCAGTCAAGAATTGCTGGACTGGGGATGCAATATGCTTTTGATAATCGATTACTGATAAGAATAATTTGAGGGAAGGAGTGATAATTTGTACTGGCTGTCCGTTGACAACATTCAATGTGGTTCTGAGGGCTTCATGTCGTCGGACAATTTCGTTTAAACTTTGTTCTAACAAGATGATGTCAAGCTCACCTTGGAGATTTACAGCTAAGGAAATATTGTAAGCTGGGTTCCCTGGTTGTAATCGGTCGAGGAACCATAGTCTTTGCTGTGCAAAAGACAAAGGATAAACTTCGGCTTGTGGAATTGGTTTTAGAGGTACAGCAGGAATGAAAGCTGCTGCTGTTATCTGTGTGAGGATTTTAGCCGCCAGCGATCGCGGACTCATCCCTTCAAACAAGTCTGCAATGGATATTTCTACTTCTAAGTCAACCTCAACCCGGTTTTTCAACTCAAATACTTTTAAAGAATCTAGTCCAAGGGTGCTGAATGGCGCTTGGGGAGAAATATTATCTGGTGCGATCGCTAAAATATTGGCTATCTGTGCAATTAAATATTGTTCTAAAACTGTCTGACGTTCTTGTATAGCCAGTGTCAACAGTTGAGAATGCTGTAATTGAATCGACTCTTGGACAAGATCACTAGTTTTTATAATATTGCTGGCAACTATACTGAGTTCGCCATTCTCAAACTGTGCGCGAGTTGCGCGGCGTTGAATCTTACCACTGGAAGTTTTGCAAATTGTACCTGGTTTAATTAAAACAACTCCATAAACTTGTACTTCATGTTCTTCCGTCACCGCTTGACGAATCGCATTAATGACTGTTTCTAAATTTGGCTTGGCGCGAAACTCTAATTCTTGTACAACTACTAGCTTTTCTTCGTGGTTAACTAAAATTGTAAATGCGGCATTCGCACCGAGACGCAAGGATGAATGACTGCGTTCAGCCGTTAATTCTATATCTTGCGGGTAAAGGTTGCGACCACGAATAATAATTAAATCTTTCGCTCTCCCTGTAATAAATAATTCTCCATCTTGCAAAAAGCCTAAATCTCCTGTCCGCAGGAATGGCCCTTCGCCGGTATCTGCTAAATAAGCCCCGAATGTCTCTGCGGTTTCTGCTGGACGATGCCAATATCCTTGACCAACACTCAATCCAGCTACCCAAATTTCCCCAATTTCATCAGGTTGACAAGTTTTGAGTGTGTCTGGATTGGTAATTACTACCTTCTGGTCGGGAATAATTTGACCGCAACCGACAAAGTAAGATGTATCATCTCCCCCAACCGCCGGTGACTCGACAACTTGATGAGATGCTAATGCAGATTTCTGCAATGCTTTGATTTTTGGTGGCGCAGCCTTCTTTACACCAGTAACCATCAGAGTTGTTTCCGCCATACCATAACAAGGATAAAAAGCTTCTTTGCGGAAGCCACACTCTGCAAAAGCCTCTGCAAACCGCTCTAATGTATCGTGGCGAATTGGTTCTGCACCATTAAACGCTACATTCCAACTACTTAAGTCAAGAGTTGCTTTCTGTTCAGGTGTGATTTTCTGCACACATAAATCATAAGCAAAATTAGGGCCGCCACTGGTTGTCCCGCGATAGTGAGAAATTGCCTGCAACCAACGATAAGGACGTTGGAGAAAAGCCGCAGGCGGCATAATAATGCAAGGGAAACCGCCATACAAAGGTTGCAATATCCCACCAATTAGACCCATATCATGGTACATCGGTAGCCAAGTCACAAACTTACTGGCTGGCGAATGCTCCATAAATTGGCGAGTTGTTTGAGCATTGTGCAGTAAGTTTCCATGACTAATCATCACACCCTTGGGTGTTCCTGTTGAGCCAGAGGTATATTGCAGAAAGGCTAAACTATTTCTATCAATATGGGGTTGTTGCCAATTGTCTTCTATCCCTGGAGCAATATTATCCGTTGTCAGCCATTGCAACGATGTTAAGTCAGTCTTTTGACTCATTAAAGACTGCACATTCGATAATATATCTGTTGTTGTCAGTGCGATCGCGGCTTGTGCATCTTGAGCGATCGCCTGAATTCTCGGTGTGTTACGCTGATTTCTCGGAGGATAAGCAGTAACAGCTACAACTCCCGCATATAAACAACCGAAAAAAGCAATTAAAAAATCTAGTCCCGCCGGATAAAGCAGTAAAGCACGTTCCCCTGCTAAACCCATAGCTTGCAATTGTGCAGCAGTTCTTCTAGCAAGCCTATCCAACTCTTGATAAGTTAGCTGCGCTTGTTCTGTTTCCCCATCTAGTAAAAAAGTGAAAATATCTTGATTTCCTTGGGTAGAACTTCTCAAACCTAGGAGTTCAACAACTGTAGAACATTTGCTGAGACGAAATTCATCGTTGGTGTAGCTTGTCGCAGAGAAGACATCGCTTGGTTGAAAGCTATGAGAATATTGATTCATTTTTAGATGACTAGATGCACTTTAATGCACTACTTATTTTTATCTAGACTCTATAAATCTGTTCAGATAAAAATAAGCAGTTAAGAACCAGCAGTAAAACTGTATTTACTGCTCAAAATCCTAGAGCGAATATCAGAGCGATAATTTTACAACAACACACTATCAATCACGGCGATATCCGACTCTGAGCAAACTACAAGGTTTAGCCAGGGTTAGCTCATTTTCTGGAATACTCGATTCAAGTTAACTCTACCTGGGAATCTTCCCATCCAGCACCCCCTAAGAACAGCTACTAACAACGGTTTTCGTGCAGAACATACCTGAAAGCCTGAAACTCTGCAATTAACCCCCTGAATTTAACAGAGTTAGATAAAAGCACCCTGTTAGCTACAACTGCCAAGGGTTAAGCTCTTGCTTGAGTCAACCACTAACAGCACTCAAAGTATGATTTGCAAAGATTTCTTCTAAAAATAAGTCTCAATATTATTGAGATTTACTTTCACTTAACATCTATCAACTTAACGACAATTAATTGCTTTAGCAATAGGGTTATTATATTAATTAATTATCAATAAATCAGAAAAACATCATTTTTACCTATTTCATACATCCCTGTGAGTAGCAGACTAAAAGCTTGACGATTCAGCAATTAGATGCCTAGTAAAATTCATTGGCTAGTCCACTATATATATTTATCCCAAGATTTTTGGTGGTTTGACAACCAATTAATACTCTCTAAAGAAAGTAGCTGTAGCAATTGTCATGATTTAAATCTGTGTATCAAGCAAGCATACTACATCAGCATAAGTCCCGATTTGTAACCAGATAATAGACTGCTAATTGAAATAAATTCTCTACTATCTTGTGTTTTGTATTACTTCATACTATGATTAAACTCACTTAAAGTTAGTTGACAATAACTGTCACTAGTTGCTGTTCGTCTTCGGTAACGAGCAGGTGATCTTATTAGGTATGGGGACATAAATGAAAATAGACCAATTATTTCACAGCCTTCTGCTGACAAGTGCGATTGTTTGTTTGATTGGCACTGCCGTTAAAGCCGAGGACGTAGAAGAAGATGGAATAGTCCAACCCTTAGCTCTCAAGGGAGAAGAGTTGAGAGATGAAAAATTAACAAACAACATTCCCCAACTGAACGAAATCAAATTACCTGGGACTAGCGCCTGGATGTTGGTACAAACACCAACCACCCCTACAAATCCAGAACCCAGCAGTCAAACTCAAGTTGTACCAATTACAGGAGTCAAAGCAACTCCCACAGATAAAGGTGTGGAGATCATTTTAGAGACTACTGTTGGAGAACAACTACAAGTCATCAATCGTAGTAGCGGTAATAATTTTATTGCAGATATTCCTAATGCTCAGTTGCGTTTACCATCGGGAGATACTTACACATTTCGCTCTGATAAACCCCTAGCAGAAATTACTGAAATAACAGTTACAAATATTGATGCCAACACTGTGCGCGTGACTGTGGTGGGAGAGAAAGCAGCACCGACAGTTGAGTTGTTTGATGATAATACAGGTTTGATTTTTGCTGTAGCATCGACAACAACAGCAATGCAACCCAGCGAAACACAGCCACCTCCAGAACAGCCAGCCAGTGAAACACCCTCAGAAACTTCTTCCGAAACACCAACAGCACCACCGGATGAACCGATTGAGTTGGTAGTAACAGGAGAACAAGATAGATATCGTGTGCCGGAAGCGAGTACGGTGACGCGGACGGATACACCACTACGGGATGTTCCCCAATCGATTCAGATTATTCCGCAAGAAGTGTTGCGGGATCAACGGGCTGATACTTCCACTGCGCTTTTGAACGCTCCAAGTGTACGTAACTCCGCACCTTCTAACTTTGACTCATTGAGGTTGCGAGTAAGAGGATTTCTCAGCCAACCTACTCTTGATGGGATTAAAGAGACTAATGGTTTAGGCTCTAACGTTGGGCCTGATCTGACCGGAATTGAAAGAATCGAAGTTTTACAAGGCCCCAACTCGGTTTTATTTGGGTCAACATCTCCAGGAGGAACAGTCAACTTTGTCACAAAACAGCCTCTACGAGATCCTTACTATTTTGTCGAAGCAACTGTAGGTAGTTTTGACTTTTATCGTGGTGAGATCGATTTGTCTGGGCCATTGGACGAAGATAAGAAAGCTCTATATCGGCTGAACGCATCTTATCGGGATCAAGGGTTTTTCACTGACCGCAGCCAAACGAGAAACTTAGTAATTGCGCCTGTTTTAAGTCTGGCATTAACCGAAAATACGAATCTGAGCATTGAATCAACTTATAAGTATTTGCAGCAAGAAGACTACAATTTGGGCTTACCTGCATTGGGAACCATCTTTACAAATCCTAATGGTCAGATACCCCGGAGCCGGATTACAAATGAAGGCAACCTGGATGTGACAAATGCCAGGATTGGATATCGGTTAGAGCATAAATTTAATGAGAATTGGTCGATTAATAATTCCTTTCGATATGGATACCTGAACTATGATGCTTCTGGGGTCAATATCGGTACTCGACTTTTGAGTGATAATCGTACACTCCTGAGAACATCCAACGATTCTAATGATCGGTATCGTGACTATAGATTAACGACGAATGTAATTGGTAAATTTGATACAGGTTCAATCAAGCATCAATTACTATTTGGTGTTGATTTAGGCAGGCTGAACAATACCTTAAAATTTACAGGTAGATCAGGCGCACCCATTGATATTTTTAATCCTATTTACGGTCAACCGCGTGGAGACGTGACATTTGAGCTTGATACCAAGACAGTAACTGATGAGCTTGGGATTGTCTTACAAGATCAAGTGGCGATCGCAGATAATTTAAAGCTACTCGTAAGTGGCCGATTTGATGTCTTTACCCAAACTGACCAAGATTTTCTTGCTGGCACAGAAACCAGTCAAACTGTCAGTGCTTGGAGTCCGCGTGTGGGCATTGTATATCAGCCAATCCAGCCGATTTCTCTATATGCCAATTACAGTCGTTCCTTTGAGCCAGCGATTGGTAGAGCCTTTGATGGTAGTGATTTTGAGCCTACAAGGGGTACACAGTATGAGGTTGGGATCAAAGCAGATTTGAATAGTCGGCTTTCGACTACCCTAGCTTTTTATGACATTACCCAATCGAATGTTTTAACTGACGATCCCGATAACCTCGGCTTTTCGATTCAAACTGGAGAACAGCGCAGCCAAGGTCTGGAATTCAGCATTACCGGGGAAATTTTACCGGGATGGAATGTCTTTGCTAGTTATGCCTATAACGATGCTCGTGTGACAGCAGATAATAGCATTCCTGTTGGCAATCGCGTACTCCAGACAACTCCTCATGCTGCTAGTTTATGGACAACCTACGAAATTCAACGAGGCAATTTGCAGGGTTTAGGTTTTGGTTTGGGATTGTTTTATGTAGGCGATCGCGCGGGAGATACCGGGAATACATTTGAAGTCCCCAGCTATTTAACAACTAATGCTGCTGTCTTCTACAAACAAGACGGATTCCGTGCGGCAATCAATATCAGAAACCTCTTTGACGTAAACTATTTTGAAAATTCTTTCAATCGTTTTCGAGTTTCTTATGGTGAGCCATTTACAATTCAAGGCACTATTTCTTGGACGTTTTGATAATTGAATTTGTCAAAATTCAGGAGTCAGAATAAGAGCGTAGGGAAAAAAACCGCCACTAATTGGAGACCAATAAATCTTCTCCTATCGGAGACGCTACGCTAACGATTTAGTGTGGTGTTTCACCACTTATTCATCTTCCATTCGCCAAAAGGTAAATTTCTGAATTCTGGTTTCTGACTCCTGAATTCTATTTTGATAAAACCCTCAGACTGAAAGTCTGGCGCTATAAAAACAAAGACCATCTTTGCCGGCTAATTATATTGATATCCAGCACAAAGTTATGAAATTGATTTCCCGTCACTTTATTGCCCTATTTTTGTGCGGAATTTTGACATTTACGCTGGTTTGGGTTGTTAGTCAAAGTTTGACTCCAAAAGTCAGTAACTCAAACTCTCTGCAAAAAAGTGTTGCATGTCGAGTAGTTCAGCATGTCAAAGGAGAAAGTTGTATTCCCCTCAACCCAAAACGAATTGTCACCTTAGATTTCAATAGTTTTGCTGCTGTTATAGCTTTAGATATCAAACCGATCGCAACTTGGATCACTAATGAAATCGAAAGTGATTTTGAGTACTTTCAAGGAAAAGCAGATGGAGTAGAAATTATCCGCAGTTCTAGTGGTCAAATTAACTTAGAAAAACTTCTTTTGTTGCGTCCTGACTTAATTATAGTCGTGTCTCAACCATTCTTTAACAGAATTTATCAATATACATCAAAAATTGCACCTACAGTAGTTTTACCTTGGATAGAAACTAAAGGAAATTGGCAACAACACATCCAAGATATGGCAAATATTTTCCAGAAAAAGCAGACAGCTACAGAACTTATGGATAAATATAACCAACGTATTAATAACTTAAAGCAAATAGTTAATCATAATCAGCAAGAACTCCGGATATCATTTGCTTATGTGGCGGCTGGAAAATTAGTGATCACTCGGAAACAATCTTTTGCTGGCAAAATTTTGGACGATATTGGCATATTAAATCCAATTTTTGCAGAATCAGGTGACATGGATTTAGCAATTTCTGAGGAACTTTTACCCAAGATTGACAGTAATATTTTATTTATTGCACCTCTGCGAAAAGATGATAACTCTGTGATTCATAAACTGCAACAAAAACCTATATGGTCAAAACTCAAAGCTGTGCAGCAAAATCGAGTATATTTAGTAGATTTTTCTGTCTGGCGTGGACTGAATATTCTGGCAGCTTATGAGTTACTGGATGAACTTTATCAATCTCTCTTAAAAATTAGTCAATTTGCTGTGTAGGGTTTATTCTGTTAGTGAATTACAGACAATCATAATTAACCACAGAGAAATTTGTACATCAACAGACTAGAACACCAATTCATCAATGCCTTCGTGGATATTAAAAGACTGCTTGGTGTCGCTATCTGCAAAAGTTAATCAGGAATGATGAAGCGATCGCACACATCCCTATAAGATATTACAAAGAGCGATCGCTATCTGCAAAAATTCCTCAAAAAAAATACTAGGAGCAAAAATTTACAGTGTAACTGCCATCATAGCCGTGAAATCAACTCATAAAACCACAAGCATGACAACACAAGACGCACGACAATCTGCCCCAGCTACCGAGCGCAATCGCCAACCAATTCTCGAAGTCCTTTTAAAAGTATTGCCTGACAGTGGAACAGTCTTGGAAATTGCCAGTGGTACAGGTGAACACGCAGTTTATTTTGCATCACAACTCAGGAATGTGATGTGGTTGCCAACAGATGTCAGTCCCCAAGCCAGAGCTAGTATAGTTGCCTGGACTGAACACTATGAATGTCAAAACGTTTATCCACCACTGGAACTTGATGCTAAGGAACCTGTGTGGGTAGTAGAGCAAGAAACAACAACCCAGTTGCTAAATAATTCGCCCATTGTCGCCATCGTCAATATTAATATGATTCACATTTCACCTTGGTCAGCCTGTTTAGGGCTGATGGCAGGGGCGAGTCGTATTTTACCTGTGGGCGGTATTCTCTACTTATATGGGCCTTTTAAACAAGGTGGAGTACATACAGCCCCAAGTAATGCTGCTTTTGATGAATATTTACGTTCCCAAAACCCAGAATGGGGTGTGCGTAATTTAGATGATGTCATAGCCGCCGCTCAAACCGAGCATCTTGTCTTGAAACAGATTTACGAAATGCCAGCAAATAATCTCTCCGTAGTTTTTGAACGGATTGATATCATGTCCACTTAATCAATTAAAATCACCTGAGCTAATCGACGTACTCCCTCTTGGATTTTCTGATGACTGAGTTCAGCATATCCAAAGATAAATTCACTACCAGGGCTATCTTTTAAATATTGAGGAGATGCTGCCCCAATATTCACTCCAGCCAGAGCAGCACGCTGAACTATTTCATCATCACTGAGTTTGGTATTGAATTTGACCATTAAGTGCATTCCGGCGTTTTCCCCTAGTATTTTGATTGTGTCGCCAAAATGCTCAGATAAAGACTGTACCAAAGTTTGCCTACGTCCATCATAGAGCGATCGCATCCGTCTAATATGCCGTTCTAAATGTCCTTCGGTAATAAAATCAGTCAGAGCATATTGTTCTAATAAACTGCATTGCCGATCTGCTAACCATTTCCCACGGGCAAATATTGGTACTAAATCTGGGGGTAAAACTAAGTAACCCAGACGTAAAGCGGGAAATAAAACCTTAGAAAATGTACCGACATAAATGACTGAATTACCTTGGTCTAATCCTTGCAATGCCGGAATCGGTCGTTCACCATAACGATACTCGCTATCATAGTCATCTTCAATAATCATCACCCCTGATTTTTTTGCCCAAGCTAGTAACTCTAACCTGCGAGTCAGAGATAGTGTTGCACCTGTGGGAAATTGGTGTGATGGGGTGACATAAACAAGCTTAATGTTAGGAATTATACCAGCTGCTAAATGATTGATGATTAATCCTGACTGATCTACGCCTACAGGAAATAAATTAGCTCCCTGGGATAAAAAAGCTCGTCTAGCACTTAAATATCCTGGCTCTTCCACTGCTATGCAATCACCAGGGTTAATTAATATACGAGTAATTAAGTCAATCCCCTGTTGTGAACCACCCACAATTATGATTTGCTCAGAGTTGCATTTCACGGCTCTAGAACGAGATAGATAAGCTGCGATCGCTTCCCGCAAAACTTGATAACCTTGTGAATTGTAAGTATAATCAAGCACTGACTTACTAGACTGACAATGGCGAGATAAAAGCTTACGCCACAACTTAATCGGAAACTCATCAAAAGCGGGTCGTCCATAACTAAAGCTAATCTCTACATCTGTTTCGGGGATGTGTAAAAATTTACCCTGAATCAACCTTTCACCATAGCTTGACAAGGATATGGGATGCGGATTTGCTGGTAATTTTGCTTGAATAGGTGCGGTGTTAAGTAATTCATCAGGGAGTTGACGACAGACAAAAGTCCCTGAACCAACACTGGTTTCCAGATAACCTTCACTCAGAAGCATCTCATAACTTTGGGTAACGGTGGTGCGAGAAACACCAAGTAATTGAGCCAGTACACGAGTTGAAGGTAGCTTTTCGCCTGGAGTTAATCTACCTGTAAGAATTGCTTGACGAATTTCTATATAAACTTGGCGATGTAAAGGTAAGGCGGCTTGGGAATCAATACTAATCACAAAATCCATTGGAGTATTACCGAAAGTGGACTGGTAGTTTAATTGAAAAGTGGCTCTTGTATCACTCCACTTACCTGATTACTCTAACGATATAGAGTAAGAACTTTTAGTTATGCCTCAACCAAAAGCGCCCAGTCCAAGAACCACAGTTAAACGTATACCCCAAAGAGCCAATTACGAAAGTGAGACCATTTATCAAATATTAGATGAAGGATTAGTCTGTCATATCGGTTTTATTGCTGATGGACAGCCTGTTGTCATTCCAACAGCCTATGGGCGGGTTGAAGATACATTGTATATTCATGGTTCACCCGCTAGTCGAATGTTGCGATCGCTACAACAAGGTATTGATGTTTGCATCACCGTAACTTTAATTGATGGGTTGGTATTAGCGCGATCGGCATTTCACCATTCCATGAATTATCGCTCAGTAGTCATTTTTGGTAAAGCAACTTTAATCGAGGATGCAGCCCAGAAATTAGCAGCCTTGCAAGCATTTACAGAACATATCATTTTAGGAAGATGGCAGGAAGTGCGATCGCCCAATCATCAAGAATTATCTAGAACGATAGTTTTATCTTTGCCCCTGACAGAAGCCAGCGCCAAGATTCGTACTGGAGGGCCAATTGATGATGAACTTGATTATCAAATACCAGTCTGGGCTGGGGAAATTCCCTTAAAATTTACTGCGGCTGTACCCATAAACGATGCTAAATTAGCCCCCAATATTGCAGTACCGACCAATCTCAAAAACTATACCAGACCACAGAAACTTGACTAATGTAAATAAATTCACCAAACTCTGAGTTTAAAAATCCAAAAATAGGTAAGCGCCAGAGTCACAACAGTTAGCGGTAGCCCAAATCGCAGATGTTCACCAAAGGTCAGCCGATATCCCTTCTTTGCAACTGCCTCCGCTACAATCAAATTGGCAACAGAACCCAACAGCGTTAAATTTCCTGCTAGTGTGGAAGCCGCAGCTAGTAGTAGCCAAGTTTGCTTGTCAGGTTGGGGGATGAGGTGATGTAGTAGCAGTACTGCCGGGACATTAGAAACGAGATTCGACAACAACACTGTAATTCCCAAAATACTCCAGGGAGTATGAACGAAACGGGAAAACCATTCCAGCACCCCCAATTTTTGGACACCTTCAGTCAGGATAAACAACCCACAAAACATCAATAGCAAATCCCAATCAATCTTTTGCAAAATTCGCGCTGGTTTGATACGACGTGTGACGAGTAATAATCCAGCCGCAATTAGGGTAGCTTCCGCCGTGGGAATCCCCAACAAAAAAGCTATCAACAATCCCGTAGTAATTAATAAACTCTTGGCTAACAAAGGCCTGAAGGTGCGATAGCGTGGTAGTTCGACTTTTAAATAAGGACTCAGCGATCGCACCTCTGGATACAACCACCATAACCAACCTACCTGAATTACCAAACCTATTAAAGCTAGTGGTGTCAAAGCTTTGGCAAAGTCTAGATAACTAATCCCAGAAAAAGAACCAATTAAAATATTCTGCGGATTACCACTAAGGGTAGCAACAGAACCCAGATTAGTTGCACCAGCCAACGCCAACAAATAGGGAACAGGATTGAGACTGAGTAACTGAGTGATGCCGACTACCAGAGGCGTGAGGATAAGGGCGATCGTATCATTGAGAAATAATGCTGAGAGAAAGCCACTGCCGAAAGTTAAGACTATTAATAACCCTAATGGACTGTGGACATAACGGATCGTGTAATCAACAGCCAACTGGAAAAAACCAGACGCTGTCAGATTAGCACTAATGATCATCATCCCAAACAAGAAGACAAGAGTCTTGTAGTCAATAGCACTCCACGCCGCAGATAAATCCAGTAATCCCAATGCCATTAAAAAAGCCGCACCCACAAGGGCGATTGTGGCACGATTCATCCGTAGTCCAGGTAAATAGCCCAGTCCTAAACCAATGTAAGTCAGTAAAATTACTAAGTATCGTAGAACTACCATTGCCTACTTTCCCGCCCTAGCTAACAGAGATGTAGATTGAAGTTCTAGCATCCAGAACCAGGATAAAGCTAAACCAGAGGAGGCGATCGCAGTCATACTTACAAAAGCCACCTGATCTCATTAGAGATTTAACTGTCTACCAATCAAATTAAAACTGCCCTGGAGGATCACCAGAGCAGTAATGAGAGAAGGAAAGATAGATTTAAGGAAGGAAATATGAGAGTTTAGTTTTTGGCTTACATATAGTAAATTTGCTATGTATTGAGATACATCTTCAGTTATCTGCTTTCCGGGAAGACAGCAAAAAATTTTTGGCTTTGTTCTCAGCACCAGTTATTTGCTTGACGATGACTGACACAAAGCATAAGTTACTGCTTGCTTGAATGGGTTATGATGGCGGAAAAATCCAGCTATGACGCGCCGAAATCCACTGCTAATATTTATTTTGATAGCTCCATTTTTAGCGATCGCAGTCATCAACACACCTTTTATTCCCAGTTGGCAATCTTCTCAAGGTTTAATTTTTTTTGGAATTTGCTGACTCGCTGTAGTGTTAGGCATTGTATTCTTAAACCAGCCTCAGCCTGTACCTATATTTAAGACCAAGATTTTCCTAACACTTTACTTGTTATTATCAATTGGAATATTTTTACTGATACTATATATTTGGGCAGTTTCGGGAATTTTCGATTTTAATTTCAAGCAAGTAATTCAATATCCAGGCTACTCTAAAACTTTTTACCTTTATGAGCAGACTTGTTTTCCCCCTGATACTGCGACAGAATGCGGCGATTATCGTGGCAAGGTAAATACAAAAATCAGTTTTCTGCCAATTATGACTACCAAGTTTCAATGTCGCTGTTTATTTGGTGAACCAGATCATATTGATAATACAGTAGTCATTCCTTTAGAAGCAAATTTAGATAAAGATAAATCATCTGTAGTGATGAATCTGAATACTGGAGAAGTCATTCAAAAATAACTATCGCATTCACAATCATCCATAATTACTCTGCCAAAGTTAGTTTTTTAGCGAGTTATATTTTTTGCAATCACTACACACATTGATCAGTTAATATTGACAACTCTTTAATAATTAGAACTTAAACAAAAAACCTCTCAAACTCTCATTTCTCTGTGAACTCCCGAAGTTTGCTCAACGCGGGGAACCCGCGCACGCAACTTCTCTCTGCGTCTGGAGTGGTACCCTCCGGGAAGCCGCTTGCGCGTCTACGATTTTCCGTATCCTGTGCGTAAGTCCGGATAATTACAGCACCAAATTACCCTATGATATAAAAGTCGTTTATCACTGCTTCTGACTGCTCAAAGCTCAAAAGTCATTTTTAATTAGCAAGCTGCTACTGTTTTGCAAAAGTAACACTAACTCAACAACAAGGCTGACGCTCCTAATGTTGGCAAAAACCTGCTAATTCTCACGCTCATCAGTCTACATTTGAGATTATCTCACCCTCAATGAATATTGTTTGATTCAGTAACTCACCTACAAATATTTCTGGAACTTGGTAATGAAAAAATTAATTAAAGGTCTGCGTGAATTTAAATCTAGTTATTTTTCAACGCACCAAGAATTGTTTGAGCAACTCTCACATGGTCAAAAACCTAGAGTATTGTTTATCACTTGTTCCGATTCACGTCTTGACCCAAATCTCATTACACAAGCGCAAGTTGGTGAATTATTCGTTATCCGCAATGCAGGTAATATTATTCCTCCTTACGGGGCAACTAATGGTGGTGAAGGTGCAACTATTGAATATGCAGTTCAAGCTTTAGGAATTCAGCAAATTATTATCTGTGGTCACTCTCATTGCGGTGCGATGAAAGGACTCCTGAAATTACAGAGTCTGCGAGAGGATTTACCACTAGTTTATGATTGGCTTAAATATGCAGAAGCAACTCGTAGGCTAGTTTTAGACCACTACAGTCATTATCAGTCTGAAGAATTGTTAGAAATTATGATTGCGGAAAACGTTCTCACACAAATTGAGAATTTACGGACATATCCCGTCATTCACTCCAAGCTTTACCAAGGTCAACTGAAAATTTATGCGTGGATTTATCACATTGAGTCAGGAGAAGTTTTAGCATACGATCCTCATAAACACGCATACGTCTTACCTCAAAGCCAAATTGCGGAGTTAGAAACAGAAGATACCATCCTCAATCCATTTCCCAATTGTGATGTAGAAATTCGTTCTCAAGCAGATGAAGTGACACAAACTCAGGAATTTACAATAGCAGGATCTGAACGCTTCCCAATACCACGTCTTTCTCCAGAGCAAAGAGAGCGAATTTATCGAGGTTCAAACCACTCAAATTAATCTTTAATCATTCGCTCACAAGGTACTGTTTTCTACAAATCTCAGCATAAGCCTTGTGAGCTTGCTGACAATACCCCGCCACTTTCAAAACATCACTTGAGTAATTAAATTACCATTTTCCCAATAAAGTATTTATACGTAACTCAATAAATTACTTAGCCTAGGAATTATATTTGACTTGTGAAAAAAACTTATATATCTGTAAACGGGGTGTTCATGACTATATTCGGAATTTATGAAAAATTGGAATAAGAATTCCCAAACTATGTAAAGCTCAGACATGAAGTAGGACTACTACATTCATTAATTTTTGATATTTTAACTATTTACTGATTGCAAAAACAGTCTGAATTTTTTCAGTGCCTACTTACTTGTTACTGTAAATAGTCAAGTAATAAATTTATTAAGTAATATCTCCGCAATTCCCAACAAATTTTACTCAATCTTCAACGATGAACCACTGACATTAAAAGAGACTAAAGAGAAAATTAAAGTCAGGTGCAACAAAATGCAGCACAACATCATTGTTATCCAAAAAGCCAGGGACTCTGACTGATTTCTTATGCGGATATTAATTTACTCCTACAACTACTATCCAGAACCAATTGGTATTGCCCCGTTGATGACGGAATTAGCAGAAGGACTGGCCAAGCGAGGGCATGAAGTGCGCGTCGTCACCGCCATGCCAAATTATCCTGAACGCCAAATTTACGAGGGTTATCGGGGCAAATTCTACCTAAATGAGTACAAAAATGGCGTTCAAATCCAACGCAGTTATGTTTGGATTCGGCCACAACCGAATCTGTTGGATCGGATAATGCTTGATGCTAGTTTTGTTGTTACAAGTTTTTTACCTGCTTTATTCGGATGGCGACCAGATGTAATTTTATCAACGTCACCATCTCTACCTGTATGTGTACCTGCGGCTTTACTCGGATGGTTACGTGCTTGCCCAGTGGTACTAAATCTTCAAGATATCCTACCAGAAGCAGCAGTTCATGTTGGACTACTGAAAAATAAATTACTCATCAAAGTATTTGCTGCGTTAGAAAAATTTGCTTACCATTCAGCTACAAAAATTAGCGTTATTGCTGATGGGTTTGTCGAAAATTTACTATCTAAGGGTGTAGAAGCGGATAAAATCGAGCAAATTCCTAACTGGGTTGATGTCAACTTCATTCGTCCTTTACCTAAAGAAGACAATCCCTTCCGTAATACACACAATCTCAACGGTAAGTTTGTCGTTCAATATTCTGGCAACATTGCGCTCACTCAAGGTTTAGAAACAGTAATTCAGGCGGCAGCGAAATTACGAGATATTACAGATATTGCTTTTGTGATTGTGGGTGAGGCTAAAGGTTTAAAAAGATTACAACAGTATTGTTTAGAATGCGGTGCAGATAATGTGTTATTACTGCCATTTCAACCGCGTGCAGAACTACCACAAATGTTGGCAGCGGCTGATGTTGGTTTAGTTGTGCAGAAGAAGAATGTGATTTCTTTCAATATGCCATCCAAAATCCAGGTTTTGCTTGCTAGTGGCCGAGCAATAGTCGCCTCCGTTCCCGAAAATGGCACCGCAGCCAGAGCCATCAGACAAAGTGGTGGTGGGGTTATCGTTCCGCCAGAAGATGCCCAAGCTTTAGCCGCATCTATCTTAGAGCTTTATAAACATCCTGAAAAGGTAAAAACTTTGGGCTATAACAGCCGTCAGTATGCTGTGGAGCAGTATGCTTTTGATCAAGCCTTAAATCACTATGAGGCTTTGTTTGAATCAGTGACTTCTGATAGTCAAGTAATTGAAGCTAAAGTAGTTTCCAAACAAGAGGTATAATATAGTTTCCGGGAAAAGATTTATCATAAAAACCACAGGCGGCAGGGTGCAGAGTGAGAAAGAGTTTTGTCTTGCTGCACAGATATGCGTCAGTCATAACTGATTTGCCGAGCATAATTATGACTCTAGGACTTACGCAAAATTATGAAAAAACGTAGACGCGCAAGCGGCTTCCCGAAGGTACCGCAAAGACACGAAGTTATAAGAGTTTGAGAGAGTTCTTGCGTAAGTCCTAAACTCTTACAAGCTGACTATGGTTAAAAGTCAATAATGACTTACCAAAAAAATTTAGGTGCGGAATTACTGTTAATACGTCTTCAAGCTGCACATTATCTGGTTGAGACTGTCATTAGTCATTTGTCCCTTGTCCTTTTTAGATCCAACATGACCAATGACAAAGCACAAAATCTGGATGGAGGCTGTCGGCGATCAAAAACTTAGCACAATCATGACCGACTCATCCTTGAGATAGAATATGGAATATCCTAAGATTTTAATGGGGAAATAATTCGCTACAATTCTTGGTAAAAGTTTACTGCTTGATTTGGTGATCAGACTTGAGCTTTGAGCTATTTAGTCTGATTTTTAGTTGCATCCCAAACAGCTCATGTTGAACTAACAGCATTAACATATGTTTTTTTGTTAGTATTCAAAAAAACAGTTGTTGTTCAATTGTTGTTGGTGAGTAATTATAAAATAAAAGGGATCAAGCACCTGAGGTTTAATGTCTGATTATATCCAAGGAAATCTCCCATTACAGTCTGTGTCGGAGAAAGACAGTCCACTCAAAAGCCTAGATGGAGGGATGAAAGATTTGAGTGGGCAATTAGCTATAACTGTTGCTGACGCAGCATCAGATCGCAAAGCAGGAGATATTGTGGTACTGAGAGTAGCCGATGTATCTTACCTGGCAGATTATTTTGTGATGTTGACTGGTTACTCTAGGGTGCAAGTCAGGGCGATCGCTCAAGCAATAGAAGATAAAGTCGAAACTGAATGGCAACGTCGTCCTTTACGCACAGAAGGCAAAGCAGAAGGCAGTTGGGTATTGCAAGATTACGGTGATGTAATTGTTCATATCATGATGCCCAAGGAACGAGAGTTTTATAATTTAGAAGCGTTCTGGGTCAATGCCGAACGTATTGCCGTTCCAAACGCCGATGAGGGTGGGGGTAAGCCAATATGATGAGGTCTTCGGTGTCCAATTGTCCGGTTCCTACAGACCAACAACCACTAAATGAGTACGAAGAATTAAAAACTTCCTGGCTGTTTCGTGATTGCACTTTAAATTGGCGCGAATATCTCACAAACATTGCTTGGATTTGGGGTTTTTCTTGGCTGTTGTCTGGCCCTGTAGCCGCAGCCAGCTTTCCACCACAAAAATATGCTGCCCATTTTGTCTTGTGTGGAGCCGCAGGAGCAAGTCTGGGAGTAATTTTTGTTTTATTACGTATGTACTTAGGGTGGCGTTATGTCCGCGATCGCCTCTACAGCAAGACTGTATTTTATGAAGAGTCCGGCTGGTATGATGGTCAAACCTGGATCAAACCTCAAGAGGTTTTGGCTCGCGATCGCTTGATTGTCACCTACGAAATTAAGCCAATTCTGCAACGGTTACAATTTACCTTTGCTGGCTTGGCGGGAATGTACCTAATTGGTACTATAGTTTGGCATTTGTTTTAAATAGTCCACAGTCAAGAGGAGCTAGTGTGTTGGGTGGCGATGCCCACTTGCTCACTGGCGTTCAAAAGTCCATAGTCATAAAGTCTCAAATTAGCCTTTTGACCATTGATGATTGACCATTGACAAATATAATAAAGAGATAAATTTTAACCCATGACAATGGGAAAACGAACTCAAGCCACAGTACTGGAAGTCCGGTTACTCAGGGAAGGCATCATAGAATCACGCCATGTAGTCCAAGCTGTTGTATGCGATGACAGAGGCAGGGTTTTATCTGTTGCTGGTAACGCGGAAACGGCAACATTTGTCCGTTCCGCGCTTAAACCTTTTCAAGCATTAGCTGTCACCACAACCGGTACCCTAGAACGCTACGATCTGAGCGATCGCGATTTAGCAATTATTGCCAGTTCCCATAAAGGCACAATAGAGCAAGTCAGACAGGTATTTAACATCCTTTGGCGTGCTGATGTTGATCCAACTGCTCTTCAATGCCCGATTCCAGAAGGTAAACGCAGTCCCCTAGAATACAATTGCTCTGGTAAGCACGCCGGGATGTTAGCTGTTTGCCAGCAACGCCATTGGCCTGTAAATAACTATTTAGACCGCAAGCACCCCATACAGCAGTTAATTTTGACGAAAATCGCCGAGTTACTGCGAATGCCTGCGGAGGAATTTATCAGCGCCCATGATGACTGTGGCGCACCAACTTACCTTATGCAACTCGGACAAATGGCATCTTTATATGCGCTTCTGGCCGCAAGTAACAATTTGGATATGGAGCGCATTGTCCGGGCGATGATTCATCACCCGGCCTTGGTTGCTGGCGATGGCGAATTTGATACAGAACTGATGCGTTTAGCACCAGGAGAAGTAGTCAGTAAAGCTGGTGCAGAAGGCGTACAGTGTATTGGCAGACTTGGCGAAGGTATGGGACTCGCAATTAAAGTAATGGATGGGGCAAAACGCGCCAAATATGCTGTCGCTATTCACTTATTGCAACAAATGGGTTGGATCAGCCCCAGCGCCGCAGAAACCCTCGCAGAAAGGTTTATGACCTTCGGCAAATACAGGCGATTAGAAGTTGTGGGAGAATTATCGCTGTTATAGTTGTCAAACTCTGGACTTTGCGTTAAACTAGAAAAGTCAAGAGCGACGCGGGATAGAGCAGCCTGGTAGCTCGTCGGGCTCATAACCCGAAGGTCAGTGGTTCAAATCCACTTCCCGCCACCAAATTAAAAATAAAATAAAACTCTGTGGTCTGAAAGCTACAGAGTTTTATTTTATTTCAGGTGTTTGTTGATGGACATAAAGCTCAAAGGTGATATAGCAGAGCAAGCAGATGTGATTCATGCTCTCAAGCGTGGTTGGGGAGTGTTAAGACCAGTTGGCGATCGCTTACCTTAAGATTTAGTATTTGATGTAGGGAAAACTCAAGTAAGTTGAAGTGCAGAATTTAAGTCTTAAAGTTAGGTATGGAGGCTTTATATTATTCATCATACTGAATGCTGAATTCTGATTCCTAAATTCTGCTGTATTATGTCTTCACTTTAGATGTATTCATAGGATATGGTAGCGAAATCCACCTTGTGGAAGCAGAAAAAAGACAGCGTAAACCTCGTTCTGCGCCATACCTTAATGCTTGGAATTTAATTTTACAAGCAACCGTAAGTAAAGAAAATTGTGTACATTCGCTTGTCTGATTCGCAAAGCAAGGTTTTGATCTATTCTGAAATAAAACCTTCCAAAAAGCGCGGAGAATCATGGTTGTGAAGTTAGAGCGACCTATTTTAGTGGGAGGATTAGGACTTTCCTTTTCCCTGTGGATACTACAAAGCTGGCAGGATTCCATCGTACAGGTAGGTGAATTTGGTTTATTGAGTACCCTAGCAGTTGGTGGTGGCTTGTGGTTATGGCAGCAAAATCGCCCAAAAGCAAGTTTAGAATCACTAGATTGTACACCTGTAGATCGGGCAACAGCCGAAAGTGCGATCGCCGAAGCTGAAGCAGTCATTAACCAACTCGCACAAGAAGCAGAAAACCACACCTCTCTAAATACACTGCGAGAAAAATTAACTTACCTGTCGTTGGAGTTAGACAGACAAGAAATTAAAGTGGCTGTAACTGGCGGTAAAGCCGTAGGTAAAAGCAGTTTAATTCAGGTGCTGAATTCTAGTGGTTGGCAAGAAAAACAGCCAAAATTGCATTTGCAAGAAACAGCACCTTTATTTCAGGAAACAACTGACAAGCCAGACGCAGCAATTTTAGCAGAAGTGGCCAAATCTGATGTTGTGTTGTTTCTCATCAACGGTGACTTAACGGAAACAGAACACCAAACCTTACAAAAATTCAAAGCAGCAAATCAATCTACAATTCTGGTGTTTAACAAACAAGACCAGTATTTAGCTGATGAACGTGCTAGTTTGTTGCTGGCGTTACAACAAAGAATTCCCGGTAATGTGGTAGCAACTGCGGTATCTCCAGTTCCTATCAAAGTGCGGAAACATGAAGCTGATGGTTCTGTACAAGAATGGATGGAACAACCAGCACCAGATATTACCCAACTCACGCAGCAATTAAACGCAGTTTCAGCACAGCAAGGTCAAAAGTTAGTCTGGACAACGACTATGAGAAAAGCTGTGGCGCTGAAAGCTGAGGCAAAAAATTGGTTGAATCAAATTAGGTGCGATCGCGCTACCCCCATTATTGAACAATATCAATGGATAGCTGCGGCTACAGCCTTTGCTAACCCAGTACCCGCCTTAGATATACTGGCAACTGCGGCCATAAATGCCCAAATGGTCGTTGATTTAGGTAATATCTATCAGCAGAAATTATCTCTAGAACAGGCAAAAACTGTAGCTGGGACGATGGGAAGTTTGATGCTGAAGTTGGGTTTAGTAGAAATTTCGACAAAAGCTGTGAGTACCGTCCTTAAGAGTAACGCCATCACTTTTGTTGCTGGTGGTCTAGTGCAAGGTGTCAGTGCTGCTTATCTCACCAGAATTGCAGGATTGAGTCTAGTAGCGTATTTTGAGCAGCAGGAAATCGCATTAAACTCAGGAAATGCTTTAAATCTCGACACATTGCGCCAAACATTACAAAAGGTATTTCAGCAAAATCAGCAGATGGCTTTTCTGCAAGGTTTTGTTAACCAAGGTGTGAAGCGTTTATTGCCACAAACACAGCAGGTTGTACTCGCTGGTGTTGATCAGGTTATTAGTTAATTGGAACATTGATCAAAAAGGAGATAGTTAGATCATAGCTATCTCTTTTTTATGGAAAGAATTGAACTTTTGACTAAACTCAAAGTTTCCTACACTAGTTAACTGATTCCACCATAATTTTAGTTTGCTGTATTGACATTTGTTGTTTGGCAAAGTCCAAAAAAGAAATCATTGCTTCTGTATAAGCTGTAAAGATTGCCTCTACTGCAAGTAGGGCTTGCTGTCTTTGCTGATCATTCAGTTCTATTTGTTGAAAGAAACTCACAATGTTTGGGGTATTGATATGGTGATGTTCTTCTTCGTGTAAATGACACATCCCAAAATAACGATACTCCTTACCTGTGATTGCCTTTAATTCCAAAGCTACTGGCTGTGAGACATTAAAAAACACATTGGCTGTGGCTTCAGCAACTTGCATTGCTGCAAATTTAACAACAGGATCTGCCTGGAAACTATGATGATGTAGTTGATAACAGACATTGCGTGATTTCAAAGTAGCATCACCAAAGCTAAATAACATTGCATCAGTTAATTTAGAACAATGATGCAGATCAAGCTTTTCTAAATCTTCTAACAACCATTGCCAATGAAAATGTTCTTCGTATGTATGTCGGTTTAGTAAGGCTTGAACCTTGTTAGTCGTTGGTTCTTCGCGGAAAACATAGTTACATAATTCACCAAAACCCATAGCCAAAGGCACAATTAGTGGCGCAAAACAAAGCCTATCTTTGGGGTGTATGCTTTGATTTTGCATAAAAGAGAATAAAGGCAAATTAGCAAATTCTTGTTTTTTAGTTTCGATTAATGCCAAAACTTGCTGCATACTTTTGGTTACTGGTTCTGATTATAAAATGGCAATTTAACTGAATTCCAGTGAATATGGAGTCAAAAAATAGGACAAGACAGAACGAACTTTTGTACATATACCTTGCATAAAAACAAATAGGTATATAGCTAACAAAAGTTATTTTCTTAGATTTAGCATGTCTTTTCGGCTATTTTCATTACTCAAAAGATTGGTGACATTTGCAATGATTGGTCTTTTATTATGTTGATATTATCCGTTTATCAACATCTGGAAAATTGAACTCAATGACTACTTTTACGAGGTGATTAAATAAAGTAAAAGAAATATTTATCGATAACTTTGAGATTGCTTCAGTTGGTTGGTATCGGTATTCTAAACTTTTTAAAAGAAAAAAGATACACCATTTGACCTAATTAAAATAAAATCATTCTCCAGATATATATTTGATTTATCCAAAATTAATTTCATTATAATTACGGTTGTCGAACCCTGTATTTTAAGATAATTAAACATAAAAAGTTATTTATTAGTAAATTCATCAGTTGTCTGTAGAAAATTTCTTAAGTATTAGTCAGTAGATAGTAATAACTGATGATACTGAGACTGGGAGAATGGGCAACCTAATTATAGGTATGTAGTTGAAAATTCTCACTATTCAGAAGATTATGAAGCATTTTGGTATTCTGCGTTCATCTAAGTTGCCTTTGCGACTGATTTTGGTTGTACCCTTTGTACTGCAAATTTTTGCCGCAGTTAGTTTAGTAGGTTATTTATCATTTAAAAACGGTCAAAAAGCCGTTAATAACCTTGCAGATCAGCTAACTACCAAAGTGAATGGACTTGTAGAACAGCATCTAAATACATACCTAGCCACTCCACATCAGGTTAATCGAATTAATTTAGCAGCCATCAACCTAGGAATATTGAATCTCCAAGACTATCAGGTGGCAAGTCGCTATTTCTGGAAACAAATGCGAGTGTTTAACATTGGCTATATTAGCTTTGCTAATCCTAAAGGTGAATTTATCGGGGTTGAACGTTTAGATAATGGTGAACTTTTAATTAATGAAGTCTCTGAGAAAAATAGCCTAGGTAAACTTTATGTTTATACCACAGATAATCAAGGAAATCGTGATCAATTAACAGCGATCAAAGATTATGATCCGCGTGTAGAAGCTTGGTATGCTGACGCAGTCAAAATAGGTAGACCAGTGTGGAGTCAAATTTATCAATGGGAAGATAAACCAGAAATTTTTTCTATATCTTCTAGTTATCCGCTATATGATGACTCTAAGAATATTGTATGTATACTGAGTGTAGATTTATTGCTCACGCAAATTAGCAATTTTTTACAAGATTTAAAATTTGGTAAACAAGGAAAAGTCTTCCTTTTAGAAAGGTCTGGACTAATTGTTGGTTCTTCGACTAATGAAGCACCATATAATGTAATTGATGGTAAAGCACATAGACTATCAGTATTTAATAGTAATAATCATTTAATCAAAGGTATTGCTGATTATTTACAGCAAAAGTTTGGTAGTTTTCAACAAATTCATAATACGCAACAGTTTACATTAAAACTTCAAGGTGAACGGCAGTTTGTGAAGGTCACACCTTGGCAAGATAAATTAGGATTAGATTGGCTAGTAGTTGTGATTGTGCCAGAAACTGACTTTATGGCAGAAATAGACGCTAACAATAATACGACTATTTTGCTTTGTGTAGGCGCATTGGTTGTTGCTACAGTTTTGGGAATATATACGGCTCGTTGGATTACCCAACCTATTTTAGATTTAACACAAGCTAGTAGTGCGATCGCCTCTGGAAATCTTGACCAAACAGTTAAATTTTCTGGTGTAAAAGAAATCAGTATTCTAGCTCAATCATTTAATAAAATGGCAGGACAATTAAATGATTTTTTCACAGCTTTAGAAAACACCAATCAAGAGCTAGAAGAACGTGTTGAACTAAGAACCAAAGAATTAAAAACCGCCAAAGAAGCTGCTGATACTGCCAACCAAGCAAAAAGCGAATTTATTGCCAATATAAGTCATGAACTTCGCACACCTTTGAATGGGATTCTTGGCTATGCACAAATTCTCCAACGAGATAGCACAGCCAGCCCTACACAACAAAATGCCATTCAAACTATTTATCACTGTGGCTCTCATTTATTAATGTTAATCAATGATATTTTAGATATTGCCAAAATTGAATCGAAAAAACTAGAATTATACCCTCATACATTTAAGTTCCATGATTTTCTATTAGGTGTATATGATATCTGCCGAATTAAAGCAGAGCAAAAAAAACCTCCCTTTTAGCTATCACATCAGTGATTTGATTCCAAGCGTTATTAATGCAGATGAAAAAAGATTACGCCAAGTATTGCTGAACCTGTTAGGAAATGCCATCAAATTTACAGAGAATGGTGCAGTGAAGTTCAGTGTAGAAGTAATTGAAATTGATGTATTGACTACAGATTATCCATGTAGCACGATCAGATTTCAAGTTGAAGATACTGGAGTTGGCATATCCTTAGAAGAATTACAGAAAATTTTCCTACCTTTTGAACAGGTAGGAGATAGTTATCAAAAGGTAGAAGGAACAGGCTTAGGTCTGGCTATTAGCTGTCAAATTGTAGAAATGATGGGGAGCCAAATTCAAGTAGAAAGCCACTATGGTCAAGGGAGCAAATTTTGGTTTGATCTAGATTTACCAAAAGTTAAAGATTGTGTATCATCTGCGGTTCCACATCTTGACAAAGGTAGCAATCACATCATTAGATACAAAGGAAATCAAAAAACAATTTTGGTGGTAGATGATGTTGCCGATAATCGGGCTGTGATTGTAAATTTACTCAAACCCCTGGGATTTTGTGTAATTGAAGCTCTGAATGGTAAGGAAGGTATTACTCAAGCACAAGAGTATCAACCAGATTTAATTATTACTGACTTAGAAATGCCCATAATGGATGGGGTACACATGACACAAAATCTACGTAGTCAACCAGAGTTTGCAGAAATAGTGATTATTGCGTCTTCTGCGAGTGTATTTACCTTAAACCGCATCCAAAGTTTAGAAGCAGGCTGTAATGATTTTCTACCTAAGCCTGTACAAGCTGAGGAACTATTTGCTCAACTGAAATTATATTTAAATTTAGATTGGATTTATGCAAATAGCCAGCCATCTATTGAGATTACTGACAATGTGAATGAGGAAATAATTTTTCCGCCTGCAACCGAACTAATGAATTTATATCAAGCTGCTAAAGCTGGTTATGTGATGGGAATTCAAGAAGAGATAAATCGGATTCAAAACTTAGATCATAAATATGCAATTTTTACTAATAAAATTTCAAAATTAGTTGAAGATTTTGAAGATGAAGCTATTGTAGAAATGCTAAAAATTTACTTAAATTAATAAACATTTGTTTAATAAATATTCGATGAATAATATACCTAATAATTCGATTCTCGTTGTTGATGATGTTCCAATTAATATCAAAATTTTATTGGAAATATTAACTCAAGCTGGTTACAGAGTTTCTGTGGCTAAAAATGGTAAAAGTGCCTTAGAAAAAGTAGAGGAGGCAATACCAAATTTAATTTTATTAGATGTGATGATGCCGGGCATGGATGGGTTTGAAACTTGTCGGATTTTAAAAACAAACCCAAAAACGAAAGATATTCCGATTATATTTATGACTGCACTATCAGAGCCAGTTAATAAAATCAAGGGATTACAATTGGGCGCAGTAGATTATATTACTAAACCAATTGAACATGAAGAAGTATTGGCGAGAATTAATGTTCATTTAGAACTGCGGCGAACGCAGTTAAGGTTAGCGCAGGAAGAAAAAATGTCTGCTTTGGGACAATTAGTAGCTGGGATTGCTCATGAGATTAATAATCCAGTTAATTTTATTTGTGGTAATTTAATTCACGCTGAAAGATATATTGATGATTTATTGAAATTACTAGAATTGTATGAAAAGAATTTAGCAAGTGCGACTCCAGAAATTCAAACTTTCTCGAAGAAAATAGAGATAGATTTTCTCAAGCAAGACTTACCGCAACTTTTATCTTCGATGAAGAAGGGGTCGGAACGTGTGGAACAAATTGTGCGATCGCTCCGTTTATTTTCTCGATTAGATGACACAGAATATCAGGCATTTGACTTGCATGAAGGTATTGATAGCACTTTGGTAATTTTAAGCAGTCGGATGAAAGGCACAGCCACACGTCCGGCGATTGAGGTTGTGAAGAAATATGGTAATTTACCTTTAGTAGAATGCTATGCAGGCAAAATTAACCAAGTTTTGATGAATCTGTTAGCAAATGCCATTGATGCTATTGATGAGTTGATAGAAAAGCAAGAGTCAAATGCAAGTGAGCAAACTCCAACTATTTGGATCAGCACAAAAGTTACCAGTGATCAAAAATCTGTGTTGATTGAAATTGCTGATAATGGTATTGGGATGTCTGTGGATGTAAGGCAGAGAATGTTTGAGCATTTTTTTACCACCAAACCCCTAGGTAAAGGTACTGGTTTAGGGTTAGCGATCGCGCAGGAAATCATTGTGGAAAAACACGGAGGCGCTTTAGAAGTGGATGCTTCACCAGGAGCAGGCGCTAAATTTGTGATCACCATTCCCATTTACCAAGGAAGTTTCTGAAGTTCATTGGGTTGGAAAAGAAATAATATAGTCAGAATTCAGAATCGAGAAGTCAGCATTGATTGTTATAAATCCTGATTCTTCTATTGCTGTTGTAAATTTGCCATAAAGCACAGAGTTGGTGAAGAAAATTTTCACAGCAATAGTAACTGCTGCTGCTGCTTTGGGAAAAATAACTAACAGTGGATAGTAGTTACAGGCTTTCTCTCTATCTTAATTTTTCCTACGTATATTTAACCAAATATTTGCTAACCGTTCTAGAGTTTTTATACTTGCGACTGCTATCAACTTGCTGATTCCGATTTTAATATCTCAACCCAAAACATCCCAATGCTGAATTTACAAGAAAATAGTTTAATTTTAATCGTAGATGATACTATCACAAATCTAGAAATTATTTCTGACGCATTGACTAATGCGGGATTTAGTGTAACTACAGCGAGAAATGGCGAAAAAGCACTTCAGCAAATTCAAGATAAGTTACCAGATTTAATTTTACTAGATGTAATGATGCCTGGAATCGATGGATTGGAAACTTGTCGAAAATTAAAAACAGACCCCTTAACTCAAGATATCCCAGTAATTTTTATGACGGGAATTTCAGATACAGAAACTAAAGTCAAGGGTTTAAGCTTAGGAGCAGTTGATTATATTACTAAACCTTGTCAAAAAGAAGAAGTATTAGCGAGAATTAAAACCCACTTACAGCTGCGTTATTTAACTAAAACTTTAGAACAAAGAGTCGCAGAAAGAACCTCCGAACTATCCCAAGCTTTAAAAGATTTACAAGCATATCAACTGCAATTAATTCAGAAAGAAAAAATGTCGGCTTTAGGTCAGTTAGTAGCAGGTATTGCTCACGAAATTAATAATCCTGTGAGTTGTATTCATGGCAATCTGGCTCATGCTACGAATTATTTCAATAATTTGATGAATATAATTGACCTTTATCAGCAAAACTATCCTGAACCTGTAGCTGCTATTCAAGCCGAAATTGCGGAAACAGACTTAGACTATATGCGCTCTGACCTACCTAATTTAATTACTTCGATGAAAGAGGGAGTTCAGCGCATTCGCAACATCAGTACTAGTCTGCGGAATTTTTCTCGCTCTGATCAAGACCGGAAAGTTTTCTGTAATATTCATAATGGTATTGACAGTACAATTATGATTCTCAAACACCGCTTGAAAGCTTCCAAAATCCGCCCAGAAATTGAAGTTATTAAACATTATGGCAGTTTACCTTCTGTGACCTGTTTTAGCGGTCAGTTGAATCAGGTATTTATGAACATTTTAACTAATGCCATTGATGCTTTAGAAGAGTCGAATATAGGGCGGAGCTATAGTGAAATTGAGCAGCATCCGAATCGAATTTGGATTACAACTTCTCTGAGTGAAAATAAACAGAATGTTTTGATTCGGATTAAAGATAATGGCGTGGGGATGTCTGCTGAGATCCAGCAAAAAATATTTGAGCATTTATTTACGACTAAAGCAGTTGGGCAAGGTACAGGTTTAGGGTTATCAATTGCCCATCAAATTATTGTCGAAAAGCATCAAGGTAAATTGGATGTATATTCTGTACCAGAGAAGGGTTCAGAATTTACGATTACTATTCCAATTCATTAGGCTGATAAATGACGATAATCTTGACTAACGACGATGGTATTGATGCGCCTGGAATCAAAGCGTTGCTGCGGGCTGTGAACAGTGAAAATGTGATTGTTGCTGCGCCTAAAGATCATCAATCAGGTTGTGGACATCAAGTTACTACAACCCGTTCTATAAATATTCAACAGCGTTCCGAGCAGGAATATGCGATCGCCGGCACTCCGGCTGATTGTGTGAGAATAGCAATATCGCAAATTTGTCCAGATACCAAGCTGGTCTTATCTGGCATCAATGCGGGTGGAAATCTGGGTGTAGATGTTTATATTTCTGGGACTGTAGCTGCTGTGCGAGAAGCTGCTATGAATGGGATTCCGGGGATAGCTATTTCTCACTATCGCAAAGCCAAGCTAAATTTTGACTGGGAACTGGCGGCAAGATTAACATCTGAAGTGTTAGCTGATTTAATTCAACGACCTCTCGAATCTGGATGTTTTTGGAATGTGAATCTACCCCACTTACAGCCAGGAGAACTAGATCCCAAAATGGTATTTTGTCAACCCTGCAATAAAGCTTTGCCCATTAATTATCGTGTGAATGGCAATGAATTTTATTATGTAGGGGAATATGGGAAACGCGATCGCACTCCTGGTAGTGATGTGGATGTTTGCTTTTCTGGCAATATCGCCATTACTCAGTTAAGAGTATAGGCAAATCAGAAATTAAGACTGGCAAAAGCAGGAGGCTAGGGGAGTCAGAAAATTCATTTGTCTCAAAAACTGGGTGAATGTCATCAACCAATCCCAAATCCAAAATTATTCTGCCTTCTGCTATCAATATTTACTATTGACTCCTTCTCTATCTAATCTTTGTATCAAAGATGTTAACCTTTCTAAAGTCTGGGTGAGTTGGGAGAGTTTCTGCACAGTATAATCTTGAGACTGCACTAGGTTTTGCATGGTATCACACAAAGCAAAAATCTGATTGCCTTGTTGTTGTAACTGCCTGCCTTGCGCCTCGACTTGTAAACTCAGATGATCTAATCTTTCAGCAAGGCTTTCAATTGTTTCCGTAGTAGTAAGAACAGCTTCGCCAATCTGCTCGACAATCGATTCTAAGCGACTAACTTTAACTTCGACTCCACCTGAAATCATATTTTCATCATCCCATCATAAAATTATTAGTCCTGAACTTTAGCCTTAGTATCTTTTTTTACTTATGCCTTTATGGATAATCTCTGATATCTGCCCAGATATACAAGAGTGCCATCTGAAGTTAGTCTGAACAAATCTTTTGTAGGGATGTATTGTCCTTACTACTTAGTGATTTTTCATAGCTACTTCAGTTTAGCCAGAAATTTACATGAATCAATTAGTAGTTAATTTTGATATTTAGGCATTTTTTTTATACATCTTACTTATACTTAAGTACTCTTTAAAAGATATCTAAAAATTTTGTGTAAATTTTACAAAATTTCATCAATTTAGTCTTCTTGATGAAGATTAAGTAAATATACCTTAAAAAAGTCCTGTGTAGCAAAAGGTAAAGTTTATATTTTGGAGTAAATTTCCGTGAATTTCCCCTGGTTAATTACAATTGGCTAGACTAATGTACCAAACACAATTGCAAAGTCTTTGTCAAGTTCCTACTGACAGAGTTTGGAAATTAGATACACCCCACTCTTCCGTAGATTCTAAATTCAAACGTTGTTTAGATATTTTAGGGAGTTTAGTGGGTTTAATAATTTTGGGTATTGTGTTTATACCGATAGCGATCGCCATTAAACTCGATAGTCCAGGCCCAATTTTCTTTGCTCAGGAACGTTACGGACTGCAAGGACGACCTTTCAAACTCCGTAAATTCCGTTCAATGGTTAATGATGCCGAAAGACTCAAGTCTCTTGTTCACAATGAAGCTGATGGATTAATCTTTAAAAATCAGCATGACTTTCGAGTTACGAAAGTCGGGCGTTTTTTACGCAGTACCAGCTTAGATGAGTTGCCACAATTTTGGAATGTGCTGGTAGGTGAGATGAGTTTGGTGGGAACCCGTCCACCTACGGCTGATGAAGTAGCTAAGTATAATCAACGCCATTGGCAACGTTTGAATGTCAAACCGGGTTTGACTGGTGAATGGCAAGTTAATGGTCGTTCTCACGTCAAAGATTTTGAACAAATAGTTGATTTAGACTTACGTTACCAAGAAAAATGGCATCCATTATATGATTTGTTGTTGATTACCAAGACTTTCTACGTCATCTTTGGCAAAGTTGGGGCTTTTTAAATCAATTAGTTACTCCCAATAGTCAATGAAACAAAACCAAGAGCGCAGATAGCAAAGCCTAACAGACTAATTTTTCTGGACAGAATACTGGATAAATCTGCTTGACTCACCTGAGTAGCAATTTGGCTGACACTCTTTACCACTGCATACTGCGTCAAAGCTGCACCGACAATATACATAACTGAGGGCATTGTTCCTGCCCCAATAATTGATTCACTATTAAAATAACCTTGAAACAAACCTGCGATCGCCGTTAGTAACAGCAGCGTGAACAACTTAGGCTGTTTGGCTGTCACCAACACTATACCAAAAGCAACACTCACAATTGCGATCGCAACTTCTGACACTGGTAAATTGATTTGCCAGAGAGTAATTAGTGTGCCAAAAATATTGGCTGAAATCATCGCAATAGCTATCCAGCTACAACGCTGGGTTCCGGCGGCGAGTAAACCGATGGCTAAGATACTCACGAACTCAGCCAAGACTAATACTGGATCTGCCATTCCCCACAAAAATCCATCCCAGGAATTAGAGATGTCATGGGGATATGGTAATCCAGTCCATGAACTCAGCAAACTAATCATAGCTAAAGCTGCGATCGCACCAACATAACGTTGAAGTAATTTATCTTTGAACATAAGATATACCAAATTAGTTTTTCGGTATTTTATACTGCCCAACGCCCAAAACAAACTAACGCGATCGCTATCTAATTTTTGATTAATTTTTGTGCCTTTAACAGCACTTATAATTTTCATAAAATCATTACTATTTGTTACAGTAATATCTCAAAGTTTTATCCAAGATGAATCAAACTAGTTGTTTAAACATCAGACAACTGGTTTCATAAAATTATTACAATAGGACTATGATTTGATTTGGGAAAAAATACAGTAAATCCGAAAAATCCTCTTTCCCACTCTCTACCTGTACATATAACTTCAACAATCAAACCAGATTAGTATCTAAGACTCATCTACAAAGGTTGTCTGTTAAGAATGGCGTAAGAGTTTTTAACACCTACACCCTTTCATCCTTCCCCAAATCCTTGATTTTTTGTCTGCTTGCGTAATTCCTAGTGGTGCAAATGAATAAACCGTAAAATCACGCAGTAATTTTATTCAGATGAATTGAAGGCAAATTCTATGACTAGAGCATTTGCAGTTGCTCAAGCTGTGAAATTGAGCTTAATTTTGGGCGTGACAACTGGCAGTTGTTTACTAGGAAGCAACTTCAAGGTTTATGCTGAATCAGGAACCGCTACATATCGCCAACCACAAATTACAAATCTAAAGCTGGCGCAAAATTCCTCAGCCATCAGCCGCTTTCAAACCTTTGCAGAAGCCGATGAACTCTATCAAAAAGGACAACTCCAAGCAGCAGAAAATCTTTACCGCAAAGTAAAACCTGAGTTTGCAGCTAGTGATAGAAGACGTACTGCGATTTATGAAGTTGAACAGCTGCCGGGAGATGGTCAAGTATACTGGCGGAATGCCAATGAAGGTTTACAACAAAATTTAGACAGTAAGATTTTTCTACCTCTGCAACTATTACTCAGTAATTATCCAGAATTTATCAAAGGTCATTTACTGTTAGCTGAAGCTTGTCAGAATAAACCAGATGCTTGTAAAAATAGTGCCAAAGATGGACAGCCAAAAAATGCCCTAGAAGTTCTCGAAAGAGCCGTAGAATTATATCCTGATGAGCCAGAATTACTCAAAGCGAAAATTAAAGCTTTAGAAAAAGAAAAAAAAATTCTTAGAAGCTTCCATTGCAGCCAGACAATTTGCCACAATTTATGTTGATTATCCAGAAGCACCAGAGTTTGAACAACTTGCAGAAAAAAATCTCCAACGTCATCACGCCAAGCAGAATGATGATTTACGATTCCAAGGTATTTTTAGCGCAGTAGTAGGTGGTGTAAAAGCATTTAGAACAAAAGATTGGCAAGCGGGAGTTTCCAGTTTTGAAACAGTATCTATGCTTTTGCAAGGTGAATCTGCTTTTGGTAAGGAAGTTGCTGATAAATTAGTTAAACAATATCAACAAGAAGGTAAGTTATTAGAAGACCCCCAAGTTCTCAATTATGTGCGCGGAATTGGCGGTAGACTAGAACCTTTGATGGGGCGCAAGTTTGATTATGAATACTATATCATTCAAGACAGTTCAATTAATGCTTTTGCCTTACCTGGAGGTAAAGTTTTTGTAAATACAGGAGCAATTTTGGCTGCTAATTCGGAAGCAGAATTGGCAGGTTTATTAAGTCATGAACTTGCTCATGCTGTGCTGTCTCATGGTTTTCAACGTGTTGCCCAAGGTAAGTTTATTAGCAGCTTAAGTAATGTCATTCCTATGCCGGATATGTTACAAGAAATGGTGGGTAAAGAATATAGCCGAGAAAATGAACGCCAAGCAGATATTTTAGGTACGAGAGTGTTAACTAAGGCTGGCTATGCTGCGGATGGTTTGCGGAATTTAATGGCAACCTTAAATGCTAAATCTGGCAAAAAAGCAGAAACTTCTTGGCAATCTACTCACCCGGCTCCCGCAGAGCGAGTCACATATTTAGAAAATTTAATTCAAAGTAATAATTACAATCGTTATGCTTTTGAAGGAGTGAAAAAACACAAAGAAATTCAGGATTTAATTCAAGGGGTAACTCCGAGTATTGCGACGACAAGTCCTGGATCTCAGCCAGCTAAAAAACCCCCTAAAGGTAATATTAATACTGGAAGTAAACCGACACGCGGGATAGTAGCGATCGCAGCCGTTCAAACCAGAGATAATGTAGAAATTCGCATAGATGGTGGTAAAGTCGAAAGTAATCGAAACTTCACAATTAATTTTATTGTGGAAAATCGCAGCGATCGCCCCTTTGCTTTTGTGCCTTTATATGCTGAAGTAGTAACAGAAAGTGGCAAGAAATTGAAAACCAGATTTTCATCTGCTCAAGCACAGGTTCCAGCCCAGGGAACAATTAAAGGTGAAGTGCAAGTGTTAGGGCAAACTTGGAATAGTCAAGGTTCACAAAATCTAACTTTAGTAATTAAAGAAAGTACTGGTGGTGGGCGCATTTTCCGTATCCCATTCTAGAAAATCTTATCTAAATTAATGTTAAATAGTCCGCGCAGTTGGTCGTGCGGACTTTGTTTATGTAGCCCTAGATTTCAGGATGATGGGCTATTTTATTGTGGACAATAAAGTGTATATTTCCACTGAGTGGTTGATATATCTTTATTACCAACGACTTCTACCTTAACTCGTCCAGAATTACCTTTAAACTTCGCAGATACTTTATTACTACCTGAGACAAAATCTGTATCTATAAGAGTTTGCCCTTCATAGCTGACTTTTAATCTATCAGGAACATTATACATTTCATAACTGATATTAATTTGACCTTCATTAGCTGTGAGTTGAATTTCTCTGCTATCACCCTGTTGACCACCACTCACTTGTTCTTGGTCGCAGAGTTTTAAACCTCTGGCTTCAGCTTGATAAACTTGTAATTCAATGGATTCAATTTGATTATCAAAAGTTTCAATTTTATCTTCTTGATCTTCTCCATTATAGTTATATCTTTGTCCTGGTTTGAGTGTAACACCTTGGGGATTTTTAGCTGAGATTACACTGGCGATTCCCGCTATGACATCTACTTGAATTCCATTGGGTGTATTGCGGGTTTGAAACAAATTCTTCTCCGGAACTTTAGGAGCGATAATCACCTCATCTTGCTCAGAATTAATTACATGCAGCGCACAAAATTTGGCTTTTTGATTTTGAGATTCTTCCCAAAGTTTGGCTACTACATCTTTCATTGCAGAACCACTACTTTTTTCACTAAAAGATTGATTATTGGCACATTTGACAGTGGCAATTAAGTTCTCATTTCTGAGACTCCATTCATCTCTAGTAATCGCCGCACATTCTTTACCGCCACTTGTCTGACATTGTTGCATTGGTTCTTCACAAGGGTCACTGGCTGAAACCCCACTCCAGCCGCGACCATCTGCGGCAACAACACTACAATATTGCAATTTAGTACCAGAACTTTGGGCTATAAATAACTGTTTAGCAGGCTCAAAATTAGATGGACTTTTATCTATAAATTTCGTTTGAGTACGGACACCACGCTGTACACGCACGCCATACTCACAAGCACGGTTGCCACTACCTTGATTTGCCCATTCTATGAGTAAAGAATCTCCTTGTTTAGCTGTACAAGGTAAGTAATAAAGTGTTAATTGTTTATTTTTAGTACTGGCTTGGAGTTGTAATCCCATATCCTTTCCAGCCGCATTTTGAAAGCGTAATTGTGCAAAGGATTTACCATTACCTGGAAGAAATAAAGTATCATACACTTTTTGTAAAAAACTACCAACAACAGCAGGGCCATAGTTAGAACCACGACGAATTGACAGTTCATGATTGCCTAAAATTTGGTACAATTCTGCTTTTTCTGGGACATTGGCATAACTATTTGTTGTTGTTGTCACAGTATACAGAGGAATCATGAAAGTAGCGATCGCATACATCAATCTTCTGTGTTGTGGGTTTAACTTGCGGTTATTCATCGCTAACTCCAGAAAACTTCAACTATGGTCATATACTGGGGAAATTCTGAAAATATTCGTAGGTATTTCCCTCTGGTTCTTAAATATTATGTAAAGATAATTTGTAAATCATGAAAATAGAGTTAAACACGTCAATTCATGCACCCTCGTCAAGAAATTGTTGAGATTTTTTCGAGCTTTCTGCAATTTTCATCAGGCGGTTCAACAAAATGGGTCACGGATAGCAAGCTCTATCGCAATATGAGTAATTACCTCAATCAGTATCCTGCCGCAGAACGCTCCACCTCTGATTGGGCATTATACTGGCACGAGGTTTGGCAAAATCAGCCAAAAAGTCTGGCGAGGGGTCATTTGTATGCTTACTTACAAGAAGTTGGTTACAAAGCGGCGGCAAAAGTCAAACCGCGATTTACGTTGCCACAGTATACTTCAGCGGACTATTTTCAAATAGCGATCGCATATATTGATAAGGTATTCACAGGATTTGACCCCCAGCGACAGACTAATTTAGAAGCCTTTGCTTACCGGGTGTTCTGTAATCTCATTAAAGATGGACTACTCAAAGAAGGGCTAGAAGAAGCAAGTATTAGAAGCGATTGGTCGTTATTATTACACAGTAGTCAAAAATTGCTTCATAAAGCTTTAGTACAACGTGGGTTATCCGCTACAGAAATTGCGCCTTATATTTTTGCGTGGGAATGCTTCAAGGTGATTTATGCGCCCACAAAACCCAAAGGAAACCGCCAGCTTACCGCCCCTGATTTGATTGTATGGGAAGCGATCGCCCAACTTTACAATCAAGAACGAATTCAGCAACTACCACCATCAGATGCTAAAACTATCCAAAAATGCTTGGAAGCTTGTATCAGAGCTATTCGTGCTTATACGGCTCCACCCACTGCTTCTTTAGATGCGTCGGTATTTAACGAAGACAATACATTGCAAGATATCTTACCCAGTGGCGATGCTACTCCCTTGACAAAACTACTGGATGAGGAAGAAGCACAAATCCGTAAATCTCTTTGGGCAGAGATAAATTCCCTGTTAAGCAATAGCATCAATAATCTTGACGCACAAAAACAAGAGCTACTGAAAATGTACTACGGTGAAGAACTCACCCAAAAAGAAATATCTCTAAAGCTCGGAATATCTCAGCCAACTGTGGTGCGCCGACTCCAAAAATTTAAATCTGAATCACTCATCACTTTAGCGCAATGGTCGCAAACCACCCAGAATATTTCTCTGACTCCCAACGTAATCAATAACATGAATGGATTAATTGATGAATGGCTAGAGAAATACTACAGAAATCATAATGAAGGATAGCAGATTCATTATTATCAGTAATCTCCTACTCTGCGCTCTCTGCGTCTCTGTGGTTCGTAATATAAATTTCACAAGATATTGTTTTATGAGCGACCAACAAAAAGTAATTGAATTAATCAAACGTCTGCCACCAGATGTTTCAATTCACCACATAATTCAAGAGATTAAATTCCTCGCCGCTATTCATGAGGGAGTAGATGAAATTAGCAGTAGGAAAGAATATCAATTGACACAGTTCAACAGATAATCAAATCATGAACTATCTTAATTCTCTACCTATATCAACTATTGCCATCGAATCTTGTATAGAGATATCAGAAACTATACAGGATGCAGCTTGGCAGCAAAGTCAAAATTTTTCCACACTCAGCACTCGCCTACAAGCTTATTTAAATCGACTTTGCTTGTTAACTGTTTTACCTTGGCTAGAAGAAATATGGGGAATTATCGCCAAACCTGCACCAAATCTTGCTGTTTTGCATAGCTTTTGGGAAGTAGTAAATGGTACAGCGATTACTATTAATCAAACTCGGCTAATATTAATTCCGAGTTTAGCAATTGATATCAATGAAATTCGTGTCCCCCAAGAATGGGTGGATATTCCCAGTTGGGCTGGTGATTATTATTTAGCTGTGCAAGTTAATACTGAAGATGGTTTGGTAAAAGTTTGGGGATATACAACCCACTTACAACTCAAACAACAAACTAATTATAGTGCAGGCGATCGCACTTATGCTTTAGATTATGAAGACCTGATCCACGACTTAGATTTATTGTGGGTAACTCGTCAACTTTGTCCTGATATACCAACAAAAACTGAAGTGGAACCTCTACCTAATTTATCATTAGCGCAAGCAAATAATTTACTAGAAAGATTAGGCAATCCAGGTTTAATATTTCCTCGAATTGCAATTCCCTTTAGCTTATGGGGCGCATTGCTAGAACATGGCGGTTGGAGACAAAGATTATATGAATTACGCACAGGAATTCCCCAACAGTGGTCAATTATTCAATGGGTACAAACAGGAATTTCTGATTTAGCTCAACAACTGGGTTGGAACTATTTAGATTTAGAAACTAGTTTTGGTAGTAGAGGCATAGCTCAAACAAATGAGCCAGTAATTTTGACTCGCCATCTGATAATTGCTGGTCAAAATTACGAGCTACAAGTGCAATCTCCAGGTAATATTACATCAGGATTTTGGATTATAGAATTGCAGAGTTTATCATTACAAGGTTTAATTCCTAGCGGCTTTAAATTCCGTTTATTAACTGAAGATTTACAACCATTTCCCGATAATGAATGTGTTGCGGATACAGCGACAGAAAAGTTAGCAATTGAATTACAACTAGAAGCGGGTGAAGGTTTGGTATGGGAGATTGAACCAACGCCAGAAAACTATGAGCGAGAAATATTGAGATTTTAAAGTTCTATCAACTCTCAGCTTAACTCTGCGTTGAAAAATTAGTAAATCAAATTATAGATAGACAAAATTTTTAGAAGACGCATTTCGACTCCGCTCAATGCTCAATAAGCTAGTCCTTCTACTTATACTTAGAATATTTTCCAAATATGCCCCGTGCTATTATCAAAACCGATGTCAAAAAACTTTGGTGTTTAGTTATTGGGATTAATGAATATCAAGATAAAAATCTGCGTGCATTGCGTTATGCTGTTGCAGATTGTCAGGGATTTGCTCAGGCTGTAAAACAAGCAAATCACAAATTTATCTACACAGAAATCATTGAGCATCATTCACAATCAACACAAACACCATCATTAGCAGAAATTCGTGATAGTTTCCAGCACATAGTTAAATCTGCTAACCCCCAAGATACAATTTTATTCTATTTTTGTGGACATGGGATATTAGAGCCAGAGAGTCAGCAGGCTGTGTTGTGTTTACCTCATACTCAAATAGATGATTTACTCAACACTGGTTTGACAATGCAGGAACTTTTAACAGTGTTAGGTAATTGTCAAGCTACTCAACAAATAGTGATTTTAGATGCTTGTCATAGTGGCAGTTTTACTCTGAGAAATTCACCTACGCCTCAGATGTTAGAACAACTGCAAAAAGTTGCTGTTCAGAAAAAACAAACAGGATACAGTCAAGGATTTTATGCCTTACTTTCTTGTGATAAAGAGCAGTTATCGTGGGAATTTCCCGATTTAGGTCATGGCGTGTTCACCTATTTTTTAATTCGCGGTTTATTAGGTGAAGCGGCTGATTTGAGAGGGGAAATTGAAGTTAAATTACTCTATAAATATATTTATCACCAGACCCTCCAGTATATTGATAAGCTCAACCAAGGACTGCGGTTAATTAATCAACAAAAACGTAGCCGTGGTGAAACTGATGGATTAAAAAAAGAACAACCACAGCAAACACCCAAATTGGTTGTAGAAGCTGTGGGGGAATTAGTTCTTGGGTATAAAGCCACAGAAATCGAACTGCGATCGCACAGGCAAGCTTTAATAGTAAATGGGCTATCCGATGGGGAAATAACTCCTGAAATTAGTAAAATGCTGGCTGGTGCTGGTGGGTTTGATTTGAAATATTGGCATCCCCAAGCACGAGATTTGCCAGATGTCCGCCAAGCGATTCAAAATTGCTTACTCAATCAAGCATCGTCAGCCGGTTTAGAAGATGCGACATCTTTACTTTATCTGCGGGGAAGAATTGAAGAAACTCCCACTGGTGAAGCTTTTTTAGTCATTAGTGATGAAATTAAACTTAGTCGTGATTGGTTGCGCCAAAGTTTGCGTCAGTCAAATATTGCTCAACAAATTGTGGTTTTAGATTGTCTTATAGATACACAAAATACAGCATTTCTCCAGAATTGGCTGGAAGATTTGCAACAAGAATCGGAAATTAGCCAGTGTTTAATTATTGGTGCAGCTACTATTGAAAATACCGAAGAATTTGCTACAGCTTTGCTAACAACTTTGCAAACAGCCAACTTGCAAACAGGTTTATCTGTTGCTGGCTGGATTATGGGTGTACAGCGCGAACTTGCAGAAAGTCACATTTGGCGTAATTATTGGCTAGGGGGGATGCAGGGAGTAATAGAAGTTTTACCTGCAACTTTGCAGAAAAAATCCCAACGAGTTGATTTAGGGATTTGTCCTTATATGGGATTAAGAGCTTTTAGTGAGAAAGATGCAAAATATTTCTTCGGTCAAGAGGTTCTCACCCAAAGAATAATTAATGAAATTAATCATAAATCTTTTTTGGCAGTAGTTGGTGCTTCTGGGAGTGGTAAATCTTCCGTAGTCCAAGCAGGATTAATGGCACAGTTAAGATTAGGCAAACAACTTCCGGGAAGTGAAACTTGGCTAATTAAATATTTACGCCCTGGGGAAAAACCTCTGCAAGAATTAGCCAAAATTATGGCAGATGCTGAGGAAAATCCCTTACAAGCTGAAGGATTATTACATTTAGGTGGTGAGGGTTTCGTTCATTGGTTACGCACCAGAAACGAGCCGATAATAGTTTTAATAATTGACCAATTTGAAGAAATTTTTACGCTGGCAGCTACAAGCAATCGCCAAATTTTTCTAGATATCATTTTAGAAGCTTTAGAATACGCATCCGACCGCTTTAAGTTAATCATAACTCTCCGCGCCGACTTTATTTCACCCTGCCTCGAATTACCTAAACTATCGCAGAAATTACAAGCATCTCATGTTTTAGTTCCACCCCGGTTGAGTGAAGAAAATTATCGCCAGATTATCGAAAAGCCAGCCGAACAAGTAGAACTAAAAGTACAGTCTGGTTTAGTGGAACTGCTGTTAAGCGATTTACAACAATCGGCGGGAGATTTACCTTTACTGCAATTTGTTTTAGAGCAGTTGTGGGAACACCGCGACCAAAATACAGGTGAGTTAACAGTATCAGCTTACCGCGAAAAAATTGGTGGCATAAAAGTAGCTTTAGAACTCAAAGCTCAAGCGATTTATGATAGTTTATCGCCAGAAGAACAGAAAATAGCCCAATGGATTTTTCTGTCTTTAACTCGTCTGGGACAGGGGACAGAAGATACTAAAAAACAAGTTCAAAAATCACAATTATTACAAGGTAAATATTCACCATATTTAGTTGAAAAAACTCTGCAAAAGTTTATTGATGCCAAATTAATTGTTGTCAATTTAACAGAAAATGAGGCAAATATTGGGCAGAGTCGTACTGCTGATCAGATATCTCAAGAATTAGAACTGCTCAAAAGTGAAGTGACTATAGAAGTAGCTCACGAAATCTTAATTCGTCATTGGTCGAGCTTGCGTTGGTGGCTGGATGAAAACCGCGATCGCTTATATCAACAAGAGCGTTTAGAAAAGAAACGTAAAGAATGGGAGCAGAAGCAAAAACACCCAGATTTTCTCCTGCAAAAAACTCAACTCACAGAAGCAGAAGCATATTATCAAAAATACAAAGATTACCTCACACCCCAAGAAAAAGAATATATTCAAGCCAGTAAACAAGCGCGGCTAAAAAATCGTTTTTTACTAGGTAGTACCAGTACTATTACTTTATTATTAATTGCTGCTTCTGGTATAGTTGCTTGGCAACAACAACAGCAAAACCAGTTAGCGCAACTCATCCGTTATAGTTCATTTAATATTATTACGCCCGATATTGCCAAAACAACATTAAATAGTCTATCTGCATTGTTGAATAATGCGAATAAACATCAACAAGCTGGGGATATCAATCAAGCATTGGATGATTATCGGCAGATTTGGCGCATCAGTTTGAATCTACAAGACAAAATTAGTCAAGAGCCACAAAAGTTTGCAAATATTTTAAATCACAAAAATACACTACAACAAGCATCACAACAAGCTGAGAATTCCTTGGCAGACATCATTAAAAAAACTCGACTTGCAACTTTGGAATCTGAACTCCAACAAGGTAAATTTGGCAATTTAGTTGATACTGATTTTGCCAAGTTAGAAAATCAATATACAGGCGCACTCAAAACATCTTATGCAATTTTGATGCGCGAACAAGGTGCAAAAGCTGATGTCAATAATGATGGTTATCTCACCGAAGGAGAAGAAAAACTTCTACCTTGTGAAACTCTCAAAGATATTGAAACCTTATGGCGCAAATATACAGAAAATCGGTGTAATTGGACAGATGAATCCACTTGTAGAGAATTGCAAGGACACAACCTCACAATTAAATTATCATTTCCGCCCAGTGCTTATCTTTTAAAAAGGCGTTGGGAGGAGTGTCAAGTTATAGCAGAAGGCAGGAGGAGGGAGGCAGAAGGCAGGAGGTAAAAATTTTATTATGCTTGGTATTTGTGTTTTTTAAATATGCCTATACTTCTCCTTTTTTAAATAAAAATGCAGAAATAATTGCAATCCATTGAGCAAATTTTTCTTCTTCAGCAAGATGTTCAGTTAAAATAATCAGAGTAGTCATACTTCCAAGCCAATGAATATTAATATTGATATACCTGATGAAATGCGTGTTTATCTAGAGGCACAAGTGATGGCAGGTGCTTACGGTAGTATTGGTGAATATTTTCTATATTTGGTCAAGCAAGACCAAAAAAATAAAGCGCAAGCCAAGTTAGAAGCTCTTTTGCAAGTAGGGATTAATTCTCCAGGACAGGAAGTAACACCAGAATATTGGCAAAATTTGCGTTCTACTGTTTTAGAACAGAATCGTATAGGTAACTCAAGCGACACATGAACTATCGGTTAATTGTTAAAGACCGAGCAACGCAAGATTTGCGACTTCTGGCAAATTATATATTGGTCAATGGAAATAGGGATGTAGCAGTTAAATTCTTAAATGCTGCCGAAATGACGTTTGCTCAGTTGCAAAAGACTCCTGGGATGGGAAAAGTAACGCAATTAGTTGTATCGAGTTTAGGTGAAATTCGATAATGGCGCATCAAAGATTTTCAGGATTATTTGATTTTCTATCGGATTGAAGATACTACTATTGAAATTCTTCGAGTACTTCACGGAGCAAGAGACATAGCAGATGTACTTAGCGAATTAGACGAAGAGCTTTAACCCACAATCAAACTTCATCCTGACACCTGTATTCTCATTACTTTGACTAACGCAACAATTCCTCGACTTGATGCTGACTCCACAAAGTCCGATACAAACCTTCTTGCTGCACTAAGTCTACATGGTTGCCGGCTTGGACAATTTTACCTTTATCCATAACTAAAATTCGGTCTGCGGCGGCAGCTGCTGATAGTTGGTGGGTGATAAAAATTACTGTTTTGCGGCTAGTTCCACTAGAAAGATTTTTGAGAATTTTGGCAGCTGTTTGATTATCAACGCTAGATAAAGCATCGTCCAAAATTAAAACTGGCGCATCAACTAACATAGCTCTAGCTAAAGCTGTGCGTTGTCTTTGTCCACCAGATAAGGTAATACCGCGTTCACCAACTAGAGTTTCGTATTGTTGGGGGAAATTCATAATTTCGGGATGAATCTGAGACATGACAGCTACAGATTCGACATCTTGTTGTTCCCGCCTTGGGTCAGCATAGCGGATATTATTTTTGATGGTGGTGCTGAATAAAAAACTATCTTGGGGAACATAAGCGATCGCACTCCGCAAATCAGCTAATGCAATTTTGGTAATATCTACCCCATCTAAAAATAACTGTCCCGGAGCAATATCTAACAACCGGGGTAAAGCATTGGCTAAAGTCGATTTACCCGAACCAATTGCGCCAACAATTGCTACTGTTTCTCCAGGTGCAATTGTAAAATTGACCTGATCTAAAGCTGGTGTTGTTGCTTCTGGATAAGTAAAGCTGAAGTTTTTGGCGCTAATTTCTCCCTTGACTTCTGCTACGGTTAAATTTACCATATCAGCCGTGTCTTGAATTTTGGGAGTAACGCTGAGAATCGATTCTAAGCGATCAATACTAACTTCACCCCGTTGATAGGTGGTAATGGTAAAACCTAATAAAGCGGTGGGAAATACTAGCCTTTCTACATAAATTAGCAGCGCCAAAAAATCACCCACTGCTAAAGTTCCGCCGGAAATTCGGGTTGTTCCTAACCAAATAATAATTAAAGAACTAAGATTAGCTAAACCACCAATTAAAGGAAACAATACATTACGGCTTTTGGCTAATTGTAAGTTAGCTCTTAATAGCTGTTGATTTTTTTTAGCAAAAGCTTGGCGCTCGTTTTCTTCTTGAGCATAAATTTTAATTAAGGCAATGCCGCTAATGTCTTCTTGAATTAGTTCACTAATATCAGAAAGTTTTTCTTGGACTTCGGCTTGTTGTTTGCGGAGGCGATCGCTAAACAAATGCACCAACACAAACATCATCGGATACACTGCCAAAGAATATAGCGTCATATCGACACTAATCGCCAACATAACTGGCAGTGTCAAAGCATAAGCAAAAAAAGTATTGGCTAAACTCAGCACAGCAAAACCCAACAAACGCCGAATATTTTCTACATCGCTGGTAGCACGATTAATCAAATCTCCGGCGGTATTGGTAGCAAAATAAGCAGGTTCTAACTTGAGTAAATGTTCAAAAATCCGTTGTTTTAGGTCAAATTCTACCTGTCGTCCTACGCCAAACAGCCAAATTCGAGAAGCCATGCGGATTAACCACATTGCTGAACTCAACAAAACAATGATTACTACATAGTGTATGAGTTGGTTCCAACTAAATTGGGTTGATAGTCGATCAACACAACCGCGAATCAACCAAGGAATATAAACGCCCAAGCCATTGACAGACAACAACGCAAAAATGCCTAATGTTGCCTCTACCCAATGAGGACGCAGGTAAGCACCGAGTTTAGCTAGTCGTCGAGATTTTGCCATTACAGCAACTTTGCAACTCCATCATCCTAAAACAAACGGATCGTAGGTTTATATTTTATCTACAAAGAACTCAGGAGTGTGTCATCAGAATTCAGTAGAGAAAATTATCTGCTGAATTCTCATCCTAAATTGCAGTCAAAGATAGTATTAGTTTGGCGTGGGAGTAGCGATACTATTTCTGATTGCTACTTAGGTTCAATGCTGAATTCAGGTTTCTTAAATAAGGCCAGCCACTAGGGGATAGCGTTGCGGCCTTGTTAATTTTACTTTTTTAACCCTAGGACTGGCGACCACGTAAGAAAAAGTAAACTTGGTTAAGGTAACTTTCCCAAACTTGGGTAGTAAGTTGGAGTGTTTCTGCACTGGGGACAAAATCCTCTAGTCGCAAACCCCGTTCTCGGATTTGTTGGGGATTTTGTAACAGGTAAGGCGGAATTTTGATATCCGCAGCGTTAAATGCGATCGCATTTACATCACTAGTTGTTGCACCAGGAGCCAATGCAACCAGTACTTCTGAGCCAGTCGCCCTGGCTGGCAAATAATTTCTGACTAGTGCCTGATTTGTTACAGTGGAATTAACAGCTGTCGCCGCAATTGGTGATCTCACCAAAAAATAAGCGATCGCTGGTGTACTGGACAACAGCAAAATAATCAGCGATGCAGCTAGTAATGTTCCCCCTGGTTTTCCTATCCCACCATCTTTAATTTTTTGGGCGGCAAAAATCATCATTAACACTGATGCACCCAATGGTTTGAGCGGAAATGAGATCACCCTCCACAAAGAAGCCACAGCTGGTTCATTAGGATTAATGAACGACAAAGCTATGACAACCAAAATAATCACCAAGACCACCCTTCCGGCGAAAGTTCCTTGAGGATAGAACCTCTGGAACAAAGAATATACGATAGTGCCTACAAGCAGCCACAGTAGTACGCGGCTCAACAATATGAACATAGATTAACTCTCAAATTTTCTAGTGCGATCAGCCTAGGTTTGGAGCAAGATTGTGTATTTGACCGTCAAATTGTAATCGCACTTTTACTTGACTGCAAATATTACCAGCCTCACACCTAAAGACTACCGTCGTAGTGATTTTAGAGCAATTTTTTGACACTGCGTCTATTATTTATAATTTTCCAGGTGAGAAAAAATTTTTTCTGTCACCCTTACACCCTTACATCCCTACACCCATAATTAATTGAGGAATTGTCAACTCAGGGGGAAAAACTATGTCGCCGCAAAAACCCAGCATTTTAGTCACAGGGGGCGCAGGATACATCGGTTCTCATACTGTACTGGCTCTCAAGCAAGCAGGTTATGACGTGGTAATACTTGATAACCTTGTCTACGGTCATCGAGAGTTGGTAGAACAAGTTTTACAAGTAGAACTGGTAGTTGGTGATACCAATGATCGCCCTTTATTAGATGAATTATTTAAAACCCATAATTTTGCGGCTGTGATGCACTTTTCTGCCTATGCTTACGTAGGCGAGTCCGTGACTGACCCCGCGAAATATTACCGTAACAATGTGGTTGGTACACTGACTTTATTAGAAGCGATGCTGGCTGCGTCAATTAACAAGTTCGTATTTTCTTCTACCTGCGCCACCTACGGAGTCCCAGAAGTCGTCCCCATTCCCGAAACCCATCCCCAAGACCCAATCAATCCTTATGGGGCTACTAAACTGATGGTAGAGCGGATTTTGTCTGATTTTGATGTTGCTTATAATTTAAAATCAGTCCGATTCCGCTACTTTAATGCGGCTGGTGCAAATCCTGATGGTTTACTAGGTGAAGACCACAACCCAGAAACGCATTTAATTCCTTTGATATTACTGACAGCTTTGGGTAAGCGGGAATCTATCTCGATTTTCGGCACAGATTACCCCACACCTGATGGTACTTGTATTCGTGATTATATTCATGTGAACGATTTAGCCGATGCCCATGTTTTAGGGCTGGAATATTTATTACAGGGTGGCGATAGCGAAGTATTTAATTTAGGTAATGGTAATGGTTTTTCGGTGCGGGAAGTAATTGCAGCGGCTGAGTCGGTGACGGGCTTATCAATTCCCGTCAAAGAATGCGATCGCCGTCCCGGTGATCCACCTGTTTTAATTGGTAGTAGTGAAAAAGCCAGAAAAATTTTAGGCTGGCGATCGCAATATCCAGCGATCCAAGATATCGTCAGTCATGCTTGGCAATGGCATCAAAAGCGACATAAATAAAAGTGTGAAGTATGAAGTATGAAATTTTCTGTTCACACTTCATACTTTCTCTTTCATTTCTGAGAAAAATGAAATTTCAGTCAAAGATTTAGGCTTGATTCTGTCGTTTTTCTAAGTGCTGTTGATGTAATTGTGGAAAGTTTTCTAAGTCTTCTATTGTTTGCGGAGCGGGAAAAATTTCACTGCTATTAGAGCTAAACCTGTCTAAATAAATCTGAACTGCTGCTTCATCTTCTCTATGTTCAAGGATATATCGGCGGAGTTCACTACGAGTCATTGACATAAAATCATATTTACTCATAAATATCTCCATTTTCCATTGGGATAAATGATAATTTTTGTTTCTTAACCAGCTAGAAATACAACATTTTTTTGTTCGTTCATCTATACGTATCATGTATATCGGTAAATACATTTTAGTTATCCAATAGCTCAGAATGAAGCAAGTTTTTAACTGCTCAGAGGAAGGCATACTTAAACTATTTTAGTAATTAATTTCTTCTTGTTTGTTGCAAGAAAACAAGGAAAACCCCGACTAGTACCACACCGGGAATTGCGATCGCCCAGGGTGGTAAAGTTTTTGTAGTTTCCTGCGCTACAGCATCGCTGTTAGCATTTTGAATACTTTGTGTATTATTTTGAGTACCAGCCGCAACGGTGACTTCAAACTTGAGGGTAAAGGGTTTGAAATTCTCGTCTTTTGCGGGTTTACCACTGAGTTGTAATTGATAAAGTCCGGGTTTGGGGAAGGTAATATCGGCTCCGGGAATACCTTGGAAGCGTTCGGCGGATACGGGTTTGAGGGATGGTTCGAGTAGTGCTGGTTCGCTGGGGGTGTGGGGTTCGGCGTAAACTGCCAGCTGACAATTACACTGAGCTAGGGGAATGGTTTGCCCACCTTTCCGTGTGAGAGCAAACCAAGCTTGCGTCGGTTCGCCAGCGCGGGGGTTATCATTAGGTTCGAGATGAAGAGTTGCACCGACATCTGCGGCTACTTGGACTTTATGGGCGAAGACGGGGTGAATATTAGTAATTGCGATCACTACACAAAACAGCAATAATGCGGATTGTAATTTTTTCATACTTGGAAAATAATTCATACTCACCAAACAAGGCAAAAGTAAAAAGTTAAAAGGCAAAATAAGTAGAATAGTGTAAATAATTGTAGTTAGGAAAAGGCAGGAAGCAGGAGGCAGAAGGCAGAATTAAAGACGGTTTTAGCTTAATTGACCTTTCTTAACATAGTTTGGTTTTTTCCCACCGACTTACTTAAAGAAAAATAAAAATGCTCACAAGCGCCTAAGCTTAACTTATGGAGATTATTTTTTTACTTTTTACTTTTTACTTTTTACTTCGACTCACCTGCTGTTAACCAACGCAACAGCAATACCCCAAGGGTAGCTATAACGAGTAGCACTGTTGCCAACTTATTTCCCCAAGTTGATTCTAGAGAACCCAGGTAATGGGAACCTATCACCACTGCATGAAAGGTACTCAAGATTAAAGCCGGCACAGTTAAAAGATGAATTTGCCGCCAAAGTTTACCCCAAGATTTTTGCAACGATTCCCAACTAGTTAAAGCAGCAGGAGTCATTAAGATCAATGCTACAGCACCCGCAGCCATCCCCCAGCGAAATTCTCTGGGAAAAAACCAAAAAGCGGCAAAATTCCATTGCAGAGAATGTTCAATATTATGGGTGGTGTGGACGAGAGACAGTACAAAAGCACCCACGCCCAAAGCCCGCCGATAACGCATAGGTGCAGCCCACCAACTACTAATTGGGCGAGCAATTAAAGCTAACATCAAGCAAAATAAGGCAGCGTGTCCGGTGTAGTCTACCATTGTGTCACCAGTCCGCAATAAGGTAATTGCACCAATAGTTAGTGTCACCCAACCGCCTAAGCGAAATAATTGACTGCGCCGATCTTTACTAATTAACGAAGTGGAAACACCAACTCCCAGCATGGTGGGTAAAGTTCCCACACCAAAAGCTAACATTGTGGCTGCACCCATCCAGAGGTTGCTGGTTTCTGCGGCTTTAATTTGGGCTGCATACAAAAAACCACAAGGCATTAAACCCCAAGTCATTCCCAAAAATATGGGTGTCCACCATTTGGTTTGGTAGGAAAGTTTGACCATACCTGCACTCAGGCGATCGTGTAAATTACTTTTTAATAAGGGGTGTAATACAGGAATATGAGGCAACCAATTTGGTTTAATTTGTCCTAAGCCAAACCAAATCAGCATAATTCCGGTAATCATCGCCATCCAACGGCGAAATTCACTGCCAATCCCCGCTAGTTGTCCACCTTCAAACAATACCGAACCGACAGCCCCAATTCCCGCACCCACCAGGGCGTAGCTTAATAGTCTGCCGAGGTTCAGTAAAAAGTGAAATATTAATTGCTGTTGCCAAGTAGATGAAAATTCTGAGGTCGATTTCTGACCATTTTGCTTACCAGACAGCGAAAATGCCACTGTCAACGGGCCACACATCCCGAAGCAATGCCCAAAACTGCCGAGAAATCCCAGGATGGCGATTAGCGATAAATCTAACATATCCAGCTACAGCACTGCCCAAACAAGGAACAATATGTTAAATTTTTGCCTCTGTCAACAGACAAGTCGTCAAACTTTGGTTTGCGTTACTCTAGGTCTGGAAAGCAAGGTTCAATGTATGCGAAAACGGATTTGGCTGGTGCTGTTGGCGCTGGTGGTAGTTGTGATAGTTGGTAGTAGAAGCATTGCGTTTAATAGTTTTTTTCCCCAGCGTTCTGCACCAGAAATTGTTGAGCAAGTACCAGAACAACAAGCTCAACCCAAGCCGCCAGCACAGGAAAATACACTGCAAGTTTCGGTTGAGAATTTGCTTACCCACATTGAAAAGTTAAATTTTCAACGCTATACAACAGCAGAGCGATCGCGTACTCGTACATATATCACAAGTGAATTAAAAAAATACGGCTGGAAACCACAGCTAGAGAAATTTACTCAGGGTGTGAATATCTTTGCAGAACGTTTAGGGACTGAGAAAACAGCAGGTACAATTTTGGTTGGCGCACATTATGATACAGTCGCTTCCTCTCCAGGTGCTGATGATAATGGTACTGGGGTGGCAGTTGTGTTAGAAGTTGGCAGATTACTTGGTTCCCAGCCAACACCACGCACTTTACAGTTAGCTTTTTTTGATAAAGAAGAAGCCGGACTGTTGGGTAGCAAAGCTTTCGCCGCTCAAGCCAAACGGTTAAAAAATCTCAGTGGTGTCATTATTATGGATATGGTTGGTTATGCTTGCTACACTCCTGGCTGTCAACAATATCCACCGGGTTTACCTGTAACACCTCCCAGCGATAAAGGAGACTTTTTAGCAGTTGTGGGTGATACAGAACATTTACCTTTGCTGAGTGCTTTTCAAAACACACAACCAGCTAATTTACCAGCCGTTCTCACAGTACCTATTCCATTGAAGGGATTACTCACACCTGATACTCTGCGTAGTGACCATGCACCGTTTTGGTATCAAGGAGTAGGGGCAGTTTTAGTAACAGATACGGCTAATCTGCGTAGTCCTCATTATCATCAACCTAGCGATCAGCTTAGGACAATTGAGCGATCGTTTTTTGCAGGTGCAGCGCAAATTGTTGTGAATACTACCTCTGCTTTGTTAGCCAAACATGAAAATTTAGCCACTCCAATTACTCCTTAAGACTAACAAGAATTGATAAGTAGGTAGGCACAAATAAATCCAACTATAGCAGTCCTAGTTGATATGTGAACAACAAAGATAAGGGAGACAAGGTAGAAAAGGTAGACAAGGGAGAGAGATATTTATAAATGACTTAGGATTGCTATATATGTAAATAAAAGTGACCAAGCTTAAAAACCCCTTCCCTCGTGGAGACACTTGTGTGGGCGGGTTCCCCGAATTGAGCAAAGTGTCGTCCTTCTGCCTCCTGTCTTTTTACTTAACTTGTTGGTAAATTAACACCCAGTTTTGTTGATTATTAAGTTGCAAATATGAACCTTGAACAATCATCCGCAACGCAATGCGTGTCCTCAGATAATACCTAATTAAATGAGTTCCTGGTTGGGCAAATACATCATCATAGTTTTGGCTGTAACCAAATGGTTGAGAACAATAGTTACCAGCATTCAGAACAGATAACACAAAAAATGGTGCTTGTTTGTATTCATCGGGAACCATGAAAATCCCATATACATTATGTTCGCCACGCCAGGGTTGCACAACAACTTGAGAGGCTGTTATCTGAAGTTTTTGTTTGTTTGATTTTAAAAAAGCTTCTGAGTTACATTGCGAGTCATGTACAGGCCACCACAAAGTCACAATTAACATCGAAACTAGCAAAATCAAAATATAGATAATTGGGCGACGCATGGGAATTACACAACCTCTATAGACTACACTAATTGCTCAACTAACCCCAGATATTGCTGCTTCTTTAACTGGTTATGACTTCATCACCTTGGCGCAACTAAAGTAAAGACCGTAATTTCAGGACGGGCAAAGAAACGCAGATGTAAACCTGTCATTCCTAAACCTCGGTTAGTATACAAAAACATCTTACCTACCTGATATTTTCCTAAATAATACTGTCTTGCAAAAGGCGGAAGTATCGGCGGTGTGATGAACGGTAAGCGGATTTGTCCACCGTGGGAATGTCCTGAAAGTTGCAAATCAAACCGCCCTGTCGCCGCGCTGGTAATAGCAAAGTCTGGTTCGTGGGCTAACAATATTGCTGCGCCTGTTTTGGGTAATTTCTGCATGACTAAATCTAGTCGGCTTTTACCCATCTGCACATCATCTACACCCGCAATATGTAACATTGCATTCCCGCGTTGGAGTGTGTAAATATCATTGCCTAAGTAGACAATATTGCTTTTTTGTATGGCTTTAATAATTGCTTGGGTATCGTTCTCGTGGTCGTGATTTCCTAATATTGCTACAGTTTTATCTTTGGGTGTGAAGTGATTTAAAGAAACTGTTAATGAAGGGATGAATTGTGGTAAATTGCGTGTGACTAAATCACCTGTAATTGCAATTAAATCGGGTTTTTGTTGGTTAATTAGTCGGACTATTCGCTTGAGTCGTCGCGGAGTCATCCAGCGATCGCGGTGAATATCACTAATTTGGACAATGCGATAACCGTTAAATTCTGGGGCGAGATTGGGTAATGTCAGTTGTAAAGAATTAATTTCTATCCAATTCGGTTCAATTAAATGGGCATATAGTAAAGTGCAGCAGCCAAGCAATATGCACCACCTTATACATTGAAAAGCTGATCTGCTGGCTTTTATCAACCACTTACGAGTTCTCAACACACAATCTCCTTCGCTGTGATTGCCAGTTTTCTTGCCAAGCTTGTTATTTAAAGTTTCGTAGTAAATTTTCTTTTATCAGAGAAAATTAAAGAAAGACTGAAAGTCGCTAAAATAGACAGATGTGATATACTGACTGTTTCTCTACTCCTGGTTTTATGGGACTGCCAATTGTTGCAATTATCGGCCGACCGAATGTCGGCAAATCCACCCTGGTTAATCGTCTCGCTGGGGAACAAACGGCGATTGTCCACGATGAACCAGGTGTGACCCGCGATCGCACTTATCTGCCTGCTTTTTGGAATGATCGCGAGTATTTGGTGGTAGATACGGGTGGTTTAGTCTTTAACGATGACACCGAATTTCTGCCATTGATTCGTCAGCAAGCACTAGCAGCCCTCAACGAAGCAAGCGCAGCCATTTTTGTAGTGAATGGTCAAACAGGCCCCACATCAGCTGATGAAGAAATCGCCGAATGGTTACGTCAACAACCAGTACCAGTACTCCTGGCTGTGAACAAATGCGAATCTCCAGAACAAGGCTTAATACAAGCAGCCGAGTTTTGGGAATTGGGGTTAGGAGAACCATACCCGATCTCTGCAATTCATGGCAACGGTACAGGCGACTTACTCGACGAGTTAATTAAACACATTCCGCCTGTAACAGAAATACCAGAAACTAATGAAATTAAAGTAGCGATCATTGGTCGGCCAAATGTGGGGAAATCAAGTTTATTAAATGCTTTTGTGGGTGAACAAAGAGCTATTGTTAGCCCCATTTCTGGCACAACGCGAGATGCTATAGACACTTTTATCGAACGCGATGGACAACAATATCGGCTGATTGATACCGCCGGGATTCGCAAAAAGAAAAACATAGACTACGGGACGGAATTTTTCAGCATCAACCGTGCTTTTAAAGCCATTCGCCGCGCCGATGTCGTTTTATTAGTCTTAGATGCTTTAGACGGAGTTACGGAACAAGACCAAAAATTAGCAGGGCGCATCATTGAAGAAGGTCGAGCTTGCATCGTTGTTGTCAATAAATGGGATGCCGTTGAAAAGGACTCTCATACTATCTACGATTACGAAAAAAGTCTGCAAGAGCGACTACACTTTACCGACTGGGCTTCGACTATCTTTGTCAGCGCCTTGACAGGACAACGGGTAGAAAAGATTTTAGAATTAGTTGTTCAAGCAGCCGCAGAACACAAGCGACGTGTGACGACATCGGTAATTAACGAAGTTTTAGAAGAAGCGGTAAGATGGCACTCACCCCCAACTTCTCGCGGTGGTCGTCAGGGCAGAATTTATTATGGTACTCAAGTTAGCACCCAACCACCAACAATTGCTTTGTTTGTGAACGATGCTAAACGCTTCAACGACAACTACCGTCGCTATATCGAAAGACAATTCCGCCAACAATTAGGCTTTAAGGGTACACCCATTCGTCTATTCTGGCGGAGTAAAAAAGTCCGTGATGTGGAAAGTGGTAATGTCAACCGCGCAACTCGCGTGTAATGAAGTAAAAAGTAAAAAGTAAAAAGGTAAAATTTTCTCTTTTTACTTTTGCCTTTTAACTTTTACCTTATCTTATGGATTTACTGCGATCGCTCCCACTAGGGCTATATTTAGAACAACCGCAAACTTGGCTGCATAAGCTTGATCCCCGCGTCAAGATTGCTTGGTTGATGAGTTTTTTAACTAGTTACAGCTTTGCGACTAACGAATGGCGCATCTTGTTAGTCGTGCTGTTAATTCTTTTTACCTTAGTTGCCAAAATTCCCCGCCGAGTTTGGCAGCAACAACTAGGTTGGTTATTAACACTCACAATTTTAGTATTATTTATTGCCGCCGTTAGCCCCGATGGCTTGGGTGTGAGTTATCAACCCCGTCTCCCAGCTAATGAACAAATTTTAGCTCCCAAGTCTAACTCACCCGTCCCAACTCCCCAGCCAGCACTCAGCACTAAAAAATACTCCTACGTCTTGTTCCATCAAGGGCCAGTCAGAATCACCCGCCGTTCTTTGGATTTGGCGGTACGTCTGAGTACCATTTTATTTACGGTAATCTACAGTACTAACTTGTATTTGTTGACAACTGCGCCAGAAGAAATCACGGCAGCAATTGAAAGTCTTATGCAGCCCTTACGCAGACTCAAATTGCCTGTAACAGAAATTACCTTGACTTTAACTTTGTCCTTGCGATTTATTCCCCTAGTTTTAGAAGAAGTGCAGAATTTGATTCGCTCAGTCATGACAAGGGCGATTAATTGGAAAAAACTAGGGTTAAAAGGTGCGGTTAAAGTTTGGATGATTGTCGCCGAAAGACTGTTAGAAAATTTGCTGTTAAGAGCAGACCAAATGGCAAATGCGATGATGGTGCGCGGTTTTACTAGTCCTCACGAACACAAAGTGCAGTGGCATGAATTACGACTCAAAAGATGGGATTGGTTTGCGATCGCCACTTTAACTTTATTCTGGGGAGTGCGGGTAATTTCCGGTAATCAATTTTAAGCTGTTCACTCATTATGACCAACCTTGGCATTGGCGATCGCTCCCCCTAGAAAATCGTACTGGCGCGGAAATTTTCGCCGCCTTATTTCTGCCTACCACATCGTCAGGCATTGCTACCCTGCTAGAAAGTCCTTACCCAACCCCCACAAGCCAACCCCAACTCAGCCGCTATTCTATCTGTGCAGGCGCACCCCGGATAGTCGATGGTGTACCGCAGATGTGGACACCGCAATTAGGTCAGGTTTTTCCTTTTTTGGAAGAGTTGCTACAAAGTAGGGGTTTAGGGGTACAAGGGTGTAAGGGTGTAGGGGAAGAAACTTTTCTCCCATCCTCCCTGCCCCTGCCCCTGCCCCCTCATCTCCCCTTCACCGGTGGTTGGCTAGGATGGCTTGGCTATGATGTCGCTTGGGAAATTGAACAGTTACCTTTTGCTAAATCTGATACTCTACCCTTCCCCGTAGCTTTTTGGTATGAACCAGAATCATTTGCCGTTTTGGATCATGTTGAACAAATTCTTTGGTTAGCAGGTAGTGACATTAATGATGTAGATAGGTTAAAAATTCTTTTAGAAGATAAAAATTCAGGGAATTCACTCTACCCAATTACCTCCTCACCCCATACACCCATCAATTCCGTCCCTGAGTTCTTTACATCGCAGTCAGATTATGAAACATCAGTCAACCGCGCCAAAAAATATATTCAGGCTGGAGATATCTTTCAGGCGAATCTTTCTTTGCGATTTGCTGCATCTACAACGGCTTCTGGCTGGTCAATTTACCAAGCATTACAGAAAATCAATCCTTCACCCTTTGCCAGCTACTGGCAGACTCCTTGGGGTGAAGTAGTCAGCTGTTCACCAGAAAGGTTAGTGCTGTTGCAAAATCAGCAAGCCCAAACTCGACCAATTGCTGGGACGCGATCGCGCGGTACAATCCCAGAACAAGATGATCAACTGGCACAAGAACTACTCAGCAACACCAAAGAACGTGCAGAACATATCATGCTGGTAGACTTAGAACGCAATGATTTAGGGCGAGTGTGTGAATGGGGAACAGTAAAAGTTGACGAACTGCTGACAATTGAGCGATATAGCCACGTTATGCACCTTGTCAGCAACGTTAAAGGTACTTTAAAATCTGACCAAAGCGCCGTTAATTTGATTCGTGCCATGTTCCCAGGCGGCACAATCACAGGGTGTCCCAAAGTGCGGTGCATGGAAATTATCGAAGAACTAGAGCCTGTGCGACGTAGCCTGTTTTATGGTTCTTGCGGCTATCTAGACTGGCGCGGTAACTTGGATTTAAATATCTTGATTCGTACCCTACTGTTAGCACCCGCATCTCCATCTGAAGAGCAGGGGGCAGGGGGCAGGGAGCAGGGAGCAGGGGAAGAATCTCTTACTCAGCACTCAGCACTCAAAACCGTATGGGGACAAGTGGGTGCAGGGATTGTGGCAGACAGTGATCCTGAAAGAGAATGGTATGAATCTCTGCACAAAGCACAAGCACAACTAGCGGCTCTGAAAATGCTTAATTACCAATGAACCTTGCTGAACTAAATTGGTGCAACACCTAATTCCTGAATGATGAATCATCAAAAGTCGGCAATTGCAGGCAATTTTGTGCCACTAAATAATAATTATGGCAACATGGAGAGAAGCCAGCGCCAACATCAATTTGAGAGTCAGCCTTGGCTAAGGCAAACTTTAGAGGGTAAATAGGGCTTGCAACGTGGCAACCCAAACAAAAAAGCAGAGGTTTTTTGTGTTGCCAATAGCAAATAAGTACAAGTTACCCTAGTTTGATCAATCCTTGGTGATTTTACCTTTTCCTACTGTTAGCTTCATTTGTCTACTAGGCATCATCAAGAATTTCAGCACTGCCGCAATGGCAGAAGTCACTCAATTGGAGTAGTTTTAACTAAATATTCTGACGAACAGGTATGATCATCGTCTGGATGTTTGTCTAAAACTACAAATTAATATACATACTCCTACCTTGACTCTTAAATGACTCCAGAAAACTCTGAAATTTACATCAATCATCCAACTTGGGGCTTACTTTATCGGATCTGTGTGGTTGACGACAACCAAGATATGTTCACTACACTTTATGCCCAACGCTTATTTTTTCTGGTCACAAACGACGTTAAAGGTATTAAATTTCAACCTATTGGACGCACTGAAGCCAGAATGATGTTAGAAAATCGTTTGCGGACTCTACGCCGTAATGGTTCATCTCAGGAGTACGATCAGCTTCAGAGTGTTTTCCAACGCACGTTCCAATGAGTAGTTCGATTGACGAACATATTGCCCATATTCGCGCCTCACTGCCATCTTCTGTCAAGTTAATTGCTGTCAGCAAGCAAGTTCCGGCGGAGATGATTCGTTTAGCTTACAACGCCGGAATTCGTGATTTTGGCGAAAGCCGTATCCAAGAAGCTGCCAGTAAACAAGCTCAGTTACAGGACTTATCAGATATTACTTGGCATTTGATTGGACATTTGCAAAGTAACAAAGCCAAAAAAGCCCTAGAACTATTTGAGTGGATTCACTCTGTAGATAATTTGAAGCTGGCACAGAGGTTAAATCAATTAGCACAGCAGCTAGGATTTACCCCAAAGGTTTGTCTGCAAGTCAAAATCCTTCCAGACCCGCAAAAATCAGGCTGGACTGTTCCAGAATTACTTGCTGACTTAGGGGAACTCAACCAGTGCCAGTTTTTACAAATTCAAGGATTGATGACAATTCCGCCTCTGGGTTTGACTGAGGCGGAAATTTTAGATGTATTTAATAGCACACATGATTTAGCGAAACGAATTCAGTTACAAAACTTGCCGAATATTCAAATGCGGGAACTTTCGATGGGGATGTCTGGTGATTATCAACTGGCAGTCCAAGCGGGAGCAACGATGGTAAGATTGGGAACTATTTTATTTGGCGATCGCCATTAATTTCTCTGACAACAATTCTTGACTATTTGTACCAAAGCTTCTAGGTAGTAAATACAGATAATTGTCCTAGACTGCTTGTACAATAAAACACTAAAAAAAAATATTAAATAAAGTAACGAAACATCAAAAAAAGCTGCAATTAAGCTTTATATCCTAAAATCTTTGGGATATAATCTTGACTCATTATTGTATCTAGGTTAAGGTACAGGCGTTTACAAAAGCGTCCGTTCATTATCCATAGTTGTAACAGAAGCTACAAACAACGATAAGATTACTAAACTGTCCGTCCTTTGTAGTGATCTTTAGTGGCTACATCAACTATCAGCCAAATCGATAAAGGTAATTTGCATCAGGAGCGTACCAAATGAACAATATATTTTCCAAACTTCGAGATTTCGTAGGGCTAAACGAGCAGGTAGAATACGAATATTACGAGGAAGAACCAGATACAGATCACTACCAAAATTTGTATCAAGAGGAAAATCCTCAACCTGCACCAGCGGAAGCTACTACACAGAATCGACGTTGGCGGGAACCCATGTCTACAATGGGGAATGATGTAGCAACAGGATCAAAGTCTACGATGGGGAACGTAATTGGTATGCCAGGAGCAGTAAACGGGATTTCCGAAGTATTAGTGCTTGAGCCTCGTACATTTGAAGAAATGCCCCAGGCAATTCAAGCCTTGCGTGAGCGCAAATCAGTTGTACTCAACTTGACAATCATGGACCCAGATCAAGCGCAACGCGCCGTTGATTTTGTTGCTGGTGGAACTTACGCATTAGATGGACATCAAGAGCGGATTGGAGAAAGCATCTTTTTGTTTACGCCAAGCTGCGTACAAGTCAGCACCCAAGGTGGAGTTATTCATGAAGTACCACAACCGCCAGCGCGTCCTGTACGTACCGCCCCAACTGCCGCACCAAACTGGGGAAATGAACCTAACCGCATGGCGCAATAAATTGAAATTAGTCGTTAGTCCTTTGTCCTTCGTCCTTTGTCCTTCGTTCTAAGATACAAATGACTAATGACAAGTGACTAATGACCAATCATAAATGACTAGAAAATTTGGCTTAATTGGTGGTGGGATAATGGGAGAGGCGCTGTTATCCCGCCTGCTTGAACGGGGTATCTACCAACCCTCAGAAGTAATAGTTAGCGAACCCCAACCGTCGCGTCAGGCTTTTTTGCAGCAGCAATACGATGTGACTGTGACGATAGATAACAGCTTGGTATTTCAGCAAGCGCAGGAAGTCATATTTTTAGCTGTAAAACCGCAAGTATTTAGTGCGATCGCTCAAGAATTAGCAGATATTGTTTTAGCAGAACATTCCCCTCTGGTGATTTCGATTTTGGCAGGAGTGCCTTTACATCACCTAGAAGCAGCATTCCCAGGATTACCAGTAATTAGAGCTATGCCCAACACCCCAGCCACAGTCGGGGCGGGGATGACAGCTATATGTTTAGGTGCGTATACCAACGCTAAACACCAGCAAAAAGCAGCAGAGATATTTTCCGCAGTGGGAGAAGTGGTGGAAGTTTCCGAAAGCTTGATGGATGCTGTTACAGGGCTATCTGGTAGTGGCCCGGCTTACGTATCTATATTAGTAGAAGCTTTAGCGGATGGTGGAGTCGCCGCAGGTTTACCCAGAGGAATTGCCAATCAACTCGCTCTACAAACTGTCTTGGGAACCGCACAATTACTCCACGAAAGCAAAATGCACCCCGCAGAATTGAAAGACAGAGTTACCAGTCCTGGTGGTACAACCATTGCTGGCATTAGCCAATTAGAAAAAGCTGGATTTCGCTCTGCTTTAATTGAAGCAGTCAAAGCCGCCACAGCGCGATCGCAAGAATTGGGAAAATGAGGGGAGTGGGGAAACAAGAAAATATGCTTATTCCCCATTCCCTACTCCCTATTCCCTACTTCCTATGACGAAGTTGACAAAAGACCCGTTAATATAGTAAACAGTCTGGTTGCAAATGTGATTGAGTGAACTATCCCGCACCGTCTCCAGAAATCAATTTAGGGTCGATATTTCCCTTTGATCTGGATCAGTTTCAGAAAGATGCGATCGCGTCCCTTAACGCTGGACGCTCCGTAGTTGTATGTGCGCCCACGGGTTCTGGCAAAACCTTAGTCGGAGAATACGCCATCTATCGCGCCCTAGCCCGAAAAAAGCGCGTATTCTACACCACACCCCTCAAAGCCTTATCGAACCAAAAACTCCGCGATTTTCGTGAGAAGTTTGGTGCCGATTTAGTGGGACTGTTAACCGGTGATGCGTCTATTAACCGAGATGCACCAATTCTGGTCATGACCACCGAAATCTTCCGTAATATGCTCTATGGCACACCCATCGGGCAGGTTGGCATTTCCTTGGTTGATGTGGAAGCAGTGGTATTAGATGAATGCCACTATATGAATGATCGTCAACGCGGTACAGTTTGGGAAGAATCGATTATTTACTGTCCCCGTGAAGTGCAACTTGCAGCCCTCTCCGCCACAGTTGCCAACAGCGAACAACTAACAGATTGGTTAAATCAAGTCCACGGCCCCACAGACCTGATTTATTCTGATTTTCGTCCAGTTCCTTTGGAATTTCATTTCTGTAATCCCAAAGGTCTGTTTCCGTTGCTGAATGATACGCACAACAAAATTAATCCCCGACTGGTTAAGAAACATCGCAAAGGACAAGCTGACAAAGGTAAAAACGGCAGACCAGAAGCCCCAGGTATCATCTATACCTTAAGCCAACTCCAACAGCGAGATATGCTCCCGGCCATTTACTTTATCTTCAGTCGTCGGGGATGCGATAAAGCCGTGGCTGAGGTGGGTGATTTATGGTTGGTAAATGGCCAAGAGTCACAAATCTTACGAGAACAAATTGATGACTTCTTAAACCGTAACCCCGAAGCCGGACGTTCGGGACAAATTGCCCCCCTTTATCGCGGCATTGCCGCCCACCATGCCGGGATTTTACCTGCGTGGAAAGTACTTGTGGAAGAATTATTCCAACAAGGGTTGATTAAGGTGGTATTTGCGACGGAAACCTTAGCCGCAGGCATTAATATGCCTGCCCGCACCACAGTGATCTCCACCCTGTCAAAACGTACAGATACTGGACACCGCTTGTTAAATGCCTCAGAATTTCTGCAAATGGCTGGTCGGGCTGGTCGGCGCGGTATGGATAAACAAGGTCATGTGGTGACAGTCCAAACTCCCTTTGAAGGAGCGAAAGAAGCAGCGTATCTGGCAACATCAAAACCAGATCCACTGGTCAGCCAATTTACCCCAAGCTATGGTATGGTGTTGAACTTACTGCAAACTCACACCATAGAACAAGCCAGAGAACTAGTAGAACGCAGTTTTGGGCAGTATATAGCTAACTTGCACCTCAAACCAGAATACGATGAGATTGCTGAACTGCAAGCCCAATTAGCTCAACTCCAAGAACAAATCGCGGCTGTAGATGAAAATGAAATTGCTGTTTATGAGAAATTACGCCAACGTCTGAAAGTCGAACGTCAGTTATTAAAAACTCTGCAAAAACAAGCCCAAGATGATCGCCAAGAAGAATTAGTCATGATGTTGGGCTTTGCTGTTTCTGGCACACTATTAAGTCTCAAAGGCAAAAACATCACTGTGTCTGCACCTGTGATGGCAGTTTTAGTTGGTAAAAGTCCAGGGGTACAAGCGCCATATTTTGTTTGTTTGGGACAGGATAACCGTTGGTATGTAGCCACAACGGAAGATGTGATGAATTTACATGCTGAACTACCCCGCCTGGACTTACCAGCAGATATACTCCCACCGCCGGAATTAGTTTTTCAGCCAGGAAAATCTTATCGTGGCAATGAACAAACAGCGGCGATCGCCAAACTTATTCCCAACCCCGATGAAACTCTAAATTTACCACCAGAAGTCGCAGAACAACTCAGTCGCGTTACCGCCGTTGAAGAACAAATCGAAAATCATCCACTGCGCCAGTCTGGTAATGCTTCGACAATTTTTAAACGCCGAGCGCGTTATGTGGAACTCGAAGCCGAACTTGAACAACTGCAAGGACAAGTCGCCCAACAATCACAACGCCATTGGGAAGAATTTCTCAATTTAATTGAAATTTTGCAACACTTTGGCTGTTTGGATAACTTAGTCCCCACAGAATTAGGACAAATGGCCGCCGCTATTCGGGGCGAAAACGAATTATGGCTGGGTTTAGTGTTTGCGAGTGGTGAATTTAATCAATTAGACCCGCAGCACTTAGCCGCAGCTGTCGCAGCTTTGGTGACAGAAACTCCCCGCCCCGATAGTCGAGTTAACTTTGACTTAAGTGAAGAAGTTACCGAGGCTTTAGCCAAACTACGGGGTATTCGCCGTCAAATGTTCCAACTGCAACGGCGATATAACGTCGCACTACCTATCTGGTTAGAATTTGAGTTAATTGCGATCGTTGAACAATGGGCATTAGGTATGGAGTGGACAGAACTTTGTAACCACACCAGCTTAGATGAAGGCGATGTCGTGCGAATTTTACGCCGGACTCTCGATTTATTATCTCAAATTCCCCACGTTCCCCATCTTCCAGAAGTTTTGCAGCGCAATGCTTACCGGGCGATGCAATTAATTGATCGGTTCCCAGTCAATGAGGTAGTTGAGTAGTTTGACGTGGGGAGTGGGGATAGACAAGAGTGAGGAGGTGGACAAGGTATAAATCATGCCCTTGTTTCACTTTTCCCCTTTGTCCCTCTACCTATTAAGAACTGATTCGTAAAGTAAATATTAAGCAGCCAATCGCCTACCAAAAATATTGATTTTCGATCACTGTGGTTTGGCGGGTGGATGAGTCGTATTTGAGGAGATATTCACGAGCGATCGCTTCATTCTTCCGCAGGGTTTCGACTTCTTTTTTACCAATTTCCGTATCAGTAGAAAGGAGAATTACCTGATGACTGGCGGCGGGGAAGTATTTTTCTACTAGGTTTTGGCGGTGGGAGGAGTCGAGTCTGCCCAAGGGTGTGTCAATGGCTACTGGTAAGCGCAAGCCAGAGACTTTGGCTAGTCCCCAGAGAAAGGCGATCGCCAGTAACTGTTTTTCTCCAGCCGAAAGGCGATGTTTTGGGACTGGTTTACTATCGAAATCGAACAGCGATAAAGCAAAGGTTTTAGTATCAATAGCGATGCGAAATACTAAATCAGATTTATGCAGTAAATAGAGGAAACAATTCTTAACCTCTTCCTCTAATTTATTTAGCTTCCTCAGTGTTAATTTTTCTCGAAAAACCTTCAGAGTTTCTTGAACTTTAGATGCAGAAGTAATGATATGTTCTCTATTTTTATGTTTTATAATTTTGTCAGTATAATCGTTTAATTCTTTCTTAGTTATTTCAATTGCATCCGTTAACGCTGCTAATTTTTGCCTTGTGGTTTCATACTTTGCTTTAGCTTGTACAACTTCTTTTTGTGAAACTTCTACAGCATCACGCAGCTTTTTATAAGCTTCTGGTTCTGCTGCTGTCTGCACTTGTCTTTCTAAGGTAATAATTTCTTCTTCCAGACTTCTGAGATTAACTAAATGCTGTTTGGCATTATTACGCGCATTTTGCAAATGATATCTCACGTTATCTAATTGACTCAAGCTTTCCTCATCAGCTAATAACCAAGGCGCTTCCGTTTGAAGTGAACTTGCATATAAACTATCTACATCTTCAGCTAAAAAAGCTTGAATTTTATCAACTTGGTCAGCAGCAATAGTTAACTGAGTTAGCCATTCAATTAAACGTTTATCTCGTTCAATTAAAACATCTCTCGCAAGTTGCACCTGTTGATTGCGAAATTCACTTGCACCCTGCGTTTGTACTTGACTCAATAAATTAGGAATCAATGCTAAAGGCAAAATATCCGCAGCTAATTCACATAAAGATTGTCTAATTGCTTCTAATGCAGCAGTTTTTTCCTTTTGTTTCTCATCTAACTGACTGCGTTCTGCGGCAATTTTACCACCCTCAGATACAAATTTATCTAAAGCTTCTCGCTGGATAGTTTCTAATGCTTCAACTTGATTTTTTAAATTAGCTAACTCTTGTTCTGTTACTTGATAATCTTCTTGCTGTTGTAATAACCTTTTTTCAATATCTTCGAGATTAGCTAAATCTTTAGTATCAGCCATCTCTTTACGCTTGCGGGTGATTAAAACATCTAAATCAACTGCTAATTTATCTGCTAATTCTAGCCCTAACAACCCACGAATAGCTTCCACAACAATTGGTGGTGGTGTTTCTTGTTCTGCTAGTTCTTTTACTTGTTCGCCATCAAATAAAAATAAATTAGAAATTCCTAAAGGTAGTAAATTTTCTATATAGTCGTCCCAAATATTTACCAAAGACTCTGGCCAGGTATCACTATCGCCTAAAATTCCTAACGTATCTTTACCATCTTTAGGATTTTTTTCCCAATAGCGTACAATACGATATCTGATTGGTTTATCGTCTTCAATATGTTCAAAAAGTAACTCAATTCTAGTCTTTTCGGATGGGGTAGCTTTACTATTAACACATTGATTTAAAAAATCACCATAGCTTAAATTACCGCGAGTAGAACATTGGGCGCGTTGTCCATATAATGCCAGCCGAATCGCATCCATAAGAGTAGTTTTTCCGCCGCCATTCATCCCACCTAATAAAAGAATCGGGCGGGGATTTTCCTCAATTCTTGGGTCAAGATTAATTACTTGTTTGCCAGAATAAGGGCCAAAATTTTGTAATACGAGTTCCAAAAATATCATTTGTCTTTATAGATAAAATATCGGTATCTGTCGAGATAGGATTTTTAATCATTCCGGGCGAATGGAATTCGCGGCTACACAGGCGAAGTCCGCCTACGCGGACTAAGATAAGATAAAATTTATGTTTCTTAACCCGCGCAGGCGGATTTTGTTTGTATAGCCGCGATTTCTAATCGCCCTTTATATTGACAGATAAGGTTAACTCCCATGCAGAAATAATAGATTTTTGTTGATGATGAACAGCTTGATTCCTGATATAGTGAGCAACATTATCAATCGCATCATGACTAACTGTAAAAGCCGCATAACTACCCTGCCATTTGAACAATCCTCCTGGTGTAACTTCATTGTTTATAAAGTGTGAAGAACTACCTTTAATCTGCTTAATTAAATCAGACACACTGATAGTCACCGGAAAACCTGTTAATAGATGAACGTGGTCTTCAATACCGCCAACGGCAATTACAGTACATTTTAATTGTTCACATTCTTTGATAATTGCTGCATACACTAACTTTTGAATATCAGGTGTAATAAGAGGTAATCTATCCCACGTTGCCCAAACGTAATGTAAATATAACTGCGTAAAATTTGCTCTCATCTTTTTGGAAACCCGCCTGCGCGGGTTTTGTCTGTGTAGCCGCGAATTCTATTCGCCCCGTCTTTTTTAACTTAATTGGTCAGACAGAATCTACCTTGTTAAAATACTCATAACTTCGCCAGGGTTAGAACTAGGTAATAAAGGACTCCACTCGTTAACTTGGGCGAAACCCAGTTTGTATAAAGTCAAAATTGTGTTATTTACACCTTTTTTAGAACCATAAATTACAACTTTTACAGACTCTCTATCGGGTGTTGTTTGTGTAGCGTCGTTGGTGGAAGCAAGCCGTGTGGTAGTTTGACAAGTATCTGCTAGAAAGCTTTTAGTCATTGAAATTTACCTGTTTATGGGTAAGTTGCTGTGTTACTTAAACGTAACAAGATGATTTTACCTTGTTTGTTACATATACAGAACATTTACTCTGTTAGAAGCCTTTGACACAATCAAAGGCATGGGAAAAGCAGGTAAAGCACTGAAACAGGTGTTAGAAACATACAGCATCAGCCAGAACAAGTTAGCAGTCACTATGGGAACAGGACGGCCAAACGTTCACCGTTGGATTAATGAAATGACAGACCCCGTTGCTGATAAGCTGTTAGAAATTCGTGATGCACTCAGAAAAATTAATCCAGCCGCCGCAGATGAGTTTATTAGGCTGTACTTAGGAGATGCTAATGATGACCAGCAAGTTTAAGCCTTGGTCTGTTTCTTTTTAAATTTCATATTTGACCAAGTTTTTGCCTTGTCAGTAGATTTTGGAGTATTTGCGGTGTCATTTTGTGTATTGGGTGTACTTGGTTGTTCATTGGGTACAACAAAATCGGCTAAAGTTAACTGCTTGACTTTTTCTCTAACTGTTGCAACATCTCCTTGACTAACAGCCTCTCTTAAATCACGTTTTAAATGAGCATTCCTAATTGCTTCTTCAGGAGAACGAGAACTAGTATTAAAACATTTTTCGAGAGTTTCGTAGATTCCTACACGCTTTGTTTTCTTACGAAATTGCCATTCTGTGCTTAAAAGTTTTGACATAAGTTCCAAGTGCATAGTGTTATCAGCACAGATTTCTTCTAACACAGCCCATTCATCACTACCTAATAACTTATGTTCAACACCAGGGCGCGGGTCTTTGAATTCTTCTCCTGTTACTTCGTAATAAATACGGGGTAAGCTATCGTCAAACTCATGTCTTTCTTCTAGCCAGATGCGACGAATTTCGCTCAGTTCTTCTATAGAAATCAGAGTAATATCGCGCATATTTTCTGGTGCTGTTTGACGGATTTGTTTTTCGACGGTTAGTAATTTTCTTAGCCAATCTTCTCGCGCTTCTTTTACATAAGGGCCTGGAATTGGTTCAATAGATAGTTCACCTTCTAGATTGCGCTCATACAGTTGAACATCTCCATTTCTGCGGCGAAAATCTCGGCGATCGCGTGTTTCTTCTGCATCTAATTCCTTACGAAAATCAAGTAGAGGTTGCATCCACTCTTTTTCTTCATCATTTTGAATCATAGCCGCGAGAGATTTATCCTGGCTGACTAAAGTACAAACCCAACAACCAAAACGAGAGCTACCACAGCTGGGAGTAGAAGTATCCACTACTAAGGGACATTCATTATCAGCAGAAGCACCCCGATACATAGCAAATAAGTCTTTATTGCTATATCCCCAAGGATTTTCCCACTGCATTAAATAAATCCAAACTTCATCATTTTGCCAGTCTTCAATAGGGCTGTAAACTAAGGAGTTTGGCAAATTCATGTTAGGACTTAGGTGATCGCGTACCCGCATAGCTTCCAGTTTTCTCATTCTGCTGGCGCGTCTTGTGCTTTCTGCTTTACGAGTACCCAGCACAACAATTGCTTCTCCACTAGCCCGAATTACATCACGGATAAAGCGATTCGAGGGATTGATTTTCAGACGTTCTGTACACCAACGGAATTTACCTCTTGGTGCTGGATAACCTTTCCCAATCAGACCCACCCAAAATGTTTCTTTAAAATCTGGCTGTAATAAATGAGGTTCAAATGGTAATTCTTGCGCTTGAGCTTCTAACTTCATTTGCTGTAGAGAATTTCGCACCCAAGCTGCAACAATCGGGTTTTCTACCAATGTGTCTGTAGTAATGACGTAGATTGTTTTAGTCCGTTTTTCTCGTGGAAGTCCAGCGATCGCATACCAGACCAACTGTAAAGTAGCAGTGCTGTCTTTACCACCCGAATAACCGACAACCCAAGGAATCGCATCCAAACAATACAATTCTTGAATTTCAATGGTCAGAGCTTGGATATCCTCTACTAATTCTGCTACAGTACCTTTCTGCTGACCTTTATTTTCTGGTTGTTGTGCTTCAGTCATTACTTCCTACCTCTGGACATTTGGGCGTTACCGCTTGTTTACTCCAGTGTATGGAATGCGCGGCTTCCCAAAAAGTTTTTAAAAACTGATTTATTAGTATCTAACTTTTTGGACAATATAGCTAGGTTACAAGACTAAGTTTTTAAAAATTAATATGAGTGATATTGCATCTAACCTCACCACCGATATTGCTAAAGAGTACCTGGAGAGAGACAACAAGGATAAACAGGTACTAGCTTTACTTCTAGAAAAATTTTTAGAGAAAAAAGACCAAATTCTGGTACAAAAAACGGAGATGGGCGGTAGTGAAGCCTATATTGGTTCCGTGACTCTGGAATGGTTTGCTAGTCGAGTTCATTTCGCTTCTGGTTTACCTCTGCTGCAAAAAAAATATAATCCAGAGACTGATAATATCGAAATCGATGCAGATAGTATTGATGAAATTCAACAGCGTCCTGTTGACTGGTCGCGTCAAGCACCCTTAGTTCAGTATTTAGCTGCGAGAAAAAATCATAAATTTCCCCCAGTTCTGGTAGTAATTAATCAGCCTTGGGTTGATAACTCAAAAGCCTCTGAGTGGGATAGTGAAGAACGCGCTACAAAATCTACTACCGATTTTACACCTCTAGATAAAGATGGTAAGGTCGGCTTACTCAATGTTTCTGAAGAAAATGTGACAATTTATGCGTTAGATGGTCAACATCGGCTAATGGGAGTTCAGGGTTTAATTGAGTTAATGAAAACTGGCAAACTCCAGCGATATAAAAAAAGATAAAATCGCCGATGATAGTTTTATCACTATCTCAGATTTAACAGAGCAGTATCAAGTAGATTCTGCTTATTTACAAAGCCTACCTAAAGAGAAAATTGGCATTGAATTTATTTGTGCAGTAAATTCTGGGGAAACTCGTAACGAAGCCAGAAGAAGGGTAAGGTCGATTTTTGTCCATGTTAACTTGATGGCTGCACCTTTAACCAAAGGTCAGTTAGCACAGTTAAATGAAGATGACGGTTTTTCGATTGTGGCGCGAAAAATTGCAGTAACTCATCCACTTTTAGAACAGCGTCCAAATCGTAACCCCCGTGTTAATTGGAATAGTTCAACTGTAGCGTCAAACTCTACAGTTTTGACGACATTGCAAGCACTACAAGATATGTCTGAGAGATATTTAGGTCAAAAATTTCCACATTGGAAACCGTTGGAAAAAGGCTTAATTCCGATGCGTCCAGAAAATGAGGAAATTGAGCAGGGAATTGAAGAATTTAAAAAGCTATTTGATAATTTGGCTAATTTACCTAGCTATAAAATTTTGGAACATGAAGACACTCCAGTTTTACGAAGGTTCAGCTTTGAAAAAGGCGGTGGTGAAGCCAATATACTTTTCCGCCCTGTAGCGCAAGTTGCTATAGCCCAAGCTTTGGGATTTTTGGTGTTTAAAAAAGGGTTTTCTCTAACTAGTATTTTCAAGAAGTTGAAAAAGTTTGACCAACAAGGCGGGTTTACTGGGATGGAATATCCTCAGTCTCTTTGGTATGGGGTTTTATATGACCCGAATAAAAAGCGAGTGCAGGTTGCTGGCAAAGATTTAGCAGCTAAGTTATTAATTTACATCTTGGGTGGACTTCAAGATCCAATGGAAGTAGCTGATCTTCGTAAGGCTTTGGCTAATGCAAGAACTGTGGAAAATCAAACTATAAGTTTTGATGGTGAGTTTGTCGATCCAAAAGCGGTAGGGCTTCCATTGCTGATATGAATTACAGGCTCTAACAAGAAAACTTCAATAGGGATTTTACTGATTACAAACCGCTTAAAAACAGCATAGCATAATAGATACTTACCTCTAAGTATACAACTGTTTTTATGGTTAACGTAAACCAGGATAGTGCTAATACTATTTCACCAGAAGTTCAAGCGAAGTTTAATACTTTCCTTGAACCATTTTTTTTCTAAGTATCATCGTGAACGTTGTTATCCTGGTCTACTTTTTAAGCAGGGTAAGCGTACTATGCTACAAATAAATATACCGGCAAGTGATTTTTCTGGGCTTCTGCAAGCAAAACCATCAACTGGTAATGATCCGGATTCTGGAAAAAATCGCCCAGAAGTAAAAGGTCATGCAGAAGAAATTAAACAATATGTAGTTGAACGTGCGAAAAAAGACAAACCTTGGATTGTAGGAACCTTAACAGCGAATGTAAACCCAAAAGATATCACAATAATTGAATTAGGTAGAGGAATTTGTCTAGTTGTTATTCGTCGTGGAGTTAAGTTAGATATTACAGACGGACAACATCGTAAGCGTGCTATTCATGAATTAATAGAGAGTGCTGAAGGTAGCTTAATTAGCGATGATGATTTTCCAATTACTCTAGTTTTAGAAGGCGACTTTCGCCAATGTCAGACAGATTTTAAAGACATGGCACAAACTAGACAATTAGATAAATCACTTTTATTATCATTTGGTGAATTTTCTGGTCGTGTTGGCATTACTAAAGAACTAATACAAAGAGTGCCAATGTTTCAAGATAAAACAGAGAAGATTAAGTCTAGTCCAGCTACTAAACAAAAGTTGATTTATACAACTAACTTTATAGCTAGGTTTGTTAGTTGTGTTTTCACCAACGATCCCAATCATCAGTTACGAGATTATGATGTCTACACCACATCTGATGCTTTAGTTATTTGTCTCAATAAATTTTTCTCACAATGCAGCAATACAGAATATATTTTTGATACAAGTGTTGAAGATTTGACTGAAGCTGAAGTAGCTGCATTCAAAGACGACTGCATTTTAGGTGTAAGTGTTGGCTTAGAAGTTTTAGGACGTTTATTGTATTATACGTATTCTAAAACAGATAACTATTTTAACGAAGAGAAAATATTACAACTTTCGCAGATAGATTGGTCAAGAGAAAATTCATTGTGGAAAGATAACATAGTTAGGATAGATCCAAAACCAAAAAATCCTGATAAACCTTATAAACTATCCACTGCGGCAAATGCTGTCAATGATGCTGTCAAAATGGTAATAATGCAGCTAGAATGGAGATAAATTTTTATTATTAATGCGATAAATCAATTTGCTCAAGAGAGGAATTTACTTAAATCAAATTCCTCCTCTTCATTATCTTTTTGATTTCTTTCATAACTCAGAAATAATAAAATTCTTTCTGCGTAATCCACTGCTCCACGCAACTCATTGCGTAAAATTTCTAATCCCCCGTTAGCATACTCTTCAAAAATACTGTTGCGTTGAGTTGCATATTCTTCTTCATGAAGAGATAAGATGTTAATATCTTGTGTTTCCGTCATTCCTAATAATTTAATCACCACATCATTACCAACGGAAGCGAAATATTCTAACCTGATTGGTGATGGTTCTCGTTTAGAAATTTCGCCTAAAGGGACACGTTTTTTTATGCTTTGCACCCAAGGCGGCTGCAAATACAATCACATCAGCAAAGGTTTGAAAAGGCCCAGTACCACCGTCGGAAGATGTTAACGCTTTAACTAAATCTGCTTTATCTTTAGCAACCCTGATTCTGCCAGTTTCAGCCATTGATTTCGATATTTACGTTGTAGCTATGATAACCGAAAGCTAAGAGCGATCTAACCCAAACAAAAACGCCCCCCTGAAAAGGAGAGCGTTTTTTATTAATTATTTAGAGACAATCTCTAGAAAATTAACCGTTGATTGCAGGAGCAGTCAAAGCAACGGGAGTAACTTCACCAGCAGCTAAGTCTAGGGGGAAGTTGTGAGCATTACGCTCGTGCATTACTTCCATACCTAAGTTAGCGCGGTTGATGATGTCAGCCCAGGTGTTGATCACGCGACCTTGAGAGTCAATCACTGATTGGTTGAAGTTGAAACCGTTGAGGTTGAACGCCATTGTGCTGATACCTAAAGCGGTAAACCAGATACCAACTACAGGCCAAGCAGCTAAGAAGAAGTGCAAGGAACGGCTGTTGTTGAAGGACGCATATTGGAAGATTAAGCGACCGAAGTAACCGTGTGCTGCAACGATGTTGTAGGTTTCTTCTTCTTGACCAAATTTGTAACCGTAGTTTTGAGATTCGGTTTCGGTTGTTTCACGAACCAAGGAAGAAGTTACCAAAGAACCGTGCATTGCGGAGAACAAAGAACCGCCGAATACACCAGCCACGCCTAACATGTGGAAGGGGTGCATCAGGATGTTGTGTTCTGCTTGGAACACGATCATGAAGTTGAAGGTACCACTGATACCCAAGGGCATACCATCAGAGAAGGAACCTTGACCGATGGGGTAGATCAAGAATACTGCGGTAGCAGAAGCCAAAGGAGCAGAGTAAGCTACGCAGATCCAAGGACGCATACCCAAGCGGTAAGACAATTCCCACTGACGACCCATGTAGCAAGCACATCCGATCAAGAAGTGGAAAATTACCAATTGGTATGGGCCACCGTTGTACAACCACTCATCTAAGGAAGCAGCTTCCCAGATGGGGTAGAAGTGCAAACCGATCGCGTTAGAAGAAGGAACAACTGCACCAGAGATGATGTTGTTTCCGTAGATCAAAGAACCTGCAACAGGCTCACGGATACCATCGATATCTACTGGAGGAGCAGCGATGAAAGCGATTACGAAGCAGGTGGTTGCAGCCAGCAATGTAGGAATCATTAATACACCGAACCAACCGACATAAATACGGTTTTCGGTGCTGGTGATCCAATTGCAGAACCGCTCCCATACGTTAGCGTTAGAACGCTGTTGTAAGGTTGTGGTCATTGTTTTATGAGTGCTATGTTTCGTTAAATATTGAACAGACAATTTTTTTTAATGCCTGCTGCAATAAGTCTACATGAATTTACTTTAATCCGATGTTTCACTTAATATTCTGTAATATTTTTCTGCTAGTTACTCGCGGGAATGTAAAGTTTTGATTTGATTTTACATCAGCCTTTCAAAGTATCCAAAGCCTTGATATTCATGAGTTATAGCTGTTTTAATGTGCCATGAATTTTGGTCATAAATTTTTTGGCAACACAGCTTTATATTTCTTTACAAATCTGACTTAAACTAATCAATAATTTAGTCAAGACTCTACAGGGCTTACTGGATAAGATATTTAGTATGTAAACCCTAAAAATCAAGGGTAAATTGTGAACGCAAATTTCTTAGAATCCTAAAAATATTCTAATTTAATAACTTTTATTAAAAATAGTAAATAAATAACCAATTTTTGCCATACACCCTTATGGAAGCTGCTGATGCAGCTTTATCGTTGCGTTGGAGGAATTAAAATACTAATTTTTTGGTTTGCTATAATGATTAACCCTAGATTCTATAAATAGATGCTAATTATCTGAGAATGATAATAAAAATCTGCTTGTAGAGGTTTGCGTTAAATGAAGCGATCGCCATTCCTCAAGCTAGAAGTATTGTTTTAATAGACTTGTAATTTTCTACAATTAAATTAAAATTGCTGATTGTGCCACTTTAAATGGCGGAATGTAAGCTAAAACACAAATCAGTAAAAAGTGGTAGCAATATAGCAGTTTTGGTCAAAAACTCACATCTACCAAAAACTTGCCCCACAAATGAGTTCACTATCGCCGCGCCCTGACAAAATTTTGGTGGTCGATGATTCACCAGATAATGTTTTTTTAATTAAAACCATACTAGAAGAAGAAAATTATACAGTTAGCACCGCAGAAAACGGTTTTGTCGCTTTAGCCCAACTAGAAGCATCTCCTTGCGACTTGGTATTGCTGGATTTAATGATGCCAGGAATGGATGGTTATGAAGTTACCAGGCGCATTCGTGGGGAGATGAACTTGCAGCAATATATTCCAATTTTGTTAATTACAGCGCACGATGCACCCAACGTTGCGCGCGGCTTAGATTTGGGTGCTGATGATTTTATTCGTAAACCTGTAACTGTAGATGAATTACTCGCCAGAGTGCGATCGCTCCTGCGACTCAAGCATAGTATGGATGAGCGTGATGAAATTGCCCGTCAAAGAGAAGATTTTGTTTCTCGACTCACCCATGACTTGCGTACACCCTTAGTCGCGGCTGATCGGATGTTAATGTTGTTTGAGCAAGGTGCTTTGGGTGAATTATCCGCGCAAATGCGGGAAGTACTAACCATCATGGCACGTAGCAATGCCAATTTGCTCTCGATGGTCAATACCTTATTAGAAGTGTATAGATTTGAAGCCGGACGCAAAACCCTGGCGTTTCAACCAGTTGATTTAAAGCTATTAATTGCCGAAGTAGTTGGTGAACTCACGCCTTTAGCAGCAGCTAAAGCACTGACTATTAAACAAGAATATGCAGAGGAATTAACCAACAATAACATTATGGGCGATCGCTTAGAACTGCATCGCCTGTTAACTAACCTCATAGGTAATGCCATTAAATTTACTGAATCTGGCTATATAGCAGTTCGCCTCTCCCCCGCAGATAAAAATCAAGAAATTTCCTCCTTGGGAAGCACGTCATCTATCTCTGGTAGTGACTATATTGATATTGTGGTAGCCGATACAGGTTCGGGTATTTCGCCTGAAGAACAAACAACATTGTTTCAAAGATTTCGTCAAGGTAGCCACAAAAGTTCCGGTAGTGGCTTAGGACTGTACTTATCTCGCCGAATTGTCGAGGCGCATCAAGGGCAGATTTCTGTTAATTCTGTATTAGGTAAAGGCAGCGAATTTGTTGTCCGTTTACCACTTAAACCTTGAAGAAATAATAAATTGATCAATTATGATCCTTAGCAGTCCTAAATCATTTATGAATAACAAGATACCCAGCTTCTTAAAGAATTCGGGAATCTCAGCCTCTCGATAAAATATTAGAGGATAACATCATGATTACTGCTGAATTATCTAATATTGCTAAACTGATTACTCAGCAACGTCAATTTTTTCAAACGGATAAAACAAAAGATGTAGCTTTTCGGATAGAAAAACTTAGAACTCTCAAACAAGCAATAATTGATAACGAAACTGATATTGTAAAAGCTTTAAAAGCAGATTTCCAGAAACCAGAATTTGAGTCTTACGCAACAGAAATTGGTGTTACTAAAGAAATTGATTATGCTATTAAACATTTGCACTCTTGGGCTAAACCACAGAAAGCAGAAGTGCCAATCGAGTTTTTTTCTTATTCAGCTAAAATTTATGCTGAACCTTTAGGAGTTGTTTTAATTATCGGCCCTTGGAATTATCCCTTTAATTTAATTATTGCACCCTTAGTCGGTGCGATCGCCGCAGGTAATTGCGCGATTCTCAAGCCTTCGGAAATTGCCCCTGCTACCTCTAGTTTGTTAGCCAAGATGATGGCTAAATATTTTGAACCGGAGTATATCACTGTAGTGGAAGGTGGTGTAGAAGCCAGTCAAAAGTTACTTGCAGAAAAATTTGACCACATCTTTTTTTACTGGTGGTGCGACTGTGGGCAGAATTGTTATGGAAGCAGCCGCAAAACATCTCACCCCAGTAACTTTAGAATTAGGTGGCAAAAGCCCTTGTATTGTTGATACTGATATTAATTTAGAGCATACCGTTAGACGGATTACTTGGGGTAAATTTATTAATGCTGGACAAACTTGCGTTGCCCCAGATTATCTTTTAGTTGATAAAAAAATTAAACCAGATTTAATTAATGGCTTGAAAAAAACTCTCACAGAGTTTTATGGTGAAAACCCATACGATAGTGCTGATTATGCCAGAATTATCAGTCAAAAACACTGCGAAAGATTAATTAAACTGCTTGATAAAGGTGAAATTGTTGCTGGTGGCGAAAGCAAACTAGAAGAACGCTACATTGCTCCGACCATTATTGATCAAGTCTCCTTAACAGATCCCGTAATGCAGGAAGAAATTTTTGGGCCAATTTTACCTGTAATTGAATATACAGATATTACAGAAGCGATCGCCTTAATTAATTCCAAACCAAAACCCTTAGCTTTGTACCTATTCTCTCAAAATAAAAATCTGCAACAGCGAGTTTTACAAGAAACTTCTTCTGGTGGTGTTTGTCTGAACGACACAGTAATGCACCTTGGTGTCTCATCTTTACCCTTTGGTGGTGTAGGTGATAGTGGTATTGGTAATTATCATGGTAAAGCGGGTTTTGACACCTTTTCCCACCATAAAAGCGTGTTACGTAACTCCTTCTGGCTAGATTTAAAATGGCGTTACGCTCCATATCAAGACAAATTAGGCTTTTTGAAGCGATTAATCAAGTAAAAAACAAGAGACGTTGCAATGCAACGTCTCTCATTTAACAAAATTCTAAAATCAAAAACTACTGCTATAACGTTCTTCTGCCCAAGGTTCACCCCGGCGATGATAGCCGTTACGTTCCCAAAAACCCAGTTCTTCTTTCTTGAGAAATTCTAAACCATTAATCCACTTGGCACTTTTCCAAGCGTAGAGATGGGGAACAACTAACCGCAGGGGGCCACCATGTTCTGCGGGTAATGGCTCTCCAAATAATTGAAAAGCAAAGAAATTTTCCTCGCGGATAAAATCTTCAATGGCGATATTAGTAGTGTAGCCACCATAGCAATGTTCCATGATGTGGGCGGCTTCTTCTTCTACCTCTATCAAATTCATAAAATCTGTTACCTTAATGCCAGTCCACTTGACATCCAGTTTTGACCAACGGGTAACACAGTGAAAATCTGCTGTAAATTCGTGCTGTGGTAGCGCCATAAAGTCTGACCAAGTGAAAACAGTCGGTTTAGCCGAACCCCAAACGCGAAATTCCCACTCTTCGATATTGACTTTGGGTGTTGCACCATAAGTTAGCACAGGGAATCCTTTAGCGAGGTGCTGTCCAGGTGGGACACGTTCACCCTGTTCTTTATCTGGCTTTTGAAAAAACTTGCCTAACATATTCTCAGCAAAATCAGGTTAATTGAAACACTTAGCTATTTCGAGATGATGATCTAAACCTTATTGTGAGTGTGGCAGAGCGCCTGAGCATCAACAACTAGACTCAGACAGAGAAGAAATATTAATTTTGCTGAACACCTACATCGTTAGGATATCCAGATAATTTACTGTGTGATTATGATTATCTGATCATCAGTCATGGGTAATAGGTAATGGATAATGGATTTTCCAAATTATTCATTACCGATTTTTTATGTATCCGATTACTTGCTGCACAATAGGCATAAACTATTAATGAGTGGAAGCAATTTTGGAAAAACTTTTGCTCAAATACCAGAAAGCCTGAGCGGTAAAAGTCACCGCTCAAATCTTCGGTGATGCTAGGGTTTTTCCTAATCGGAAATTATGATTCTTCTTCCTCTTCTTCAGCAGTAGGATAGACAAATGTAGAACGTCCAGTCAAAATAGACTTGCCCAGAGACAAAGCTTTTTGGGCTTCAATAGCAGCTTTATGTCTCCAAGTAGCTCGACGTTTATCGCGTTTAGATTTGGATGTTTTCTTCTTAGGGACAGCCATAGTAGCGGATATCGCAATTTTTGACAACCTTTCTATTCTAAGCCATCTCTTGGCATCTGCAATGGTCTACCCGTAATTCACAAGTGAGAAGCTAGAGGTTAGAGGCTAGGGGCTAGTATTGTTACTCAGCACTCAGCACTTTCACCTCAGCACTTTCTCGTCACGGTGTGGTGGTTGCTGGTGCAACAGTGTTGATGGGGGCAATATTGACGGGGTTAGTGGGGGTTTGTTCAAAAAATAATAGCGATCGCGCAGTTTTAAAGTAAGTCGCCCAAAGTTGAGCATCCGGACGGGAACGCCATTGGGGACGGCTGACTTCTAAAGCTAAAATTGGTGCGATCGCACCGTAGCTTTGTACGGAAACAATAATCGATACATCTGTAGCTAATATATCTTGGTCAAAACTGCGTTGTGCGGCGGCTCTAGCTGTGGCTTCGGCTCTCCGCAGTGTAGTTTCATAGTTTTCATCAGGTAATCTATCAATAATTAAATCAACTCTAGCGGTGTAAGCTCTTACCATCTGTGGTGAAATGATTTCTGCCACAATCCATACAGGTAGGCTAGAAAAGAGCAAAAATATTAATGGAAATATCCGGATTTGTTTGGTAACTTGGCTAATAAATAAAAAGGAAATGATCGATGATTGTTGATTAGCAACATTCTTGGTCATAACCTGAAAGCTCCTTACTAATTAATGGCCTGTAATTGAATTGTCTAAGAATTTTTACTGAAATTAAAGGCAATAAAAATTACTTAGTCTTGGAAATTTCTGATGAAATTTCGAGACTATAAGACATAGGTTAGCTTTGTTCTTTCGGCAAAGCCAACCGCAATTTTAGGCAAGTCAACCACAACCTACAAATAGCGGGATGGCAAATCACTGGGCGATCGCGATCGGCATCAATCAATATCAATTTTTTCAACCTTTACGTTGCGCCCAAGCTGATGCCGAGGCGCTAAAAGATTTTTTGGTTCAAGAAGCAGGTTTTTCACCCCAACGCTGTCTATTAATGACAGATACTTCGCCGCCAATTGGTGATAGGTCTACCTATCCCACAAAAGAAAATATTCTGCTGTTGTTAGAAGATTTAGCCGCAGCTTGTTGGCAACCAGGGGATTATCTGTGGTTTTTCTTTAGTGGTTATGGTGTTAACCATGCAGGCCAAGATTATTTAATGCCAGTGGAAGGCAATCCTGAGTTAATGCAGGAAACTGCCATCGAAATGCGATCGCTCTTGCAAAGCCTCCATATAGCGGAACTGAATGCTGTAGTGCTGCTTGATATTAACCGTGCTTCCAGTACGCAAGCAGATGCAACTGTTGGACAAGAAACCATTGAAATAGCGCAAGAATTACAATTAGCAACGATTCTATCTTGCGAACCAGAGCAATTTTCTCGTGAAAGTAGTGAGCTGGGTTACGGATTTTTTACTGCGGCTTTGTTAGCAGCGTTACGTTCTGGTCATGGCAGCAGTTTGGCAGATTTAAACAGCTATTTAAATGTGTTCACGCCAGAATTATGCCAACACTATTGGCGACCGACACAAAATCCAGTGGCGATATTACCTGCTAAATCTTTTGTTATCTTGCCACAGTCAGAGGTGAATCACCCAGTTACAGAAGTTCCCAGCACACTGGAACCAACAGAAGCCGCAACCCATGAATTAGAAGCAACTGAAGCTGAAGGTAGTATTTTTTCTGAAGAAAACTTTGCTGTGGCTTTAGCTGCTCCCCCTTTAGCACCAACATCAACCAAAAATCCCGTAAATTCGCCGCATATTGGGATTTGGGGAGAAGCATCAGTTTTACAGTCGGCTGTTGGTGCCAGATTACCAGATTTGAAGTTTCCCAACTTTACTTTCGGGGAAGCACAACTTTCTACATCACCCGACTTAATTGCCAACGAAGAATATGGCGACCAGCAACCCCAATTAGCGATCCCTTCCCCAGAAACAAGTGCAGGAAGATTCATTCCCGATGTTCCTCAACCTTACATCTCACGTTTATCGAAGAAAAAAGCCAACACCTTATGGTGGCAACAATTTTTCTTTTGGGGCGGAGGTATGATGTTAATAGCTGCTTTAGTGACAGTAGTTTTTCTCCGCAATCAAGAAAAGTTTGCGGCAGGTCGAGAAGCTTTATCGGCAAAGTCCCATGAAAATGAACAAGTAATTCCCACGAAAAATCAGTCTGCTGCTCAAATAGCTTCCCTTTCTGAGTCGAAGAAGCGCAATCAGGCTGTATTAGACTTGGCGAAAATGTCTCTGAGACAAACTCAAGCCAGTGACTTGAGTTTAGCGATCGCAACTGCACGAAAAATTCTGCCAGGTGAGCCACTTTACGAACAAGCTCAAGAAAATATCAATATTTGGAGTAACATGATCCTCAATTTAGCCGAGGGTCGTGCCAAGCAAAGACAATATACCAATGCGATTGCCGCCGCACAATTAATCAGCAAAGAAAGCTCCCTTTATCCCCAAGCCCAAGCAGTAATTAAACAGTGGCGACAAGAAGCCAAGCAATATCTCGCTAACAAAACTTTATTAGATGCGGCTAATGCCTTAATTAAGCCAGAGCAAGCCTCTACATACAATCGTGCCATTGAAGTAGCCAAGCGCGTTCCCCAAGGTCAGCCAGGGTTTGATCTGGCTCAAAAATCAATCAATAAATGGAGCGAGAAAATCTTAGACCTAGCCAAAACTCGTGCTGCTGAAGGTGATCTTCAGTCCGCCATTGCTACCGCCACCTTAGTTCCAGAAGAGACATCTGTTTACGAAGATGCTCAAGAAGCAATCCGTAAATGGCAGAAAAAATAGTTAGTAGTTCAAAGTCAATAGTCCATAGTCAAGAGTAATTAACTTTGACTATGGACTATTAACCATTGAATATTGATTGTATTAACAGTACTGGGAAACATCCTCGCCGCATTCATCAGCTAAATAGCACAAGGCGCGGAAACGCAAACTCACGACTTCCTCATATAAAGGGTTGAGTTTGCACATTGGCGGGATGTGTAGTATTGTTTTGCCGAATAATTTGATATCGCGTTCAAAAGGACATTGAGCGGGGATCAGTTGGCACAAACGATGAGCTAATTCGCGATCGCGGACTTCTATATTGTTTAACCACTGCCGCAGGGGTAAGAAAATATCAAAGCCTGAGTGAGAACTAGGACTGTGTAACTGGGTTACATAGGTTTTGCTAACCTCTGCCGAATTGAGTGAAACCCAGCTTGCCAGAAAAATTTTTTTTTGTGGTATTATCGAATACCTTCATGGTTTAGCCTCTATGTTATTGAGGTTATTCACCTTTCTGATGAATATATACAACGTGACAACCACACGTACCGGAAAAATCTTGTTCTGACTAAGGTACAATAGGACATTAAAGTAACTGTTGAAATCAGAACCTCTTTCTGTCTACGTTCAGTAAATCGCAATTTTCTCGGAAACGGTAGTGTAGTAATCCGATCTTGTTTATAACTTGACACAGTTTAAATTCTAATGAAGACATCTATCATTGGAGAGAATTTCGTCTAATAGTTATAAAACTTAATATAACAATTGAAATCAGTATTTTTCGCAGATTTAAACGTCAGCTACAGCGCGAAATTGGCAGATACACAAATTTTGCCGAGACAGAAACAAGCATATTTCAGATATTGCTGCCATAAATAACGCTATCGCCCTAGTGATTATCAAGTGACTTGCAATTTATCATCCGTCCCCTAATTTTCCCGACTAGTGGGCGTTGCTTTAAGACATCCTTTGCACTTCTTCCACAGACAAACTCAAAGCTTGGGCGACTTGTTCTATGCTTAAACCCATTTGTAATAGTTGAGGAATTGCATTGCGTCTTGCCTGTTCTGCTTGTTCGGCGCGTTGGTGTTCTTGTTCGGCACGTTGGCGTTCTTGTTCTAAGCGTTGGGAAATTTCTGCATAGCTTAAAAAACTCTCTCCATCGGGGCGATATAGTTGTAAACTTTCGGGAGATGGTACAAAGCGGATTTTTAACCGAGGACTCACCCAGTCTTCCATCTGGGGTATGACATCTAATCCATCTTCACCACGTAACCAACCCTGTAAGCTATTGCTGTCAGGATCGTAAATGTAATACTCTTCCACACCATAACGGTCATAGAAAAGTAATTTTTTGTCCATTTCAATTTGAGTATTACTAGGTGAAAGGATTTCAAATACTATCTGGGGAGGAATTCCGCCTTCTTTCCATTGCAGGTAAGATAATCTATCTCCTTTGGGTCTACCAAGAACGACCATAACATCAGGAGCATTGAAAATTTTATTGCGTCCTTCAACGGGATACCAAAACAAGTCTCCAGCAACAAATACATTGGGATCAGCTGCAAATAGCCAATCGATATTTTGCTTGATTTCGACAATCCATCGAAACTGTATGGTGTTATTTGCCACTGGTTGTCCGTCACTATCTGGGTAGATAACTTCTGGTTGGGTCTGCGGTTGGATTTGCGTTACCATAGCTTCGCCCTCAGCAGGATGTTTAATTGTGATGCCTTTAAATTAGCAGACATAGGCGGATGTCTGTAGTAGTAATATGGGCAATCACTACTTCAAATAGTACTATTGTTCTGGTATTAGGTGAGTAAAAATAGTATTATTAAGAACTGTTTCATACTGCCTCCCACTTATCAGCCTGCCAATATGTCAGATAACAAGTTAGCCGCTGCATCCCTCCTAAATGGACATCTTCCCCAAATTAACCAGAATAGCCAAAATACCATTAGGATTCGGGGTGCGAGGCAGCATAATCTGAAGAATATTGACTTGGAGTTGCCGCGCGATCGCCTGATAGTATTCACTGGTGTATCAGGTTCGGGTAAATCTTCGCTGGCCTTTGATACGATTTTTGCTGAGGGTCAACGGCGTTATGTGGAATCTCTCAGTGCTTACGCCAGACAATTTTTAGGACAGTTAAACAAGCCGGATGTGGAAGCCATTGAAGGTTTAAGTCCGGCGATATCGATTGACCAAAAATCTACCTCGCATAACCCCCGTTCCACTGTGGGGACGGTAACAGAAATTTACGACTATCTGCGGCTGTTGTTTGGTCGGGCTGGTGAACCCCATTGTCCGATATGCGATCGCTGTATTGCACCCCAAACTATCGATGAGATGGTAGACCGCATCATGGATTTACCAGACCGCACCAAGTTTCAAATTCTTGCGCCTGTGGTGCGGGGTAAAAAAGGGACACACCGCAAGCTGTTATCAAGTTTAGCTTCTCAAGGTTTTGTACGGGTACGAGTTGATGGCGAAGTGCGGGAACTGTCAGACTCGATTGAATTAGATAAAAATATTACCCACATAATTGAAGTCGTCATTGACCGTTTGGTAAAAAAAGACGGTATACAAGAGCGTTTAGTTGATTCTTTATCTACGTGTTTAAAGCAATCGGAAGGCATTGCAACTATCCTGGTCAGTCCGGCTACTGATAATCCAGAAGCAAAAGAAGAAGAATTGGTATTTTCGGAAAATTTCGCCTGTCCTGAACATGGCGCGGTGATGGAGGAGTTATCGCCACGGTTGTTTTCGTTCAATTCTCCCTACGGCGCGTGTCCGCACTGTCACGGTATCGGGACTTTAAGAAGATTTTCGGCGGAGTTAGTGATCCCTGATCCTGAAGCACCAGTATACGCTGCGATCGCGCCTTGGTCAGAAAAGGAAAATTCTTATTATTTGGAATTACTGTATAGTTTGGGTCAAGCTTACGGCTTTGAATTACAAACCAATTGGCATAAGTTGTCAGCAGAACAACAGCAAATTATTTTAAACGGCGAAGAGAATAACAAAGAAAATGCGAAAACTCAGTTTAAAGGTGTTTTGCCAATATTACAACGGCAATATGAAGGTGGTTCTGAGTTAATTAAACAAAAATTAGAACAATATTTAATCGACCAACCCTGTGAAGTTTGCGGTGGAAAACGCTTAAAACCCGAAGCCTTAGCCGTGAAGTTGGGACAATATGGAATTTTAGATTTAACAGGGGTATCAATTAGAGATTGTCGGGAGCGAGTTGAAAAGTTAAAATTAAGCGATCGTCAAATGCAAATTGCTGATTTAGTCTTGCGTGAAATCAAAGCTAGATTGCAATTTTTGTTAGATGTTGGCTTAGATTATCTCACCCTAGACCGTCCCGCCATGACTCTCTCTGGTGGGGAAGCGCAACGCATTCGCCTCGCCACACAAATCGGTTCTGGCTTAACAGGAGTTCTCTACGTTTTAGACGAACCAAGTATTGGTTTGCATCAACGAGATAACGGTAGATTGCTCAAAACTTTAATTAAATTACGCGATTTAGGCAATACATTAATTGTAGTTGAGCATGATGAAGAAACTATCCGCGCGGCTGACTATTTAGTTGATATTGGCCCCGGCGCAGGTATTCATGGCGGACATATAATTGCCCAAGGCGATTTACCAGCATTATTAACAGCAGAAAAATCATTAACAGGTGCATACTTATCAGGAAGAAAAGTTATTCAAACACCAGCTGAACGCCGCGAAGGTAATGGACGCAGTTTAATTATTAAAAATGCCCATCGTAATAACTTAAGAAATATCGATGTAGAAATTCCCCTCGGTAAACTTGTCGCCGTGACTGGTGTTTCTGGTTCGGGTAAATCTACTTTAATTAACGAATTACTTTACCCATCTCTACAACATCACCTCACCAAAAAAGTACCTTTACCGAAAGAATTAGAAAAAATTCAAGGCTTAAATGCAGTTGATAAAGCAATTGTAATTGATCAATCTCCTATCGGACGCACACCACGTTCTAACCCTGCAACTTACACAGGTGTTTTTGATGTAATTCGAGATGTTTTCTCGCAAACTGTCGAAGCTAAAGCCAGAGGTTACAAACCCGGACAATTTTCTTTTAACGTTAAAGGTGGACGTTGTGAAGCTTGCAGTGGGCAAGGTGTGAACGTCATTGAAATGAACTTTTTACCTGATGTATATGTACAGTGCGAAGTTTGTAAAGGTGCAAGATATAACCGTGACACTTTGCAAGTCAAATACAAAGATAAGTCTATTTCTGATGTTCTCAACATGACAGTTGAGGAAAGTTTAGACTTTTTCCAAAATATTCCGAAAGCGGTGACAAGACTACAAACATTAGTCGATGTTGGCTTGGGTTACGTCCAACTTGGACAACCCGCAACTACCTTATCTGGTGGCGAAGCACAGCGCGTTAAATTAGCCACAGAATTATCTCGTCGCGCCACTGGTAAGACACTTTATTTAATTGATGAACCCACAACGGGATTATCTTTTTATGATGTGCATAAATTATTAGATGTGTTGCAAAGACTGGTAGATAAAGGCAATTCAATTTTAGTAATTGAACACAATTTAGATGTAATTCGTTGCGCTGACTGGGTGATAGATTTGGGGCCAGAAGGCGGTGACAAAGGCGGCGAAGTCATTGCTTTCGGAACGCCGGAAGATGTAGCGAAGCATCCTCAGTCTTATACTGGGCAATATTTACAGCAGGTTTTAAAACAGTATCCAGCGATGAAACACTAGTTTAACCACCTACCCTATAGGTTTTTCTCGCGCAAAGGCGCAAAGGCGCAAAGGAAAAGTAGAAATTATGACTTTTTTTAGAAGTCTAATTTATTAGTGGAAATAATTTTATTGACAAAAAATACAGATAAAATATTACCTAATAAAATTTAACTAAGTGCGATCGCCTGACTTCATCTATACTAGCTGTGGCGACAAAAATCAGAAGATGTTCAAAACCCTGACAGTCTAGTTTAGGGGTGTATCTAAAACCCTTACACCCCACACCCTTACACTCTTACACCCATTTTTGGCAGTCCTGTTCAATTAGAATTTTCCCATTCGGCAGACAGGCGACGAAAATTAAATTCCTCGGCGCTGGGATGACAGCTAACACAACTACTGATTTGTAAGGGACGGGGTAAATCAACTTTGGGATGCAAAGCTTTGAATAAACGCGATTTATTCAATCGATAGGGTGTTTCTTCATCATTTCGTTGGCTGCGAGAGAAATTAGCCAGATATCGCCACACCACAATTCGCGGCGGATCAACTAATGGCTGGAGTTGTATACCATAGTGCTGGGAGTCTTCTAAAAGATTTTTCCAGGTTTGGGTAGGTAAAACCTGTGGCGGGATGGCTAGATGACATTTACCACAATTTTCGATGTATAGTTCTTGTCCTAGCTCGTATGCAGCCGGAACTACATCAACTGTGCCGATTTCTGAAGTAGGAGTCGCACTGTAAACACTACTTGCTGACGCAAATAGCCAACCCATCACCAGACTCCAAGCTACAATGACCAAAAATAAACCAAAAGGGCGGCGTTTTTTGAGTTGACGCGATTGGCGTTTGACAAGATTTGACATTCCTCACATCCCCAGAGACTTGTAGCTAATTATTGTGACTGATACGGTGTTGCTGATGTTGCGTCATATTGGATTTATTTAACTTCCCTCCTACCTTCTTCAACGTTAATCGCATTAATCCAAAAACCCCAGCAATGAACCGGAGTATACTAAAAGAAGTGTGAAAGATATATATTTCATACTTCATACCTCATACTTCAACTTTAATGACAGCCTGTGGAACTATCGTGTAAATCAGAATACGCAATTCTTGCCCTCATCGAAATGGCAACTCATTACGAAAACGGTGAACCGATGCAAATTCGGCAAATCGCAGCTCAACAAAACATACCCGATCGCTATTTAGAACAACTTCTGGCAACCTTGAGACGTGGGGGTATCATCAAGAGTCAACGCGGCTCTAAAGGTGGTTATCTGTTGTCGAAAGAACCTTGGAAAATTACGATATATGAAGTTTTAGAATGCTTAGAAGGTTTGGATGTACGTGTAAGCGAAGAAACTTCCAATGTCAAAAGTGTAGATAGTGCCGTTGTCGATGAAATCTGGCAAGAAGCCTGTTTAGCTGCAAATGCTGTTTTACAAAATTATACACTCCAGGATCTTTGTGAAAAAAGAGATGCCCGTAAACAGCTAGACATCATGTACTACATTTAGTTATTAGTCAATAGTCAATAGTCAATAGTCAATGGTCAACAGTTTTTACTCTTGACTGTGGACTTTTGACTATTGACTAATTACAAAGGAATATTATGCGAATTGCCCGTAACATTACAGAAATTATTGGTCGTACGCCCTTAGTACAGTTAAATCGCATTCCCCAGGCTGAGGGATGTGTAGCACAAATATTAGTCAAGCTAGAAAGTCTGAACCCATCAGCATCAGTCAAAGACCGCATTGGGATTAGCATGATTAATGCAGCCGAAGCCGAGGGATTGATTTCTCCCGGAAAGACTGTATTAGTAGAACCAACTTCTGGGAATACCGGAATCGCCCTAGCAATGGTAGCCGCAGCTAAGGGTTATCGCTTAATTTTGACAATGCCTGATACCATGAGTGGCGAACGACGGGCGATGTTACGCGCTTATGGCGCAGAATTAGAATTGACTCCGGGGCTTGAAGGTATGGGTGGTGCGATTCGCCGCGCCCAGGAAATAGTTAATACTACACCACACGCATATATGTTGCAGCAATTTCGCAATCCGGCGAATGCCAAAATTCATCGAGAAACAACCGCCGAAGAAATTTGGGAAGATACCGAGGGTCAGGTAGATATGATTGTTGCTGGAGTAGGTACAGGTGGTACGATTACTGGTGTAGCAGAAGTCCTAAAAGCACGGAAACCAAGTTTTCAGGCGATCGCAGTTGAACCAGCCAATAGCCCAGTTTTATCAGGCGGACAACCAGGGGCGCACAAAATCCAAGGAATTGCGCGGGGTTTGTGCCGCAAGTTTTAAAGATGAAGTTGATTGATGAAGTAATTACTGTGACTGATGAAGAAGCGATCGCTTATGGACGAAGGTTAGCTAGAGAAGAAGGTTTATTATCAGGAATTTCTAGTGGTGCGGCTTTATGCGCTGCAATTAAAGTTGCCCAACGCCCAGAAAACGCCGGACGCTTAATTGTGATGATTCAGCCCAGTTTTGGCGAAAGGTATTTAAGTACACCATTGTTCCAAGACCTGGAAGCAAAAATAACTACCAGTGTCAGCTAACAATTACTTAGACTAATGGTTAACTCCAAACACACTGAGAACCACTACGAAACTCTTAAAATTAATCGTAATGCCAGCCAAGCGGAGATAAAACAAGCTTATCGCCGCTTGGTAAAATTATTTCATCCTGACAGCAATCAAGAAACAGCCGATAAAGATGAAATTATCCGCATCAACGCTGCCTATGAAGTCTTAGGTGACAGTCAAAGTCGCCTTGACTATGACCAAAAATTGCAAGATGAATCTCAAAATCGCCAACAACGAGCAGCATCGGCGCAAAAACATTACCAAGCTACCAGGAAATCAGGGAAAAATGCTGATGAACAAGTTGAAGAATGGCTACGTTTAATTTATCAACCAGTTAACAGCGTTCTTGGTGAAGTGCTTGATTCCCTAGAAGAGCAAATTGAGCAATTAGCCGCCGATCCTTTTGATGATCAATTATTAGAAGAATTTCAGGAATATTTAGATACTTGTCGAGAAGAAATTAAGCAAGCTCAAGTTATTTTTCGCTCTTTGCCTAATCCCCCCAGTTTAGCCAGAACTGCGGCACATCTCTACTACAGCCTCAATCAAGTAGCCGATGGCATAGAAGAACTAGCATACTTCCCTATGAACTATGACGATCGCTATCTGCACACAGGTCAAGAAATGTTTCGCATAGCGACCAGATTATACTACGAAGCCCAAGATTCAGTGCATTAATAAAATTTAGTAACTTGATATTGATAGCTAAAGGAGAACAGTATGAATAATGCGATCGCTGCTAATACAACTTTAGCTGAAACATTACAATTTGATTTTATCCGTATTTACTGATATATACATAAATTTGTTTTTTAGTCTACTTACTTAAATTCAACAGTTGTTGATATTCAATTACCTAATGTAATATGTTTATTGTTTTATCAAAAGAATAAATCTCATCTCAAGCTTAAAATATCAACAGCTAAATTCAGGATTGCGGGTGAAAAATTGAGATAATTTTAAAAAATTGATTTGCATGGTTTATTTTTAGACATGATTTCTTTAGCAAAATAACCTTGAAATATAGAAGTTACTGATAAAAATAAATTTGTATTTATTGCTGATTTTATAAAACCTGAAATATAACTGAATTGATCATCAGTATTTTTTATAATTCTTCTTCAACCTTTATAGTCATCAATTTTTAGCTTACATAACCAAGAGCATTTATGAGTGACTTATTCAATCCTGGCCTGGGGTTGGCACAAAATCAACTGTCTGCTTTTTCTAGTTTAAATAACTTCTGGAACTTGTTTGATAGTGCTTTTGGTAAAGAATACAATCGTAGTATTACAAAAAATAGGCGATCGCAGTGGCAAAGCGGCGATTTTTTTCAATTGAGGCAAATTGAAGTCATTGATAGTAAAGTTCTGGGCAATATTAACGGAGCTTACGCCAGTGCTGTGGAAACATCAGATCCAGATGTACTCAATTTTAATATTACCTTTAATGATCCATCAGGAAAATTTTCTGCCTATTACTCTGCCATCAAATCTCATATATTAGCGGCTGGAGCTAGTTGGGACAAATATATTACAGGTAATGCCGACTTAGAAATTATTGTTAATTTTTCTAATCCCGAACCCACAGCGACAGGTAGAAGTTTAACTTCATCTTTTGTACATAAAAATGGCACTTTGTCAGTATATGAACCAGGTGCAATCTCAGAAATTCGCACAGGGGTTGATCCTAATGGTGCTACGCCTGACATTGAATTTAACTTTAATCCTGATTATCTAGTTAAAGAATTATGGTTTGACCCCGACCCAGTAACAAGAACTACATCTGTACCCATTAATAAAACAGATGCCGTTTCTTTATTACTTCATGAATTTGGCCATGTCTTTGGTTTTAACGCCTGGAAAGATAATTTTGATGGCACACTTTCAGGTAATTATCAATCTACATTTGATGAAAAAGTTGTTTTTGATGGCAGTAATTTTTTCTTTGTAGGAAAACAAGCAACTAGTGTTTATGGCTCTCCTGTACCTTTGACCTTTGGTAACATCACTCATGTAGGAAATGATGGTTCTAGACCAGGAGTTAATCTGATTAGAGATTTAATGAATGGTGTCAAATTTTATCGAGGATTTCGCTATAATATTTCTTCACTTAATGTTGCCATATTGAAAGATGTTGGTGTACCTATTATTGATGTCCCAATAGTTGGGCTGAGTAGTGCCAACCAAACAATATTTGAAGGTACGGGAGTGGATAATCAACTGTCTGGTGGCGATCATAATGACAACCTCAACGGTCGAGATGGCAATGGCACTCTAGTTGGTGGTAATGATATAGTGGTTAGCGGTGTGGGTAGCGATCGCCTAACTGGTGGTACTGGTAGTAAAAAATTCGTCTTTTCCAGTCAGGGTGAGGGTATTGATCCTATTACAGATTTCAACAGTGTCGATGATTTTTTAGCAGTACAAACTCTCTTGACTCATTTGAATTACACAGGTATTGATCCCATTGCTGATGGTTATATTCGAGGCATACAATCTGAGTCAAGTACTTTGATTCAATTTGACATTGATGGCTTAAATGGCAACTCAATTTTTAGCACTTTAGCCACAATCAGCAACTTCATTGCTAGTAACTTCAGCTTAAATAACTTGATTTTTTAATGTAGTAATCAGCTAATTTGCTTTGAGGTAACAATGCCCAGACTACGTATATTTTCATAGGACAGTACTTGTTTTAGTCATAGCTGAATTTACTTGTTAAACTTTAAGTTAACTATATACTGTTATCGGTTACTAAAGTTTAAAATTAATGAATGAACAAACGAAAGCAATTCGAGTTGCTTGGTGTAGTTCAATAGATTTACCTGAATCAACAAATATGCCCCTCAATTTTGAGTGGATTACGGTTGATAGTTCCAGCTTATTTGAGCAAGATTTTGACGTTATTGTACTCGACTTTAGCGTTGTTGAAAGCCTAGATAAAGTCAGACATCTGTATACTACTGTTGGGAAACCGACAGTATTATTAGTAGATACGATTGATCAAGAATCGGCTGCGCTTAGTTGGTTAGAAGCAGAAGATGAAACCTGTCAATATGATGCAATTAATCAGCAAATTGGTCTACGTTTACAGCGCAGTTTTTGGCACAATCAACAAAAGCATTTATTTAATCTTGATAAATTAACAGGAATTGCTAATTTTCGTAAATTTAATGATTATGCAATCAATCTTTTAACATCTAATGAAGATATTGAGCCGATATCTTTGATTTATTTAGATATTGACCGTTTTAAGTTTATTAACGATCGCTATGGTCACATTACAGGAGATCAGATATTACAAGAGATTGGACAAATTCTGCAAAAGTACTCATTAGGTGCAGGAATTGTGGCGCGGACAGGCGGTGATAAATTTGCTATTTGTATGCGTGGGAGTATTGAGCAAGGGAAAGCCTTTGCAGAGTTTCTCAGAACTCAAATCGAAACTCATGAATTTAACCCCAATGCTATGTCTTCTGTGCGTCTCACTGCTTCCTTTGGTGTGGTTTCGATGTTAGGACATGCTTCGATTGAGCAATTATGGCAAGAAATTAATCAATGTATATATGCAGCCAAGCAAAAAGGGCGTAATCAAGTTGTCACTTCTGAAGAATTTGATGCGATCGCCGATGCTTCGGGACAAGATAAACTCATAACTGATTTTGAGCATCGCATTCGTGTCACCGCAGAACGGATGATTAGTGAAATGGTGCTGAAAGCCAGTCGATTAGCCAATAAATACCGCGTCGAAGCCGAACTTGATGGTTTGACGGAAGTATTTAATCGTCGCTATCTCGATAGATTACTGGCGCGTGAAATCGAAAAAGCTCATAAATATCAGCAACAACTCACAATCTTACTTTTAGATTTAGATCATTTTGGTGCAGTCAATCGCACCTATGGTTTTCCCACAGGTGACCAAGCTTTAAAAACTGCTGCACAAGTATTTAAAACTCATATCAGAGCGGGAGATTGGGTGACACGCTACGGTGGAGAAGAATTTTGTATTGTTATGTCTAACACTGACCTGAATACAGGATGTCAGATAGCCGAACGAATTCGCCTCGCTCTGAGTGAGGAAATTATTACAGCCTACAATGGTCAACAGTTCCAACTCACCACCAGTATTGGGGTTGTTGAACTTATGGATGAAAATGACCTTGTTTCTTTTTTACAGCGTGCCAGCGATAAAGTGAGAGAAGCGAAGAAAAATGGGCGTAATCGCATTTGTTTTTGATAGGAAAGTATTGAGTTTTATTAGGCAAGGTAGACAAGGTAGAGGGGGTAGAAACATTACTCCCTTGTCCTCCTTGTCTCCCTTATCCCCAAATAATTCCATAATTCCTCTAATTAAAAGTCTCTAATAACCAAAGACAACCTCAAATTTTCTCCTTCGCTGGCGGGACAATACCAGTTTGATTTAAACCTGCATCAATATCACGGAGAAGTTTAAAATCATCCTCTGGTAAAGGATAACTACTACTGTTAAACAAGCCTGCACTTGCAACTGGTTGCTTTTCTAAAAAAGAGAATGCTTGGCGAAATTGCTGCGGTTGGGCTTTAATTGGTGCATCAAAATGACAGGGAATAATCCACTGAAAATCCCAACTAGCAACTTTATCAGCCCAATCCAGTGTTTCTCTGGGTGCGCGGTTGAGAATGAGAGCTTGCAAAACGGGCGCGACAAATAAACGCCCATCGCCGCGCAAGGCCTGAAATGACCTTTGCCAGTTATTTTGCCATTTAAAGGGAAATAAACCAAAATAAGCTTTGCGGGAACGTTCTGGGGCTTTAAGGGCATCGCGGAAGACTTCGCCCCAGGCGGGTACATCTAAAACGCTGGGTTGAAAGTATAAAGCAAATAAAGTGATGCGTTGCCATCCTTTGCAGCGGTTAGCTTGATTATCAGCAACAACATCAGAACCTTTTTCTTTGGCGTGGAAGAGTAAAGGATAAGGGTCGAGTTGAACGATCGCAGGTGGTTCTTCTGGTATAGATACTACTGCATCTGTGACTAATAAAGTGTGCGATCGCTTGTGCAGAAATGCCACTTCTGTAAACTTACCTGGGCCTAAATCAATCGTTTTCAAAATTGCATAGTCAAACTCATCACCAAAAGGCGCTTGACTACTATATTCTGGCAATACTTGAGTGCGTTTTCCAGGTAAACCCAACCAACTCAAGGGTAAATTTAGCGGGAAACTCCATTGATTTGGGGCGACAAATACCTGTGCATTGGCAAAGCATCTGGCGAAGGGGCCGACGAAAACCTTATGTTCAATACCAGAAATAGTTGGCAAAATAATATATTTCACATCACCATGTTCTGCAACTAACTCCTGCATCATTTGCAGACATTCTTTTGTTGGTGCGACAGGCGCATAAACCAATAAACCACCAGCATCTAGTCTGACAACTGTCATCCGAATCGGCACAACAACATAAAAAATGCCTTGCAATTGGTCAAAAGTCCAGATGGTGTCTTTGATGACTTCTTTGCGAATTGTCCGCCGTCTGCTATATGGGTAAAGTGGCACAATCGGCCAGAATGGCCAAGAAATATCTTGTGGATGAATTTGTTCTGTTACTACACGTTCATCAAAAGCCACCCTGAAACCCCTCCGAGAATTCCCAATACTTAAGTTTATTCTTTCTCTCCGAAGTTGGAGTTGAGCAAATTCTGAGTCTCATACAGAAACGCACAGACGCAAAGAGATTATGAAATGAGTTTACAACAAGGGGGTGAGTAAACGAGAGATTCTCACAGCTAACTTGAACCACAAAGGTTTTCTATCATATTCAGCAAAATCTACAGTGACAGCAGCCGCTAAATCGGTTTTTAGCATTTTCTCAACGCTCTTGACAAATTGAGCATTGATCATAAAACTCATAACTTCAAAGTTGAGAAAGAATGAGCGATTATCCAAGTTAACTGTGCCTACTCCTGCTAAATCATTGTCAATGAGGATAATTTTTTGGTGCATAAACCCATGTTTGTAGCGATAAAACTTGATATTTATGGGCTTCATTTCGTTGTAATAAGAAAAGGAACAAAGATAAACAAATAAGTGATCTGGTCGGTTTGGTAAAATAATGCGGACATCCACACCGCGCATTGCTGCTAACTTTAAGGCTGTGAGGGTAGAATCATCTGGAACAAAATAAGGAGTCGCTATCCACAGACGAGTTTGGGCTTGATTGATAGCATTCACGAAAAAAAGTTGACAAGCTTTGTGTTTGTCGGCAGGGCCTGTGGGTAAAATTAATGCTGTTTGGTTGGCTTCCCAGTTGGGTTGCACTTGCCAATTAACATCGATAACTTTACGATTTGCCCAATACCAATCTTGCAAAAAAGAACTTTGTAGACTTTGAACTGTCGGCCCTTGCAATTTTAGATGGGTGTCGCGCCAAGGACTGAGACGGCGATTTTTACCGACGTAATCATTACCAATATTTAAACCCCCAGTAAATGCAATTTCACCATCGACTACTAAAATTTTGCGATGGTTGCGAAAGTTAAGCTGGAAACGATTACCTCTACCTTTGGTGGTATGAAATGCACTGACTTGAATAAAATTTTGGCGTAGAGAGTTGATATAAGTGCGCGGTAATTTATTAGAACCAATTTCATCGTAGAGAAAATAAACCCGAATGCCTTGCTGTGCTTTTGCAATTAAAGCTGCTTGAAATTCATGACCTGATTCATCGTCATCAACGATGTAAGATTGCAGCAAAATATAGTTTTTGGCAGAGGCGATCGCACTTAACATCGCTGGATATGTTTGCTGTCCATCAATGAGTAATTCTGCCGCATTTCCCGATGTAAAAGAAATGCCTGTAAATGTTGCTGCTAATAGTTCTAGTGATTTTAATCTTTCTGGAACTGCAACTTGAAATTTAGTAATTTCACTATATGCTTGGCGAACTAATTTTTGATGTTCCGAAAAGACTGAACGTAAAGCTTCGGCATAGCCATGAAATTTAGTTCTGCCTAAAATCCAGTATAAAGGCAGCGCCAGCCAGGGAAATGTAACTAACGAAATACTCCAGGCGATCGCACCACGGGAAGAACGTACAGTCATTACCGCATGGGCAGCATGGGCAATTCCCAAGGCATGAACAACAACGGTAGCTGCACTAAAAAAAGTGAGGATGCTAATGTCTACAAGCATCTTTATTTCTTACATATCGACATAACTAAATTCTGCCAGCAATGGCTTGTGATCGGATGAATTAATTTCGTCTAAAACTTTGGCACTAGCTGACCTTTCAGTTAATCCTCGATAAAAAATATAATCTAGGGGGGGTGACAAAAGGAACCTTTTAATCTTTTTACTTTCATGTGGTGCAAATTCTACCGACTGTAACCCTAATTTAGTTACAGCTTTATCTAAAAGTATGGCTCTTTGACGGTTCCAAGTATTGAAATCACCAGCAAAAATAATCGGCCCGTGATGTGTAGATAATGCTAACTCTATTTCTTGTAATTGAGTTTTAAACTTGCTTAAATCTACAAAATTAATTAAGTGACTATTAATAGTTAACAGTGTTTTGTGCTGGTGAGATAAAGAATATTCTGTAATTAATGAAACCTTGGGCGTGTTTACTAAAGGTTCATAGTGTTTAGTAACTATAGCTTTTTTGCTGAGAGGACTGATATTAGCTGCTGTTAAAATTCCTGAGTAAGTTTGATGATGGGTATCAATAAAATTAGGCGCATAAGCCCAACTCAATTTATTAAACCCAATAATTTGTTCCACGCCTACACCCATTCTGACCTCTTGGCAGAAGATTAAATCAGGTTGGTGCTGTCGCAGAATGCGATAAAAATCTTTAAACCAAGTTTTTTCAAAGTTATTTTTAGCAATATTCCAGGTTAAAACCTTAATTGAGTGAGGCTTTAGTTCTGTTTGCAGTTCATGACTGTTACCAAGTGTAGATTCGTGGGTGCGAATGAATCGATAAGAGGGAACAAACTGTCTGGCGAAAGTAGCAATATTTTCTTTGAACTCAGACATGACTCAATTTAGCTAAACTTTATCTATGTTAAATTATTTCCTAGTTACTGATGTTTAAGCTAACAAGTTCGATTAATATGGCATTTAGTAATTATAAAAGTATTAGTACAGTCATCAAGAAATTTCAAATCAAATATATCCAGTCTAATTTTATGCTGGAATTAGATTTTCCTGTTCCCCAATCTTTTCAAGAAGAGTTGGATTTACTCTTTATAGATGGAGTTATAGATAATTCTGAAGATGCTATTTGTGAAAATTTAATCTATCCAGTTCTAAAAGAAGTTTGGAAACATTACCGTAGTAAATTAACACTTTGGAGCCATGAAACATTGACTTATGACGAAGATTTATCAGGTATTCCAGATTATACAGTTACCCAGCGCAATCCTCTAGGAACAATTGTATTTGATAAACCATATTTTTTGACAGTAGAAGCTAAACAAGACAAATTTGAAGAAGGTTGGGGACAGTGTTTAGCTGAAATGATTGCAGTCCAAAGAATTAACGATGATTTTGTCAGCGACATTTTTGGAATTGTGACTAATGGCAAAATCTGGCAATTTGGCAAGTTGACTGCTGATGTGTTTACTAGGAATAAAGATTTGTATGTTATTCAATACCTAGATAAATTGTTTGCGGCGGTTAATTATATTTTTCAACAGTGTGAATTGAAAACAGGGCGATGAAAAGTGCTGAGTACTAAGAATGATAAAAACAAAGCCTGCCTTTGCAGGCTAATTGTATGCTTATTAGCTATATTATAGGAGCGATCGCCAGCTATGAACTCTCCTGTACAGCCACCCGCACAGACTCTACATCAACCTTCAGTTGTTGAGCAATTTGTTCTATACTCATTCCTGTTTTTAGTAACAGAGGTACGGCCGCTTTCAAAATTTCAGCTTTCTGTTCTTCTCTACCCTTAGCTTTTGCTTCTTGATAAACTCTTGTTTCTTCTAAAGTTAGTCCCAGCATAGCTTCTACTTCCTCTCTACTCAAAGACGCAAACTTGTAAACAGCTATTGTCGTAATAATATCGATGATTTCAGTTTTCGTCAGTGTATCTGTTAATTCTAATTCTACTCTCTAAATTAATTGCTTGGCTTGCTCTGCCATTTACTTGTTTGACAAGATAGATTAGAACTGAATTACGTTCAAAAAGGTAATAATATGAGTCGTCATAGACCTGGTTTAGTAATTCCTCAATCTTCTTCAGATCAAATACTAAACTGGATTGCGATCGCCGGAATTGCCGGATTATTTGGTCTTGCAGTTTACACTTGGTTTGCGTTACCAGAAACTATACCCATTCATTTTGGATTTGATGGCAAAGTTAATGGTTGGGGGAGTAAAAAAATTATTTGGTTGTTACCAATTTTAAGTTTAGTAACTTATAGCTTTTTAACATTTATTAGTCGTTACCCACATACATTTAACTATGCAGTTACTATCACTGAAGTAAATGCTTTGCGGCAATATCAAATTGCTTGCTCGATGCTAAATTGGTTAAAAACTGAGATGGTTTACCTATCTGCATATATTGAATGGCAAATTTACCATCTAGCAACTACAGCCAATCCCTCTTTAGGTATCTGGTTTTTGCCTGGATTAATTATTATCATATTCGGCACGATTGGATATTGGTTAAGGCAATCGTTCCTGGCGAGATGAGATTTAGGGACAAGGCAGATAAGGGGGATAGTTGGAATACTCTAATATTTAGACTGAAGTTAAATAAGAATTTAATTGACGGTGCAATTGTTTATTGTTGAGTTTAGCTTTCCATTCTCGAATTGCGATCGCAGTTTTGGCGGTTGGTGAGATGTATGTTGGTGTCGGTGGTGTTGGTTCGGGTTGAGGCTGGAATGTTCGCAGGGGTTTTGTGGTTAAACAGTTGCTTAAATTAGGTAAATTCTTCTCTAGATTTAATGCTTTAATCACATCATCTACAGTCTTGAAGCGATCGTCTAACGAAAACTTCACCATTTTTCCTAAAATCCTGGCAAAGTGATCACTAATATTCACTTCTTTTTGCCAACTAATTTCCCCTGTGGATGTATCATGTTCAAAGTCTAAAGGCCCTTTACCAGTTAATAAATAAAGACAAGTTACTCCTACTGCATAGATATCACTGGCGTAAACTGGCCGCAACGCAAACTGTTCCGGCGGTGCAAACCCCATAGTCCCGACAAAATTAGTCGTGGCTGTTTTGTAACCAGAGTCTTCTTCAATATCAACTAACTTTTCTTTAACTGCACCAAAATCAATCATCACTAATCTTTGGTCATCTTCACAGCGCAACAAGTTTTGTGGTTTAATATCTCGATGAATTACCCGATTTTGATGGATATATTGCAATATCGGTAGAATTTCTCTTAAAAACAGCTTGACTTCAGCTTCGGTTTTCACACCATTACGTCTGACTTCTCGTGCTAAAGTACAACCCCGCACATATTCCTGCACTAAATAAAACTCACCATTTTTTTCAAAGTAGTCTAACAGCATAGGGACTTGCGAATGACTACCAAGTTGCGCTAGGGTTTTAGCTTCTTGTCCAAACCGCTGACAAGCTTTATCCCAACTTTTAGTACTAGTCGTCTTAGGACAAAGTTGTTTAATTACACACAGAGGACTTCCTGGTAAGCGGGCGTTTCTGGCTAAAAAGGTAATGCCAAAGCCACCTCTACCTAAAATTCGCAATATCATGTAGCGATCGCGGAATAGCTGCGTAGAACCACACAATCGAGCCAGTTGATTTTTTTGTAAACTGTACTCGTCTGGAAAAGGGGTAATGTTTTCAGAAAAGCGATTCATGGTTTTAAAACAGCTACTCTGCATTGTTTTCAATTTAACTTTAAAAATATTTTTTTGCCAGTATCATTACTGCCTGTTTGTAAAACTTTTTCAAAGTCTTCTATTGACCAACACTTGACGCTCTCAAGGGGAATGGATACGCGATCGCTTGATTCCGTTAGACTTAAAGTATAAAAGACTGAAGCAGTTGTTTCATACTTCAGCCTTCAGACTTCTCTACGGTACTTCAATCGGAATCAAAGCATTTTCTGGCAAATAATCGGAAAAACGCCCATTATCAGCCATAACTAAAACCAAGCGCAGGGGATAATCGGGCGGAACTTGCAAATCTGCCCAAGGCACTGATAATTCTAAACAAGTATCTAAAGCTACTTGAGCGCGGCTAAAGCGGGGTTGCCATTGATAATCTTCTGCGGCTTCGCGGAACTGTACTGATTGTGTGAGTAAATTAATTTCCAGATGGTGATGATACAAATAATTCACTGGTGCTTGTTGCGGCACATCTTTTAAGGGAATTGGGCTATTGTGCATGGTCTTATCAGGATAGAACCACAGTAAATTTAATTCTGGCGGTAATTCTTGTCCTGGTTTGACACCACTTTTGAAGTCCAACCTGATATAAAAGTTGAGGTGATCTACCCCATACCAAAGTCGTTGGATGAGGCTGCTATTGTGCATTGTGCCTCTTGCACCACCAACTTCGATTCTGCCGGCTTTGTCCCAATCTTGTTCGTCACCACGGCCATCAATGACGGGGTGAATAAAGCTTTCTGGCAGATGGTTAGCGCGAATTTCATGCACTTCTACAGCTTGAGAGAGATAGGCTGGTACAGGTTCGTTTAAGGCTTTGTAAATGCCAGCCAGATGCTCTCGAAATAATTCGTCAAAAATGGCATCTTGATTAGAAGAATGTCCTTCCCCAAACCACCAAAACCAGTCTGAACCTTCAGCCGCGTACAAAGCTTCCCAGGCGGCTGGGTTGGTTTCTTCGGTGGCTTCTGGATGGCTGGCTAACACGGCTCTGGCTTGGGTTAGGTAGTCCCAAGCTTTATTTTTTGCTGGATCGCCAATCCAAGTTGTGAAGCTACCATCTACCCAAGAACCACTGTGTAATTGTTCTTGGGGGATAGTGGCTGTGGGTGGGAATTTTTCGATAAATTCCGAGACGGTAACAAGTTGCAATTGGGGGTCATTGCTCAGGTTTTGATACAAAGCTTCCAGGAACAATTTGCCGTCTTGGGGATAAAATTCCCAACAATTTTCGCCATCTAAGGCAATGGTGACTAACCAAGGTTGTTCGCTGGGGTTTTCGCGCTGCTTTTTGGCGATCGCTTGCAGATGTCCCACTAAGTTGGCGGCGGCTTGTTTTGGCTGCATTGACCCGTAGGTAAAGCCAATTAAATCAGACAATCTATGGTCGCGGAAAACAATTGCTAAATCACCGGCTGGGGTTGTTAAGCGATAAGGTCGATACAGCATTTCTGGTTGCTGGACGTTCCCTGCACCATCTCGATGGAAGAAGTGTCGCAGTGTCCAACCCAAGACGGCTTCATCTGAGCAAATCCACTTAAAACCTTGTTTAATAATATACGGCAATACTTCTGGACTAACAGATTGTTCCGAAGGCCATAAACCTCTGGGTTCTTGACCAAAACGCTCTGTATACATATCCCAGGCTTTGCGTAGGTGGCGGGGGATGTCTTCTGCCCATTGAAAACGATACTCTGGTAAGGTCATATTCGGCACTGCTACCCGACCAGAGTTAGTATCAGCCAGCAAAGGCATAATGGGGTGAGTATAGGGCGTGGTTGTGACTTCTAATTGCCCTGTTTGCTGCATTTTCCGGTGTTGGGGAATAATGCGGCTTAAGATTTGGCGTTGTTTGGCGTAAATTTGCTGGCGATCGCTTAAACTAAAATTCCGCCCTTGTTTTAACCAAGCGGCAATTTCTGGGTCATCCCAAAACAAAGGATCTATCCAAGCTAAATTGTGCCAAGCCAGCAAATCGCTGTAATCTTGCACACCCCAATTTGCTAAACACCAAGTTTGTCCTTTGTCTTGCCTTTGTTGATACAACTCAGCATAACGCGGATGCGGATCAATCAACGTGTGGTGATTGGCATCAAAGAAATGTTGGACAATAAATTCGTGCTGTTCCCTGGTTAGTTGTTCTGCCGGAGTTAAACTGGCTGTTAAATAAGGGTCAAAAGCTGTACCAGCAATGTAATCTTCTAATTGCAATATCAAAGAAGGTACCAAATTCACCGTTTGGTGTAACTTGGGATATTGTTCCAGGATTAATATTAAATCTAAATAATCTTTAGTGCCGTGCAAGCGTACCCAAGGTAGCTTGTATTGTTGGGTAGATGAAAGTGAAACGCCGCTGTCAGGAGACTTGTACAGCGGCTGATGTTGATGCCAAATAAAGGCAACATAAAGTGGATGGGACATAATCGGTAATGATTAGGGATTAGGGATTAGGACTTAGGGATTGATCAAGTGAAAAGTTTAAAGGCAAAAGTAAAAAGCGTTAACTTTTGACTTTTTACTTTTGACTTTTTACTTCTGATCCCTCAGTCCCTAAATTACTTGTTCAACTTCAGCAATTTCGGGAATCATTTCCTTGAGGCGGCGTTCCAGACCCATTCTCAGGGTCATTGTGGAGCTAGGACAAGAACCACAAGCACCTTGTAACCGTAATCTGACCACAGGGCCATCAAGTTCTACAAGTTCCACGTTACCGCCATCAGACATCAAATAAGGGCGCATTTCATCTAAAACGGTTTCTACGTTGTCAATTGTCAATTCCATTGTTTTAGACCTGTGAAGTTAGTGATGGTGATGAGGTATGAGTTTTTCGTAGATTTTTGGCACTACTACCAACTCAACACCCATAGCTTTGTTTTTTAGCTTTGTTAAATCAATCCTAGATCCAATTGTCGCTAGATTGCTTGGCGTAGTTTTACCTTTGTTGTTTGACACAAAACAATCATCAGCGACTCAACAGCTAACATCTAGCCCTGTGACGGGATTCGTGAACTTACTAGTCAATAGAAGAGAAATACATCATAACTTTACCTTACTCCCCACCCATATATATAGTGTTTTCATATACAGTCACAAAAATTGGGTGTGGAAATTTAGGGGGTGTATGGGTAGAGAGGGTGTATGGGTGTGGGGGAAAGAAAATCTCGCTGTCACTTCTCTAGTCTAAGTTTCTGTAACCTATAACCTGTAACCAAAAAAGTGCTGAGTTAGAGAGCGTATATTACTCAGCACTCAGCACTAGTAGAGGTTGGCGTAAATAAACAGACCATAAAAAATAGCTAAAAGACTTGTTTTATTACTATTCTTTCTTTTTACTGTTGACTCTTTCAGAGTGACGCTCCTGCGTCGCTAACGCTGCGCTAACGCCACTTGCTACTCTGCGAGAAGCCGCGCAAAGCGCGTCTACAAGTCGGGAAACCCACCCAACGCAGTGGCCCACTTTTTACTTTTGCATTGTTTTACTAGTCTGGAAAAGCTAAACCTGTTCTGGGGTCGCGGATATATAGTCCTAGGGTGAGACTCCGCATCACTTCATCCCAAACGGGTGTTAACTGTTCGGCTTGGTCTGCCCAAAACTCAAAGGTAATTAAGCATTGTATATTTGAGCCTAAACCGATGCAAATTCGAGAAAAAGCTTCTCTTGGTTCGGCTTGGGTGTCAATAAACTTAAGTTCTGTCCACACAATTCTGGCAGTTTGGCGTTTGAGGGTGATAACTTCGCCTTTCTCAATTACATCGCGGCTGTCTTCTTCTACGATTTTCTTTAAGGTAGCTTTCAGGGGAAACAAACTCCAGTCGTGGGGCGGTAGGTGATTAAAAGATACTTCTAAACAGCAGTCATCTTTGGGTGGTTTTCTATCCATGAACTTGAAGGATTTTTCTTGGGGTTCAAACACCCAATTTTGGGGAACGTTGAAGCGAACAGCCCCCCGGTTGGCGACAAAGATTTTATAGCCTGATGGAGATTCCCAGTGATGGTCGGGTTGGAGATCAAGCGTTTCTTTAATCCACTGGAGATTGCTTTTTTTACGCTTTGCCATAGTTTTAGCGATCGCTCACTTCGTTAATAATATCAAATTGATGGATGTTGAATGTTTCGCGCAAAGGCATAAAGATGATCTTGACTCAACGGAAACCACCAGATGCTAATGCTGTGGTGAGTTTAACTTTAGCACTGACGGCAGAAGAACGGACTCGCAGCCGTCATCGATTTGAGATGGAAAATGGTCAGGTTGTGTTTTTGCGTTTACCCAGGGGGACGGTGTTACGGGATGGCGATATTCTACAAGATGAAAATGATGGTAGTGTAATGAGAATTGTTGCGAAACCAGAACCTGTGTTGACTGTATCTGCTAAATCACCACTGTTGTTAATGCGAGCAGCATACCATCTGGGCAATCGTCATGTGCCTGTGGAAATTACACCAAGTTATTTGCGCTTGTCACCAGATGGGGTTTTACAAACGATGTTAGTACAGTTGGGAATGGAAATTACGGAAGAAATTGCACCGTTTCAGCCAGAACTAGGGGCTTATGGACACCATCACCCTCACTGATAGTCATTTTTTGGGGATTTTGCAGTTAGCCAGCCCAGCTTTACCTGTGGGCGCTTACAGTTATTCTGAGGGTTTGGAAACTTTGGTAGAACATGGCATCGTTACTAATCAAGATACTCTCAAACATTGGCTAACCTCAGAGTTACGTTACGGTGCAATTCGGTTAGAGGCGGCGGTGATGTTACGGGCGGCTGCATCTGCGAAAATGGGGAATATTGAAACCCTCTGTTATTGGAATCGCTGGCTATCGGCGGCGAGAGAAACGCAAGAATTACGCAATTCTAGTTGGCAGATGGGACGATCGCTAACGCAATTACTTGGTAAACTACAGCCAGAGTTACTGCCGACTATTAATAGTGTGGGTAATCGTTGCAATTATGCAGTTGCTTTTGGGATTGCTGTTGCTCATTGGCAAATTCACCCCAATGCTGCTTTACTCGCATATCTGCATAGTTGGGCTACTAATCTCATCACCGCCGGAATCAAACTCATCCCCCTCGGACAAACCACCGGACAAGAATTATTACTCGGTTTACAACCATTAATTAGTGCAACTGTCCAAGAAGTTCTCGTTTTAGAAGATGATGAATTGAGTTGTTGTAGCTGGGGTTTATCTTTAGCAAGTATGCAGCATGAAACGCAGTATACAAGGTTGTTTAGAAGTTAATATGAATTACGCAGTGAGACGACAAATCAATGGTTTTGGGAATGGTATATGGGTATAGGGACTTCGCCGTAAGCGTCGGCCGAAAGGTGTAATTATTCAAAACCCTTTCACTCCCACACCCAGTCTCCACAAAAAATCTTTGTGCGTAAGTTCTGGTTAACAATAACTGAATTTTGTAGTAAATAAGATAACAACCTAAAAAATCTGATTCCGATAAAAGGCATAGGAATTTTATTTATCTCATAAGCTAGGAAATATTTATATAAAAATAGTAATCTTTAATGATTCACAAACATTTCTCTTCCTTGTCTTCCATATCTACTTTGTCTCTCTAGTATCTTTTGTTTATATCTCAAATCGGATTACTATACATGACTAGTAAGAAATTGAAAATATTTTTATTATTTAATCTTTTGATACCTGCTGTTTTTTTTTATTTTTGCTATTAACTTTATGCCGATTGAGCAGGTGTTTCAATTTGATAGCAGTGATGAAGGAATTGAATTAATTAAAGCTATTTTATATTTAGATGGCTTTTCCATGTACACACAAGTTTGGAATGACCAACCTCCTCTGTCAACAATCATTTTAGGGTTTTGGTTGAACTTGTTTGGAAAATCAATCTATTCTGCACGGCTGTTAACTTTGACTTATGCCACAGTACTGGTATGGTCTTTTGCTCAGACTCTCCGGATATGTTTAGGCAATTTTCTAGCAGTCATTGGCACTCTATTATTAATAATTTCCTGCAATTTCCTCCGATTGAGTGTTTCTGTGATGATTGGTTTACCTTCTTTAGCAATGGTTATGCTCTCAATTTTTATATTGAGTCTATATAAACACAATTTTTCTCAAAAAAACTCTCAACTTTTAATTCTGCTATCAGGTGGGCTTTTAGGGCTTTCTTTACAAATCAAATTATTTACTGCTTTTATCATTCCTTTAATAATATTTGATCTAGTGATTTTTAATTTTAATAAATACAAACACCAGATACAAAAACGGAAAATATTTTTACATCCTTTATTGTGGTTAGCCGCTTGTTTGATTGTCTTTATACTGATTGCGATCGCCAGCAATTCTCTCAATTATGAACAATTGCTTCAATCTCATTTATCTGAGGAAACCATCACAGCTTTTTCAGCCCAAAATAGTCAAATATTAACCTTATCATTTCTTTTGCAAGATTTTGATTATTTGCTTTTAGCTATTCTAGCAATTACAGTAATTATTCAAAAAAAACAATGGGAAAATTCTTTCCCGGTCATTTGGCTTGTCACCAGTTTCATCGCTTTAATGAATCATCGACCAGTCTGGTATCACCACTACCTTTTAATATCTATTCCCTTGACTTGGCTGGCTACCTATGGATTACAGCTATCACTAGATTTTTTCCGACAAAATAAATGGTATTCTAAATTTAAACTTACTAATTTCTCTCAAATTACCATTCCTTATTTAGCCGCGGTCTTGATTATTTTTTCAATTGTTGTCACTCCTATTAAATTAGGAGTCATGTTTGTGGAGAATCAGAAATATCTAAAACAGAACCAAAATCATATCCAACTTGTAGACATTCTCTTAAAACATAAGAAATATACTAACTGGCTATTTACAGACTATCCAATTTATGCTTTTTATTCAGGCTTACCTGTGCCTCCAGAGATTGCTGTTTTATCCCACATCAGGATAGAATCTAACAGCATAACTGCTGAACAAATGATCTCAGTTTTACAAATGTATCGTCCTGAGCAAGTTCTGTTATGTAAATCTAAAACTATTCAGCAATATTTAAGTGATTATCTTAATCAGAATTATGTCAAAACTTATAAAAATTCTCTATGTACTCACTTTTTATTAAAGGGAATACCTTAGTTATCTGAAAATTTAAAATCCTCAAGCCTCTAGATTTATCTATGGGGTCAATCTAAAATCTCAAATTCAAAATTGTGTGACTATGACCGCATTTCGAGTAGGTGTTGCAGGCCCGGTGGGTTCAGGGAAGACAGCTTTAGTGGATGCTTTATGTAAGGCGTTAGGTGACCAGTATCATCTTGCTGTAGTGACAAATGATATTTATACTCAAGAGGATGCACAATTTTTAGTACGTTCTCAGGCTTTAGCAAGCGATCGCATTTTGGGTGTAGAAACTGGAGGCTGTCCCCACACAGCGATTCGGGAAGATGCTTCGATGAATTTAGCTGCGATTCAACAGTTAGAAGAGCGTTTTCATAATTTAGATTTAGTCTTTTTAGAAAGTGGCGGCGATAATTTAGCCGCTACCTTCAGTCCAGAATTAGTCGATTTAACTATATATGTTATTGATGTGGCTGCTGGCGATAAAATTCCCCGCAAAGGTGGCCCAGGAATTACCAAATCTGATTTATTAGTGATTAATAAAACTGACCTTGCACCTTATGTCGGTGCAGATTTAAGCGTTATGGAACGCGATGCAAAAAGAATGCGCGGTGACAAACCTTTTATTTTTACTAATTTAAAAACTCAATCAGGTTTAACAGAGGTGATTAACTTCGTCTGTAAATATCTGGGTTAAAAATTTTACCTTTTGTAATTTATCAAAATATTAACGTAAAGTAACTCTGCATTACTTTGCGTTAACAATCTTTAAGAATATAGCAGAACAAAAGGGGTAGGGGAGACAAAGGCGACAAGGGAGAGAGATTTGTATAGCAGTATTGAGGTTGGTTAGAACATCGGTAAATTGCAACGATTCACCTCTCAGTAACAAATTTATCTCATCCTGTCCTCTATCTTGCGTTAGATACAAATAATCTATTATTACTCCTAAAGTTAGATAAATTCTATAGTTAAAATCATTGATAGTTATTAATAATGAGTCTGTTATATTAAAGAGGATTTTTAACTATCTTCAGCAAAAGTTTAGTTAAAAATAAACACAGAAATTATATTTTGAAAAGCGTTTCCATTTATACCAATTGAACATGAAGCTGTACCTATAAATTCTGTAGAGACTTGGTATACTAAGTCTCTACAACAACTGATAAATTGCATCTTCATCAATAAATGGTATTAACCATCAATTTACATATCCAAGACACATTAATTTTTGGAGTAGATGTCTGGCTTAACGATGATTCTTGGATAATTTAATTTGCAGCATAACGCTCTGAAACAGTATGAGCGTGCAGTATTAATATATTTTACCTCACAATAATCCCCAGTTTCCCAAGGATATAGCAATGGCAACCGAACAGTTAACCAGAGAAAGCGACAATCTTGATTTAAAACAATTGCTGAAAACACTCACTGCTGTGAAAAAAGGTGACTTTTCGGTTCGGATGTCTGTAGAAAATACTGGTTTAGCAGGTAAAATCGCTGACACGCTCAACGATATTATTGACCAAAATGAGCGGATGGCGTTAGAACTCCAGCGCATTGGGAATGTGGTTGGGAAAGAAGGGAAAATTACAGAACGCGCCTCTTTAGGAACTGTGCGGGGTTCTTGGTCAGATTGTGTCAATTCTGTCAACACTTTAATTACAGATTTAGTCCAACCGACAGCCGAGACGACAAGGGTGATTCGGGCGGTGGCGAATGGGGATTTGTCTCAAACCATCGCCACAGAAATAGATGGTAAACCCCTCAAAGGTGAGTTTCTGCAAACAGCCAATATCGTTAACACAATGGTAGAACGGCTGGGTTCCTTCGCGTCGGAAGTTACAAGAGTAGCGCGGGAAGTGGGAACAGAAGGGAAACTCGGTGTCCAAGCAGAAGTGCGGGGTGTGGCGGGAACCTGGAAAGACCTCACCGATAATGTGAATTTGATGGCGGGAAACCTTACAGGACAGGTACGTAATATTGCGGAAGTTGCCACAGCGATCGCCAACGGTGATTTATCCAAGAAAATCACAGTAAACGTCAAAGGTGAAATTCTCGAACTGAAAAACACCGTCAATACAATGGTTGATCAGTTAAATTCCTTCGCCTCTGAGGTAACAAGGGTAGCGCGGGAAGTCGGGACGGAAGGGAAACTCGGTGTCCAAGCGGAAGTGCGGGGTGTGGCGGGAACTTGGAAAGACCTCACCGATAACGTGAATTTAATGGCGGGAAATCTTACCGGACAGGTACGTAATATTGCGGAAGTTGCAACAGCGATCGCTAATGGTGATTTATCAAAGAAAATCACTGTAGATGTTAAAGGTGAAATTCTCGAACTGAAAAATACCATCAACATCATGGTGGATCAACTCAGTTCATTCGTGTCAGAAGTAACTAGAGTAGCGCGTGAGGTAGGAAGTGAAGGTAAATTAGGTGTCCAAGCCGATGTTAAAGGTGTGGCGGGTACCTGGAAGGATTTGACCGACTCTGTGAATTTCATGGCGGGAAGTTTGACAGCCCAAGTAAGAAACATCGCAGAAGTGACAACGGCGGTGGCGAATGGGGACTTGTCGAAGAAAATCACAGTGGATGTAAAGGGTGAAATTCTGGAGTTGAAGAATACGATTAATACAATGGTGGATCAACTCAATTCCTTCGCGTCGGAAGTTACAAGAGTAGCGCGGGAAGTGGGAACAGAAGGGAAACTCGGTGTCCAAGCAGAAGTGCGGGGTGTGGCGGGAACCTGGAAAGACCTCACCGATAACGTGAATTTGATGGCGGGGAATTTGACGGGACAGGTAAGAAACATTGCGGAAGTTGCAACAGCGATCGCTAATGGGGACTTATCGAAGAAAATTACTGTAGATGTTAAGGGCGAAATTCTGGAGTTGAAAAACACGATCAATATCATGGTGGATCAACTCAGTTCCTTTGCATCAGAAGTAACAAGGGTGGCGCGTGAGGTAGGAAGTGAAGGTAAACTCGGTGTCCAAGCAGATGTGCGCGGTGTAGCAGGGACATGGAAAGATTTGACTGACTCCGTAAACTTCATGGCGGGAAGTTTGACAGCCCAGGTAAGAAACATCGCGGAAGTGACAACGGCGGTGGCGAATGGGGACTTGTCCAAGAAAATCACAGTGGATGTGAAGGGTGAAATTCTGGAGTTGAAAAACACGATTAATACAATGGTGGATCAACTCAATTCCTTTGCATCGGAAGTCACCAGGGTGGCGCGAGAGGTAGGAAGTGAAGGTAAATTAGGTGTTCAAGCGGAAGTCAAAGGTGTGGCGGGGACGTGGAAAGACCTCACCGACTCGGTGAATTTCATGGCGGGAAGTTTGACAGCCCAGGTGCGAAATATCGCCGATGTCACAACGGCGGTGGCGAATGGGGACTTGTCCAAGAAAATCACAGTGGATGTGAAGGGTGAAATTCTGGAGTTGAAAAACACGATTAATACAATGGTGGATCAACTCAGTTCCTTTGCATCAGAAGTAACTAGAGTAGCGCGAGAGGTGGGAACAGAAGGAAAACTGGGTGTCCAAGCCGAAGTACGCGGTGTGGCGGGGACATGGAAAGACTTGACAGGTGCGGTGAATATGATGGCGGGGAACCTCACCGACCAAGTACGTAGTATAGCGGAAGTTGCCACTGCGATCGCTAATGGGGACTTATCGAAAAAAATCACTGTCCAAGTTAAAGGTGAAATTCTGGAGTTGAAAAACACCATCAATATCATGGTGGATCAACTCAACTCCTTCGCATCGGAAGTAACCAGAGTGGCGCGAGAAGTAGGAAGTGAGGGTAAGTTAGGTGTCCAAGCCGATGTTAAAGGTGTGGCGGGAACCTGGAAAGACCTCACCGACAGCGTGAATTTCATGGCGGGAAGTTTGACAGCCCAGGTACGCAACATCGCAGCAGTCACAACAGCCGTGGCGAATGGCGACTTATCCAAGAAAATCTCTGTGGATGTCAAAGGTGAAATTCTGGAGTTGAAAAACACCGTCAATACAATGGTGGATCAACTTAATTCCTTTGCGTCGGAAGTAACGAGAGTAGCGCGAGAGGTGGGAACGGAAGGAAAACTCGGTGTTCAAGCCGAAGTCAAAGGTGTGGCGGGAACCTGGAAAGACCTCACCGACTCGGTAAACTTCATGGCGGGAAGTTTGACAGCCCAGGTAAGAAACATCGCGGAAGTGACGACGGCGGTGGCGAATGGGGACTTATCCAAGAAAATCACCGTTGATGTGAAGGGTGAAATTCTGGAGTTGAAAAACACCATCAATACAATGGTGGATCAACTTAATTCCTTCGCATCGGAAGTAACACGGGTGGCGCGAGAGGTGGGAACGGAAGGTAAACTTGGTGTTCAAGCTTACGTCCGTGGCGTTGGTGGGACGTGGAAAGACCTCACCGACAACGTCAACTCAATGGCGGGTAACTTAACCGCCCAGGTAAGGAACATCGCGGAAGTAACCAAGGCGGTGGCGAATGGTGACTTGTCGAAGAAAATCACGGTGGATGTGAAGGGTGAAATTCTCGACTTGAAGAACACGATTAATACAATGGTGGATCAATTGAGTTCCTTCGCCAGTGAGGTAACGCGGGTAGCGCGAGAGGTGGGTACAGAAGGAAAATTAGGCGGTCAAGCTGTGGTACAAGGTGTGGCGGGGACATGGAAAGACCTCACCGATAATGTGAATTCGATGGCGGGTAACTTAACCGCCCAAGTGCGAGGAATTGCGCGAGTTGTCACCGCCGTGGCGAATGGGGATTTGAAGCGGAAATTGATGTTAGATGCGAAGGGTGAAATTGAAACCTTAGCAGAAACCATCAATGAAATGATTGATACCCTAGCGACCTTTGCCAATCAGGTCACAACCGTAGCGCGGGAAGTGGGAATTGAGGGCAAACTGGGCGGTCAAGCGAGGGTACCAGGGGCGGCGGGAACCTGGAAAGACTTAACAGATAACGTAAATGAACTAGCTGCAACTCTGACAACTCAGCTACGGGCGATTGCAGAAGTTGCGACAGCGGTAACAAAAGGCGATTTAACTCGGTCAATTTCCGTGGAAGCACTAGGGGAAGTGGCAATCTTAAAAGACAACATCAACCAGATGATTGCCAATTTGCGCGAGACTACCCAAAAGAACACCGAACAAGACTGGTTAAAGACCAACCTTGCCAAATTCACCCGGATGTTGCAAGGTCAGCGCGACTTAGAAACAGTATCCAAGCTCATTCTCTCAGAACTTGCACCCCTGGTAGGCGCACAACATGGCGTATTTTACTTAATGGATGCTGGTGAACAACAACAGGTATATCTGAAATTACTCAGCAGTTACGCCTACCGCGAACGCAAACATCTAGCCAATCGTTTTCACTTGGGTGAAGGTTTAGTCGGACAATGCGCTTTAGAAAAAGAGCGAATTTTGTTAACTGAAGTACCGAGTAATTATGTCAAGATTAGTTCGGGTTTGGGTGAAGCAGCCCCACTCAACGCTGTGGTTTTACCTGTGTTGTTTGAAGGACAAGTTACAGCCGTCATTGAGTTAGCCTCCTTCCGCCGCTTTAGTGAAATTCATTTAACATTCTTCGACCAACTCACCGAAAGTATTGCGATCGTTCTCAATACGATCGCCGCTTCCATGCGTACCGAAGAATTACTCAAACAATCCCAATCTTTGGCGGAAGAACTGCAAACTCAACAAAACGAACTCAAAGAAACCAACAAACGCCTCGAACAACAAGCCCAGTCTCTCAAAACTTCGGAAGATTTACTCAAGAAACAACAAGAAGAATTACAACAAACCAACGCCGAACTCGAAGAAAAAGCCGAATTACTGGCGCTGCAAAAGAAAGAAGTTGAACGCAAAAACCTGGAAATTGAACAAGCGAGACTTTCTTTGGAAGAAAAAGCCGAACAATTGGCGCTGTCATCCAAATACAAATCTGAATTTCTGGCGAATATGTCCCATGAACTGCGGACACCGTTAAATAGTTTGTTAATTTTAGCGAAGTTGTTAACCGATAACATTGATGGCAACCTCAGCACCAAACAAGTCGAATACAGCCGCACAATTTACTCGGCAGGGAATGACTTGTTGGCGTTGATTAATGACATTTTGGATTTGGCAAAAATTGAGTCGGGAACCATGTCGATTGATATGTCGCAGATGTTAGTCACCGATTTGCGAGATCAAACAGAACGCACATTTCGCCAAATCGCCCAAGATAAAGGACTCAGTTTCACTATTGAAATCGGTGCTGATTTACCCAAAGCCATTTACACTGACCCGAAACGCTTACAACAAGTCCTGAAAAATCTGCTTTCCAACGCCTTTAAATTTACCGAACGGGGAGAGGTACGCTTACGCATTGAAGTCGCCCAGCAAGGATGGAGTATTAATCAAGAAACCTTAAACCGCGCCCCAATGGTAGTCGCCTTTTCGGTGATCGATACAGGAATTGGTATCGCCCCAGAAAAACAAAAAGTGATTTTTGAAGCCTTCCAACAAGCCGACGGTACTACCAGCCGCAAATACGGTGGTACAGGTTTAGGTTTATCCATCAGTCGGGAAATTGCCCGTTTGTTTGGTGGCGAAATTACCTTGGTAAGTAACGTCAGCCAAGGTAGTACATTTACCTTCTACTTACCCCAATTTGATTCTGACTCCACCTTCATTTTGCCTGAACCCACATCTCAACTAGTTCCCACTCCCTCACTCCCTACTCCCAACTCAGCACTCAGTGAAAAGTTGCGTGCGGGGGTTCCTCCCATTGAGCAAACTTCGGTGACTCAGCACTCAGCACTCCCCACTCAGCACTTAGCACTCCTAGAAGACGATCGCATTGATATCCAAAATAGCGATCGCGTACTATTAATCGTCGAAGATGACATTCATTTTGCCCGCATCCTCTTGGATATGGCACAGCAGCAAGGTTTTAAAGTCATTGCCGCCCAAAGTGGTAGTAATGGTTTAGCACTGGCGCAACAATTTCAACCCGCCGGAATTTTACTCGATATCCGCTTACCTGATATGGATGGTTGGACGGTTTTAGACAGGTTAAAGCATGACGCAAATACCCGTCACATTCCTGTTCATATCATGACCGTCGAAGAAGGTAAACGCCGGAGTTTGCAATTAGGGGCGTTAGCATATCTGCAAAAACCAGCCAGCAGCGAAAGTATTTTTGATGCTTTAAATAAAATCAAAGGTTTTGTCGAACGGCGGGTGAAGAGTTTGCTGGTAGTGGAAGATGACGACACCCAACGCCATAGCATTGTTGAGTTAATTGGTAATAGCGATGTCGCAACTACCGCCGTCGCCACTGGTGCAGCCGCTTTAGAGGCGATAAATGCCCAACCCTTTGATTGTCTGGTTCTTGATTTAGGGCTACCCGATATGAATGGGTTTGAACTGCTTCAACAAATCAAACAGCAGCCCAATGGTGAATCATTACCCATCATTATTTACACTGGGATTGAATTAACCAAAGCCCAAGAAGTCGAACTGCGGCGCATCACCGAAACCATCATTGTCAAAGACGTGCGATCGCCTGAACGCCTCCTTGATGAAACTACATTATTTTTACACCGAGTCCAAGCAAATTTACCAGAACCCAAACGCCAAATCCTTGAAGAACTGCACGCCAGTGACTACATCCTGGCGAACAAGAAAGTATTAATTATTGATGATGATGTCCGTAATATCTTTGCCTTAACCAGTATGCTAGAACGCTATCACATGCAGGTGATGTATGCAGAAAACGGCAGAGATGGCATCACCATGTTAGAAACTACACCAGATATTGATGTGGTATTAATGGATGTGATGATGCCGGAAATGGATGGTTACGAAACCACCCGCTTAATTCGCCAAAATAACCGATTCATCACCTTACCAATTATTGCCCTCACCGCCAAAGCCATGCAAGGCGATCGCGAAAAGTGCATCGAGTCCGGCGCATCCGATTACATCACCAAACCCGTAGATATTGAACAATTGCTGTCTTTATTGCGCGTCTGGCTATATCGGTAAACTAACACGTAGAGACACAGCAGCGTTGTAACAGGATTCATCAACCTTTGCTTCGCTGTGTGTATTTATAGCAGGAGGCAGGAGGCGGAAGGCAGAAAGTAGGAGTTAAAAGTTTTACTACACCTGACATTCATACTTTTGAAATGTCCTCACCTATCCTTCGACTGCTGTATAGCAAAAGTCCGTTACTTTGCCAAAGCCTGTTGAAAAGTTTTGATGGCATCAACGTGGTTCACCATAGTAATGCAGCGTAGCAACAAATCCAAATCGATGCCTTTGACTTCTTCACTAGTAGATATTCTTTCATAGTCGAGTGTGTCGCTGTTTTGCCGCAGGTGATACACTTCCAAAGCTCCATCTTCCCAAAACCACACTTCAGGAATTAACAGCCGCTTGTATGCTTCCAATTTGTTGATACCGCCACTCGTAAACACTACTTCAATGACTAAATCAGGACGTACTCGACCATAAGCGAGTTTATAAGATTCATCTGCTTCTCGCTTTACTCCACCTGCTTCATTTTCTAAAGTCATCGAACCAGTGGGAGTAAAGTCAAATCCTGCCATGAGTAGGTATAGTTCTAACAATCCAGCAATTCTCTTTTTAACAGTTTCGTGTGGTTCTCCTGGCATTCTGCGAATCTCCAAAACTCCATCTAAAAAAGACAGTCGATATCCTGGACGGTCTAATAACTGCTCAACTGCTTTAAATTCTCTCCAGGTGACTCCCTCAAACAACAGAGGTGATTCTTTTGCTGGTTTGGCTATTGCTGCTACGGTCATAAAAAGTCTCCAGTCTGTTTCCAGATTTGGCTTGAGAGGGCAGGTTGTGTATTTTAACTATGTTTTAAGTCTGCAATGACTTCAGCCATTTATTTACCAGTGTATTGGCAGTCTTCATGACTGTATTGAAATTTTGTTTTAGCTGATGCTGGCGATACCATTTCTGAAAAGCAATTTCATAGGCTTCACCTTTGGCGTAAAAGTTATTCCAAAAATCTAGCCCAACTGTTAAACCCCAAAATAGCAAAATACCCAGTGACCAATGAATATTCGGCAAAATAATCAAATAATTAGCTAATATTAAAAAACTATTGACAATGGCAAAGTTTCCTAAACGTTTTTTTAAATTTTGCGAGACGGTAAGCATCGAAAGCTTGGCGCTGTTGAATTTCACTTTGTTGCGATCGCCAGTCTTGTTCTGCCAATTGTAAAGACTCTGGTGATATGTCTAACTCACCCGCAATTTCTACTAGTAATTCGTAAGAAAACTCTTTTTCTTGGTTATCAGCTTGACGAGCGATCGCTAACTGAAGAATACGTTGTACATCTTCTTGACTATAAGAATGATGGCTATTACTTGCAAATCCTGCCATAGTCTTGACTATTAATATATTTTTTAACTTGGAGTTACTATTTCTAGACTAGCAAATCTAGCTCAGGCTTTCTGGTAGCCTAAAAGCATAAATATCTTTGATGACTTGCACCCAACCGTCAGATACAGATTCTAAGATGCGATCGCCTTTTTCTTTAGTTGCAGTTGTTGGATCACCAATCACACCACTTTTACTGATATCCTTTGTTGTCCAAGATACTGGTAATTGACCTTCCCAACTAATTAAAGTACTGTCTGGCTGTTCTGGTGGGTATTCAGCCACAGCTTTTTCGAGTTTGACTTGTTCTGGTAATATTGCCAACATAATGCTAGTTTCCGCATCTCCGGCGTGCATACCAAGTTTAGCTTCTTTGGGTGTGAGCAATTCTTTGGTGATATTGGGCGCACGCCAAGTAAACAACGGAAATACTAAAAAGTCATCATACTGAACGTGTAAATCTCGCGCCGCCATTTGCATAATTTGGGGTTGTCCGCCGTGGGAGTTCATCAACACCAATTTTCTAAACCCAGCCCGGTAAAGACTTTCTCCCACTTCCATAATTGTGGCTGTCAGGGTTTCGGAACTGAGGGTAATTGTGCCAGGAAAGTGCCAGTGTTCGTTAGATTTTCCATAATACAGAGTCGGCAAGGCATAAGCGGGAATGTTTGCATCTAGCTTCGTCAAGGCTTTCCCCAAAACACCAACACCAATCGCCGCATCTACAATCAATGGTAGATGGGGGCCATGTTGTTCAATTGCGCCGACTGGTTGAATAATTACCACATTTTCTTTATGTGGCATATCTTGGATTTCAGTCCAAGTCAGGTAAGGAAAAAAGCGTTCTGGGGGAATAAAGCTGTGCATATCACTGCGATCGCGTCATTTTTATATTAATGGTTACTGGATATTGGATATTAGAAGTTCCAGCTTTTAATGATGCTGAGTGTAAATTTCTTACCAAGACGTATTTTTAATTTTTGCACCTTCAAAATTAGTTTTCTCATCTGTTTTTATATTCCGCAAACTGGCATAATTAAGATTTGCGTTGCGTAAGTCGGCTCCACGTAAATCAGCATTGTCTAGTTCTGCAAAAGAAAGATTAGCATTTCGTAAGTTCGTGCCACTTAAATCAGCTTTGTTTAATCTCGAACTTGAAATATCTAAGTTTTCTAAGTTTATTCCACGTAAATTAGCATTGTTTAATCTTGTACCTCTCAGATTCGCATTTTGTAAATTCGCTCCCAATAAATTAGCGTTATTCAAATCTGCATATCCAAGATTTGCTTTTTGTAAGTTTGCTTCTGATAAGTTCACATCTGACAGGTCAGCAAAACTGAAATTTACACCTTGCAGATTTGCTCTGTACAAATTTACACCCGGTAGTTTCAAGCCTCCAAAATCTTGTCCTGCCAGATTACAACCAGGGCATTTTTTTTTGGATTACAAGCGATGTAATACTTGCAGGTTGAGAAATAGGAGTAGAGGGTGAAGGATTGACGGTAGGTTGTGGAGTTAAGGGCGGATAAGTTATTGGTGGGCTACTTGGGTTTGACGGTTTTTTAATATTTCTTGGAGGTAAAAGAATATCTGGAGATATTGCAACCTTTGGAGCCTGTAAATTAAGTCCAAGAGAAGATGCCATTTTTGAGAGAGTATCAGAATTAATTGCTATACCACTAAAAATAGTTGTTTTAGAACTAATTGATTCACCTGCACCATGAATTCCTATTAAAGTTCCTTGAGAATCAAGAATAGCGCCTCCACTCATCCCAAAAGTTGCAGCAGCTTCAGAATCACTAGGAGTATATGTAATATCAAAACTTTTTTCAGAAGCAGCATCAAATTTTCCTTCTGAAATAAAAGCTTCTGTACTTTCACGAAGCTGACTCACCGGAAAACCTGCAATGTAAACTGTCTGTTTTGGTAATAAAGATGTCTGTTTTGCATTCCCTATAGTGGCAATTTCATATCCTGGTTTTTTATTACTTACAAACTCTAAAATAGCTAGGTCAATATTATTAGACGCTACTCTAGGGTTTTGAGCTTCGTATTGTATACCGTCAGGAGTTATAATCCTAATGCTTCTATTAAGCTGAATACTTGTGAAAATATTATGCTTGGCAGTAAGAACGCAGTAACTATTTCCTTGACGTGCGAATATTACACCTGAACCTTGTGATTCTAAAGCATCAATTTTGATAGTAAACTGTCTTGCATTCTTATATATAGTACTTTCTGTAATACTTGATTTACCTATATCTGATTGTTCAGAAGTAGAAGTTTTCTTTATAGGGCATGATATTTGATTTTTCCTCACTATTTGATTTCCAAACAGGAATCTTTCAATATCGAGAGAAAAATCACTATGTCTCAATGGCGGTGTATTACCATAAAATATACGTTTAAATAATTGTTGTGCTACTTCAACTGCTGTATTATCTCCAGGAAGAAGAGAATATAACGGGTAATCACATTGCTTACCATTTTGTGAGGCACAGATAATATTTCTACCATTATAATAAGCTGGAATAATGCGTTTTAATTTATCTTCCTGATAAGCTTTTTGAAAAGCTGCTGATACATCAATACACTTCTGCTTAAGAGTTGTGTAGTCTTTACTAATCCAATTTTGGTCTCTCCAAAAAATAATATTATCTATTCTATTATTATTTAACCATTTTGCCTGTGTTGCTAGTAATGTTTCATCACAAACAAACTTTATTTTATTTTTTTTTATCTAATCCAATAATTTTTTCACTTTTTAAAAGGGTGAATAGCAAAAATAATGATATTAAAGAAGTTAATTTTATTGCTTTTTTCATTTTTTTATATTTTTATTTATAAATTATGTTTATATAAATACTCTACCTTAATTTGTAATAATTGCCCTACTAGGACATTGATTCATTTGAATTAACGCCTCACCCGTATTAATTTTTCTTATTAATTCTGCCAGAGAATTTTCCATTTCTTGAGAACGATGCTTAATTTTTTCTAAATTTGCTTTCATCTCAATCCAATCACATCTACTTTCTGCTTCTTTAGCATCTCTATAATGTTTTAAATCAACGATTGATTCACGGGCTTCTGTAACTTCCTGAAAAAGAACACCTTGAGGAACTAAATCTAAAAGGCGCATTGCTTGCTCAAAGTCATTATTGACTTGAAAAATTTCTTTAGCCTGTGCAATTAAACCGTTATAACACTGTTGAGCAGTTTGAAATTCTGTTGAACGCAGTAAGAAATCTTGATTTATCTTTGTAATACATTCTTCATATTTTTTCTCTTTTATTAATGTTGTAATTGGTTTTATAGCCATTTTCTTGTAGAAAGAAATTGCGTTAGCTGCTACTATACCTAAACCAATTAGTAAACATGTTATGCTTAAGCACTGTAAAGAAGCTTTTCTCGACAGCTTAACAAACCTGTTTAATCCAGGCAGCATCAAAAGCAAGTTTTTTTCAATGAGAATAATATCTTCATCTCTCAACCCAAGAATCTTTTGATAATATTTGAGTTCATTGTAAGTATCTTGCTTTAAATGATATCGATGTTCAAGTGCCTCAACTAAAGCTTGTTCATATTTTTTTAACTTATTTTTGTATTCTTGATAAGGTTTTAAAACATCAGCTTCTATCTCCTTTGCTTGTTCAATTGTTAGTCCTGAAGCTTCTTGTAATGCTGCTAATATTCTATGCCCAGTACTAGAAATTTCTCCTCTCTTAGCATATTTTTCGACTTCTTTCCGATACTGAAGTTTTGGATCATTAGTAGGTGCTTTTGCTATGTAAATTCTGAATCCTTCTTCTGCAGTGAAAATTTTAGGTGACATCGTTGGTGCAACTTCCTGAACTTTTTTTCTGAGCATATCTATGTAATTCATCTGTTGAAATCAGTCCATCATTGTCTATATCAGCAGCACCAGTCTCAATACCTTCTACTATGAAACGAGTATATACTGAAAGGTCTTCTCCCTGTTGCTCTAAAGCATATTGTGTCGAAGTTGAAGCTGTGAGAACTGCTCGTCCTTTTCCACCTAGTTGACTCTGAATATCCACAGTTTCATCACCCTTAACTGTGAGTCCATCTGCAAAAGCTCCACTAAAACAACAGTCAAGAATTACAACTTGGCTACAGCGTGAACCACTCATAATGTACTGCACGAAACTGGCTGGTGTAGCTGTAGCCTCAATATGTTCACTGTTAGTAGCTCGATTAGAAAAGTAAAACTTGCCGTTTCTATCCTTTAATCCATGTCCAGAAAAAAAATAATAGTGCCAAGTCTTCTTTTTTTCCGTCCAGCAAATAGTGTTTTGATTTTTACTTGAATTTCTTGGAGATCAGGGTTGAGTAGCTGTTCTACCTGATCAAAACCACCTATTTCTGAGTTTTGCAATACTCTCTGCATTGCCTCAACGTCATTAGTAGCACAAGGCAGAGGCGATAAATTATACATATATTCACTGTTTCCAATTAGCAGTGCCACCTTTGCCATGTCGCTATCTTGATGTATTTCTGTGCAATCTGAATCACTGTAAGTTGAATCTTACATTCTATGTACTTAATTCTCTCATAAGTATTCGGTTAATACTGACATCCTAGATTAACAACATAAGTTTATGTATAAAGCTTCACAAAAGCTTCATCAAATAGATTCAGCCAAGAAGGAATTCAGGCAATCAAGGAGATTTGGAAAAGTGTGTATTGAAAAAGAATCTTAATATCAAGCATTGCTGTACATTTTTTTGATTAGCTCTTATTGCTGCTTTATATGCTGTTTACAACAATAATTAAGTCGTAACATATTGTGGACAAACTTAATGGTTTTAATATGGCAAAGGTTTCGTAATTCTTAATTGATACTTGGTAATTACTGTTTAAATATTGAAGATGAGGACTAAAAGAATTAGTTTCCTAATCTTTAGTCTTTAGTTAAAGCATAATAGCCAAAGAACAAATAGTAAGTAGGAAAAACTTAATGGTTGATGAAAATGGTTCAATCCGCACTTTATCGGTTGATATTGGTGGTAGCGGTGTCAAAGCAATGGTTTTGGATATTACCGGAACTGCAATCACAGAAAGGGCGCGGGTAGATACACCATCCCCAGCTAAACCAGATGTGGTAATTAATGCGATCGCACTTTTAGCCGATTCTCAAGGTAATTTTCATCGGGTTTCCGTTGGTTTTCCTGGTGTAGTGCGGTGTGGAGTCACAGAAACAGCAGTAAACTTGCATTCTGATTGGATTGGGTTTGATTTTGCCACAGCATTATCCCAACGTTTAAATAAACCAGTACGAGTAATTAATGATGCAGATATGCAAGGCTTAGGCGCGATCGCTGGCAAAGGTGTAGAGTTAGTAATTACCTTGGGGACTGGCTTTGGTTCGGCTTTATTTGTCGATGGTAAACTTGTGCCGAACATGGAAATGGGACACCATCAGTTTCGCAAAGGCCAGACTTACGAAGAACAATTAGGACGTGCAGCTTTACAAAAGTATGGCCAGAAAAGATGGAACAGGCGCTTAGAAAAAGCGATCGCTTCTTTGCAGCATTTATTTAATTATGATTGTCTTTATATCGGCGGTGGTGAAGCTGTGAAAGTAAATTTACAACTACCTTTAAATGTCAAACTCATACCCAATGTTACAGGTTTGTTAGGCGGAATTGCCTTGTGGCGTGATTAGAAATTTCATGAAGCATGAATTAATTAGTGGTAGTTTTTTAAGCCTGAAATATTGCGATAAAAAGTCGGTTACATCGCAGATTTTTTAAGCACTATTTTAGCCTTGCCACGTATATAGAGACGTTGTATACAACGTCTCTAATTCTCATAAAATCACTATTCACCTGTAATATTATGTCCGGTATATCCGGCAAATTAGTTAACCCGATTTGAGGTTTTTGGTAATTAAAATTACTTACAATAGTTTTCGCCCTAATGAGATACATTTATATAGCCTAAGCGCCTCTATCCCCTATCAACATAAATATTATAAATCAACTATCAAAGCCTAGGATATAGATATTGTGCCAATACCAACTAGGCTTTCAAGCATTTTATATTTTTGATTTTTCAAGAAGTTGTCAAAACTTGGCGTTTAAAATCATCTTGATCGACAAAAACTTGAATTACTCGATCAATTTTCGTTAATTCAAATAGCATTTTTACTTGATCACTCACAGAACAAACAAATAGTTTTGCATTAGTATTTCTGACCATTTGTGCGGCTGACACTAAAGACCCTAAACCAGAGCTATCGATAAAATTAACTTCTTTTAAATCAATCAAAACAATATCTGTACCATTATCCAGTAGATCGCTCACTTCACGCCGCAATTCATTACCTGTAATGCCATTTAAGATTCCTTGTGGCTGAATTATTTTGATTGAAGAATTCATGAGTTAATTACCTAATTTTTATGATAAAGCTTACACTTTTATATTTTGGCATTTGCATTGTATAACAGCAAGTTATCTAGTCAATTTCAACCGCTAGTTTTTGCAAAATTTTTTAATACTTTTGGGATGGTTGCCAAACAGCAGCACGAATAATCCCCCATAAAAGCAGTAGATTATAAATAGCCCAAGCACTATTGACTAGAGATGTCCAAGGATAATTGTTCTGCCCAATAACAAATAGGTAAAAACTCCACAGCATACCTAAAATAGTCAGGGAAAATACCAGTAATTGCGGCCATACCATACGCAGATAAATACCGGATTGTCTTTGTTTTGGTGTAACTTGGAAATTAATTTTTTGTCCTGTAAACACACTCCAGACAGCTTGAATTAGTAGTGGAAATAATGCGATCGCATATTGTTCTGAACGCCACAATTCACCAGCCGGAATCCCCCAAGACATTGCTAAAAATGTCAATCTGTTGATAATAAAAGCAGGAATAAAATGTATAGCAAAATCATCACCAAAGGTTTGCACAGGTGCAATTTCTGTAAAGAAATAAATAACTGGACAAACAATAAACACCAGAGTAGCAAAACCCGAAAAATAGCTATACATTGTTTTAAAGTATTGCAGACGTTGCCAAAAGGTTAGTCCTGGTTTAGCAAAGGGATTTTCTTTTGATAAAACTTGGATAGTGCCTTGCGCCCAGCGTAGTCGCTGTTTTAAGGTAGAACTCAAATCATCTGGTGCTAAACCTTCCGCTAAAAGTTCGTGATGATAAATCGATTTCCAACCAGCACCATGTAAGCGCATAGCCGTATTCATATCTTCTGTAATACTATTACTTGATACACCACCGACTAATTGAAATTCATCTAATTTTGTTTCATCTTTGCTAAACTCATCAGCAAAATATTGCAGCCCTACATTAATGAGTGCTTCCCGGCGGAGAATAGCATTTGTCCCTGTGTAAAATGCCGCATTCATTCCATCTTTTCCCTGTTGTAGTGGCCCATAAAATAAATTGGCTTTATGTCCAAAAGGATCACCAGATGGAATATTATAAAAATCTTGTGGTGTTTGCACAAAGGCAATACGGTTTTGTTCGTACTTGCCAGTGAAAAGATTATATGTATAAAAATATGGTAAAACTCGTTTGAGAAATTGTGGTTTGGGAATATGATCAGCATCTAAAGTGAGAATAAATTCTCCCGCAGTTTCTCCAGAAAAAATCGCATAATTAAGATTACCAGCTTTCGCATGGTGAGGCACACCTACAGGTTTAGGGCGTGCGATATAATGAAATCTTGCTAGTTGCACTAATTCCAATTCTTTGTGGTGAATTGCCTTTTCTAAAGCTCGTTTTTCAGTTGTTAGTCTTGCAGTTATACTTTGATGTTCTGGCGGCAACCACAAAATAAATTGTTGTAGACTTTCGACTAATTCTGCTGCTGATGTTGTCTCTTTAGTTTGAATTGACGATAATTCTTGTAACCAATCTTCAGCTGCTTGAATATTGAATTTAAGATTCTCTAATTTTTGCAGACGTTCTACTAAGCGAGAGCGTTCAGCATCAATGCGGTTTGCTTCTTGTTGTAGTAATGGTGATTGCAAATCTTGAATACATAACCTTTCGGTCATGGTTCGCATAGCTGGTGAGTTACCATCATCTAATACGTAAACATGCAATTTATTCGCAGGATAATCAATTGCCAAAGCCGCTGTTGCAGTTTGCTCAACAATTTCTGGTGGCTCATTGTAGCAAGTAATAAATACATCTACTGTCGGCCATTCAGATTGTTCTAAAGGCGGAATCATCTGATCAAGAGATTTAACCTGCCGCACTAAAGGCCGCCACAAACCAATGACAAACAACACACCACCAAAATAACTATAAATTTCAGCTAATAATAAGGGAATTGACAACCACAAAGCATCAAAGTTAATTGAATGAGTGATGCGCCATTGTAAATACCAAAAACCGAAGATTAAATTAATTTCGGCTAAATAGCGAAATAATAATGTGCGTTTTTTGAGTGTTGAGCGACTGTTACCAGAAAAATTAGCCGAATTGTCAAAAGATGTAGAAGTCATGGGAATACCAGTAATCAAAAAATCGATTTAAAGTATGCAGTCAGCCTCCAGATTTATCCGTGGAATTTATCTGAAATCTACAATTCCCAATGATTTGATTCAATTATTTTGCCTTGCTTTCATGTTCTTGAAGAGATGCCCAATAATTGCCATCCCTATCAGAAATAAATTTAATTTTTGGCTGAGGAATTATAGGAAGGCCACGGCCGGAATCTCCTTGGGCGATCGCTTTCCACCAGGGAGAATTTAAGGAAGTACGGGTACAAATTAAGGGTTTGTGGTTGGTGAGTGTATACAACAAAGATTGCAAAATCATACTGTTGGTGCTGCTGGTGAAGCCAACTGCTGTTTTACCTGTGGATTCATAAAAGCCTTCGTAAAAACCTGTGAGTGGGTTATATAAGTCAGTTGTACCTTGCAGTAATTTTTGGCTGTATTGATTGTCTGGTAACAAAGCAGCATATCCAAAAGCCACAGCAGTACTAACCATTCGTCCTTGGGATACAATTTGGCCATCATCGCTGACAGCTTCCCAAGGTTTACCCTGGGCGGTAATGGCGCTGTGGACTGTGTAAGGCTTGCGGTCAATTAGGGTTGTCGAGGCGGTTGTCAGAGTCCCGGTGCGACGGTAACGTTCGACTTGGGCTTGGAAAATTGGTTCAAAGAGCGATCGCATTTTCGGATCTAAACCAAACTCTAATCCATAAAGAATAAAAGGATTGCTGACGGTATACTGATTGACTTTGGAGTTAGTATCTGGACGTTGGCGCTCAGTCGGTATTTTCACTCCTTCTACTACAGTTGTTTGATATTTCCCACTTACAGCCGAACCTGGGACATCAAATCCCCACAATTGAAAAGCCCGCGCTGCATATTCTTCATAACCCAAACGAGTATCCAGGTTGACGCGAGTCAGATATCGCCCTTGGGGATTTTTAATCACTGTCGCACTGGAAAGCGCCCCATCCCGGACTACCCGCAGGTATGACCAATCCAAGACAATTTGATCAACAGCTTTGGTATATTCTGGATGGTAGCTTTTTAAGTTATACAACCCAGCTAACAGTCTGCCAATATCCAAAGCTGACCAACCATTGCCCTCTGTGACTGGGTTGCCGCCGTAGTCTATTGGTTGGAGCGATCGCGTATCATAACCCCGATTCGGTAATTCACCAGCAAATAACTGTAATTTTCCTAACGCTGCTAATAAATGGCGGGTGCGCTGGTCAAATTCTTTAGCAGAAATTACATCCAGCGATCGCGCGGCGTGCAGTGCGGCGAGATAATCGCCTAATCCCCACAGTGTTGCACCTTTAAAGTCGCTGCGATCGTCAACTAAGCCATTCTTGGCATGATAATTAGCTTGAAAATATCTCCATGCCGCTTCTGCATAACGCCGTTCCACCACTGTCAAAGGTCGAGTTAATTTCAACTGAGATGATGAATTTGGGCTATCAACTGGGGGAATGGGTGTAATCGCCACCTCCTCAACTTGGGGATTCTTGGCTGGGGGATTGGGTGTGACTTTCACCTCCCCAACATTAGGATTATTCCCAGATGTTTGTGGAGGATTTATGGGTGTGGGAGTTACCGCAGAAGTATTGTTACTGTGCGCTTTGGCTGGTGTATTTACAGAACTAGTAATTAAAGAACGATTCCCTCTGGCTTTGTAGTACAAAATCTCTAAAATTAGCCCGTTGGTATTCCCAGTTAAGGCTTTATTTGGCTGTTTCGTTTCCTCATAAATACCCGCATAATAACCACTGTCATCAGGGCTACGCAGATCCTTGACTGCATCAAACAGCTTTTGGGCGTAAGCATTATCTGGGTAGAGATAACGCCAACCAAAAGCCGCTTTGGTACTCAGGCTGCGAAACTGGGGATAAGGTTGGTTTGTATCGGTAATTGTTGCCCAACTCTGCCCGTTAGCGTAAACAGTGTTGTAGAGAAAATAAGGTGCTTGGTCGATGTTATCTTCAGTGACGGCTGTTAATTGACCTGTCGCTTCATAACGTCGCTTCTGCACTTCGAGAACTCTAGCCGCAAAATCGGCTAATTCACCTTGTAAGCCAAATTCAATGCCATCTAAAATATAAGACTCACTAACAATGTAATTATTGGCGTTAGTACTTTGAAAATCGCGGGTGTCAACAGGTATTTGTATACCGTTAATTTCAACCATCTTATAGGGTTCCAAGGCGATCGCTTTTGGTGCAGAAAAACCCCAGAGTTGATAACCTCTAGCACCATATTCTTCGTAGCCTAGTCGCCCTTCTTGAACTAATAATGTTTTGTTATCTGGGAGAACAGTCGCCCCATAAAGTTGTCCATCTTTGAGCGATCGCGCTACTTGCCACTTGGCTACAATGCCTTTGAGCCAATCATTATATTGGGGATGACAAGTGCGAATCACATCAAACGCCGCTAAAATCCGACCGATATCTAAAGCAGACCAGCCAATACCCCGTTCAATGGGATTGTTACCGTAATCAACCATCTGCCCGGTAGCCGTGTTATAGACTTTATTGGGTAAGGCATCTTCAAATAACTTGATATTGCTTATACCTGTTAAAAACTTATTTAGACGAGCATCAAAATCTGCTTGGTCGGTTAGATTCAGCCATCGCGCTGCATTCAAGGCCATTAAATAATTCCCCATATCCCACAGGGTTCCTGAAGGATAACCCCCCACAGAATTGGTAAATCCTGTTGCTGGTTGATAGTTTTTGACAAAATACTGCCAAGCCGAACGGGCATAAGTTTGTTCTTCGGCTGTCAGCGGCGCAGTAATATTGCCACAGCTATTAGCATTTTGCGATAAAACTGGTGTGGGGATGTAAACCAAAAATTGCAGGAATGTTCCAATTAGGAACAATGCAATCCATCTCCACAATTTTTGTGAAAAGTACTGACGCATAAGATTTTAAAAAATTTGTAATGGCACGAATTCCAAGTATTAATAATTAGCAATTGTTTAAGTAAGTCGGTGTAATAAAACCAAGCTATGTGCAGAAAAGTAAATAAGGATGAAACTCTTTCTCTCCCTACTCCCTGCTCCCCGCCCCCTGCCTTATTCCCACAATAATTATTTACGCTGACCTGCTTACTTGACTCCTGCCCAAATAATCAGAGGTTGACCAACTTGTTTATAAAGAAAACTTTCTAAAATCACCCCATTATTGTTAGCAGTCAGAGATTTATTTGGTTGACGCAGAGATTCGTATAAGCCGTTGTACCAACCTTTTTCGGACTTGAGTTGAGAGAAGACGGTATCAGTGAGAGAACGGGTGTAATCAGTTTGATAAAGTACGTACCAGCCGATCGCAGCTTTAGCACTGAGAAAACGTAAATTATTATGTTGTGCTTGAGTATCGGTAATTGTCGCCCAAGGTTGACCGTTGACAAACAAGCTGTTGTAAACAAAATACGGTGGACGATCTAAGTTATCTTCTGTTAAGGCGGTTAATTCTTGTGTGGCTTGATAACGCGCTTCTTGAGCAGCTAATATTCTTTCGGCATAAGCTTTTGGCAGTGCTTGGAATCCGGTTTCTATACCGTCTAGAATGTAGGGTTCGCTGAGGACGTAGTTATTTCCGCCAGAGTTTTTCGCATCCCGACGGTCATAAGGAATGCCTTGACCGTAAAGATTCACAAAAGCAGTATTCGATTGATAATCTAAGGCTTGCTTGACATCTAAACCCCAGAGTTTCAAACCATAAGCAGCATAATTTTCATAGCCCAAGCGACCTTCTTGGTTATACTGCTCTTTAGTTTCAACAACAGCAGTACCATACATTTGACCATTTTTGGTGAGGCGCTTGACTTGCCAATGTTGCCAAACAGCTTGCACAGGTGATCGCATTTTGGGATACTTGGCTTCCACAATCTTCAGCCAAATTGCCATTCTTCCCAAATCAATCGCTGACCAACCAATTTCTTCCCGTTTATCTAGTTGACCGTAATTAACAGGTATGAGAGTTTGAGCGTTGTAGACTTTGTTCGGCAGTTCACCTTTATATAAAGGTAAAGATGCTAAAGTCTGCAACATTTTGGTCATCTTCGTTTCAAATTCTGCGTTAGTAATAATATTGAGTTCTTTGGCGCTAACCAAAGCTGCGATCGCAGCTGCTTGATCCCAAATAGTTACAGATGCAAAACCATCAACAGAATTAACTAAGCCTGTTTTCTCGTTCCAGTTTTTTTGAAAATATGACCAAGCTAAACGCGCCGCCTCCATATCTGCTGTGTCGAGTTTGCCTACTCCTGGCGCAATGTAAGGTGTTTTACTGGACAGTTCACTGGCGGCGATTGGTGTTCCTGGTAAAACGACAGAGTTAGCATCAAGTTTGGCGATTTTTTGTGCTTGTGTGTCTATCTGATCTGTGGGAGTAGCAGTTTGAGAGGCTGATACTTCTGGTGTTTGTGTATTTTGGGAAAGACGACCAGACCAAAAATTTAACCCTGCGATCGCAATTACCGCTGTCACCACCCCGCCCACAGAACTGAGTATGGACAAGCCTTTAGGTGGTGGTTGAAAATCAGAACTCATGTTAGTAAAAGCCTTATGATGTAAGTCATTGTTTTAGTTATCTTGATAACAAGCTTATTTTTCCCAGCTTGGTGACATAAGTAACATTTGTTGTGACTAACAGTTAGTTATTAAAATTTGATACGTAATTGTCCTGTGAGAGAGTTACTACCATAGTCGCTTCCCCCCCTGTTTTGATTGCGAACATTACTAAAGCTATAGTTCAAATCAGCTTCTAGGGCGGGTGAAAACTTGACTGTACAGCGACTACCGTAACCAGAAGCATTATCAAATTCACCATTCAGCCGTTGCTGTCCTAAAGTTGCAAACAGCCGACAACGCAAAAAATCAGCAATATTGTCTTCCCACGCTACTTCAGCGTTGTATACCAAAAAATCTGGTGGAGAAAAATAGCCGCTTGTGCTTTCTGCGTTGCTGCTGTAACTCCAGTTGAACAAGTTAGCCGCTACCGAAAATTGTCCAAACTTGCGTTCTAATCTGCTAAATGATTGAATTTCAAAATTTCCATCACTGTAGTTACCCAAGCGTAAAGAAGAAAACAAACTTGTGTATCTATCAATTTGCCAATATAAATCAGGGCCAAACCGCCAAGCCGTAATTTGATTTTCTAAAGTTTGAGCATTAAATTTATAAGGACTGTGGTCTACATTGGCTGATATTATGACACCTGACAGTAATTTTCCAGAAGAAGAAACTTGAGGCGGCACAATTGGGAGTTCAACTTTGGCATTGAAATTTATTGCAGTGGGTAAGCGGTCAAAAAAATCAACTCCGGCTGTGGTGTGTAAAGTTGCTTCGCCGATTTTTCCTTGCCAGCCAAGTTTTACAGGAATATTGGTAACTGATTCTACACTCCGTTGTTCAAACAAATCAAATCCAGTAGTCAAAAATATTTTATTCCCATTAGGCGATCGCCACTGCAAAGTCGGTTCGATAAACAAATTATGTTGACCGAAGTTATCTGTATCATTGCGAAAATTAGTTTGAATACCTTCTAAAATTAAAGGCTTAATTGGGTTCCTCGGCTTTGATGCTGGAGGTGGACTAGGTTTTTCTGGTGGTTTTATAACTGGTGGTTTGGGTAATTGTGGTGGTACTCGCAACCCAGGATTAAAATTTTCTGGTGCAGCAATCAAAATTGGTGCTTGATTTAATTGTTCAATAAGTTTAATTTCCTGGATTTCTTGCTCCTGGAAAAGCACAAAATCAATTGATTTTGTGTTGCTTAATAATATTGGTAATGAACTCCAATTTTGATGCACTTGAGCCGCTTGAGAATTTCCTCCATATAAATTCCAAAAGCTCAATATTAAAACTAATTGCCATTGAATATATTGGTAATTCCCAATCCAGCCCTTGTGAAAACTATCCCGAAATCCAAAAACGTAATGTTTAAATATATTGCTCATTTGTAATGGCTGCAATTTAATACAAAAAAAAGTTACAAAACAAATACTTGAGCAACTCCTAAATTGCTGAAACTTGGCATTATGATGCCCAAAAATTACCGCATCACAACATTTCGCTGACGCAGTTGTATAATTAAATCGATATTGTTGCAGTCTTTTTAGTCTCGTAGTGGATTGACACAGCAAAATTTGGTGCAATCACAGAAATCTATCCGCGTTTATCTGCGATTAATTTCGACTTTCAGCAAGATTGTCAAAAAGCTACATTCATCAGCTTGCGCCTTTGTCGCCTTCAGGACACAATATGATCCTCAATTCTGTGAAAAAACCTGCTAATCTTACATCAAGATTAGCAGGCTAGGGATTTTATCAATCGGAGCGGCGGGATTCGAACCCACGACCTCCACTACCCCAAAGTGGCGCGCTACCAAGCTGCGCTACGCCCCGGTCAGAATTATCATTATATCGCAACGCTTCCGAAGAATCAAGGGTTAAGTTTAAAAAACTTTTAACATCCCAGCAGCTTGCAACAGACCAGGTATAGCAGAAGCATTCCATTTACCTTCTGCACAGCGTCCGGTATTGAGGATGAAGCGCAGACTGTATTCATGGGGATAACCTTCTACTTCCATCCATAATAAATTGCTTTCGGCCTCACAAGCAATCTTTTCTTCATCCATTAATTCTGCGGTGAGTTGTTTCATGGTTTCTGCTAACTGTGCTAACAAACGGCAAAATTCATTTAATTCAGCTTCTGTTAACTCAATAGCCCAATCATCTGTACCAACTAACCCTTTAAATTCCAGTGCATTAGGGTTCCAACCAATACGCCAACCCACACCGCTTTTAATGAGACGTTCCATCTGCAAATTTTAAATTTTGGATTTGAGATTTTAGATTCTATCTTGTTTTGTCTTACATGAGATTTTAGCGGCGATCGCTCTCTCACTACTGGATTGAAAGCCGTATATAATAAGACTATTATTAGAAATTCACTACTTATTAGTAATTATAAAAGTATATGAAATTAATTAAGCAGATTTTAGCAGTATGTTTTTTATTATTTGGTATTCCATTTTCGACTTTAGCAATTCTCGATATTCTCAATCCTAAAACTCCATCTCAAAGTAAAAACGATGCTGTTGCGGCTTTAGTTATTTTGACGATTCCATCAACAATTCTAGGAGGCTATTTGAGTTGGTCTTTAGTACAGCAAAAGCAGAAAGAACAAGCATTATTAGTTGCATCAGAGCAGAAGCAGCTGAATTTAGTTTTTTTAGAATTACTTGAGCAAAATTCTGGCAGAATTACGTTATTACAACTTGCGAAAAAGGGTGAAATATCAATTCCAAAAGCTAAACAATATTTAGATGAAAAATCAAAGGAACTCAATGCTTCTTTTGAAGTCGACGAAAACGGAAATATTTCGTATCGATTTTTTTTGTAATCCCGCTTCTTGATGAAGATACAATTTATCGGTTGTTGTAGGTAGAAACGTTGTATACAACGTCTCTACAAGTATTTCAGTAAGTCAGTGGAAAAAATAAAACTATGTTTAAGAGAGGTTAATGAACCTCTTGGCTCCTGCCTCCTGCCTTCTCATATCACTTCAAGAGTTCAGCACCACCTGTTTGGGGTGTTTGGGGAGTGGTGGAAGTGCTAGGACGCGGTTCTTTGCGAGTTTTCTGCTCGTTGGGGTTAAAAATATTGACTAATGTTTGGACTAAAGCATCTCGTTGACGGCGACTCAGGCGAGAAACGGCAGCGCGATCGCCCTCTATGGGATTCTGGCGTAATATATCATTACCTGGATAGGTAGTGTCATACATAATTTCATTGGCTCCTAGGTAATCAGCTATTGTTAGCTTCCAGTCCAAACGATAAATTGGCGATCGCTCTTTGACGTAAACGTGATAGCGTATCAGACGATTAGCCAAAGTATTATTTTCCGCCACTCTGCCAGTTTCTTTGTTGACGTACTGGTTTTCTTTCGGCAGGTCTGGTAATTGCTGATATACTAACTGCCAAACATCAGAAGGACTAATTCTTTGAGCTAGAGCAGGCCGAATGCCGATAAAACTAGAGCGGTGCAGTTGACTTGTGCCGAAACTCACAACAAGCCCACCCACAACCAACACCATAATTAATGCTGAATTCAACTTCACAACCATCAACGGGATAATTGAGCAACGCAGAATTATTCTTCTTGTACAATCAGGGACTTCCAATTAAGAATATATCCCATTATCCAGAGACAAGGCGGACAAGAAGGACAAGGGAGATAGCTTAGAAAAGCAACAAAATATGTTAAAACCCGCCTAGGCGGGTTTTGTTCATGTATCCGAGCCAGTCGCTACAACGGAGGGAACCTCCCTTTGGGTTCACAGTTCCTTCAAGTCGGCAAAGCAGCCCAACGGACTGCTCACCGCAACGCGCTGGCTCGACTTGAGGCGACTGTCGTCGGCTTTGCCGACTTGTAGATGCGCTCTGCGCGGCTTCTCGCAGAGTATCATCTGGCGTGCGACTTTAGTCGTTAGGTTGTAATTCTGGACTGATTTTACATTTCACCAATAATTTCTGGCTGAGTCAGTTCATCAGACATTTCGATGATTGCCCTTAGCACGGGTTTCATCATCACATCTTCAGAACTTTCAAAATCTTCATAACGCCGCCGCTTGGCACGATTTGCCACCTGAACCGTGATGCGGTAGCGATTCGAGGCTGCACTAATTAAATCCTCGGCGCGGTGCATGATTTGAGTTTGGGTTGTCTCGAACTTAGATCGCTTGAGCATAGTTAATGGCTCTTGGGGACATTCCCCAGTTTAGCAGTACTATACGAGATACAGCTTTATAACTGTTATGTAACATATTAAAAAAGTAAAAAATTCGATTTAGGCAGCACTACCAAAAGAAACTTTCAGCAAAGATAAATCGTCTTCTGGGGATTGTTGAATATTTAAAGTCATGATTTTTAGTAATAAATTATGGAGAGTACGATTCTTTACTTGGTTATCTTTGATTAGTATTTTAATAAAAGCATCAAGACCCAATTGCTTACCATTGGGTTGATTAACTTCATAAACTCCATCACTAAATATATAAAGAGTGCTGTTTTCGCTAATGTCAAAAACAGCCTCTGCAAAGTCAACCTCTGGTAAAAAACCTATGGGTAAATCTAAAGATGCTAGTTTTTGAACTTGGAAATTATTCGGAGATTGACCTGATATGAGTATGGCTGGTGGATGACCTGCGTTAGCATAGACAAGTTGCTGTTTAATGCGGTCATACACTCCATACCAAATAGTAAAATATTTAGCACCGTGGTTACTCATTTGAAAGTTATGATTGAGTGCTTTAAGAACTTCACTCGGTTGACAAAAATTAGTGTTAGCTAAAGATTGCGATCGCAACATATTTAGCACCGATACCGAAAGCAGCGCCGAACCTACACCATGTCCCGATACATCTAACAGATAAATTACGAGATGATCATCATCCAGCCAGTAATAGTCGAAGCAATCACCCCCTAACTGTGCAGAAGGAATAAACAGGGTTTCTGTGGTGACTACTCCTGTCAGTGGTGGTGGTAAGAGCGATCGCACATAATCGGCCGCCTCCGCTAATTCTGTTTCCATAATTTGCTTTTGAGTTTGCAAAGTTTGGTTGAGGATTTCTAGAGTTTGTTTTTGACTTTGCAAATCTTGATTTAATTGATGTAACCTCAACCCAGCCCGGACTCGCGCTTTTAACTCATTCATCTCAATGGGTTTAGAGATAAATTCATCAGCGCCCGCATCTAGCCCTCTGACTCTATCTTCTTCTTCTCCTCTAGCTGCACCCTTCGCAGTCAGCAAAATAAAAAAAAGTTGTCGCTAATTCTGGATCAGCTTTAATTTGTCTACATACCTCCAATCCATCTAAATGTGACATTACCCAATCACAAATAATCAAAGCTGGATGCAGTAGCTGCGCTTGGATAATACCTTCTTTACCGTTTTTAGCCACAGTAATCTCATAACCCTGATTCTGGAGTGTTCTTTTCAGTACCGCCTGCACAATTGGGTCATCATCAATAACTAAAATTTTGACCATATACTACAGCTAACTCAATAAAATATGATTAAGTATTTTCTTCATTTTAAAGTAACCATATTTGAATTGTTAATGTATAGTGAAAATACTCAAATTAAATAAATTAAATTGCGCGTATGATGTAAGTTAAACTTTTAATAGACTCAAAGTGGATAATAAATTTTTTTTTAAAAGTAAACACGGATTTGAACGCCTCATCTGAAATTTTGTCTTGGTTTGAACAAGTTCATCAAATACCAAATATTAATCAAGAAATTTGGTGGCAATGTCAAACCCTTTTAATAGAAGGGTTTGCCAACATCGTAGAACATGCCCACAAAAATCTACCCAAAGAAACTCCAATTGAGATAGAAGTTTTGTTATCAAATCAACAAATAGATATCCGCATATTATCACAAGGAAAAGCTTTTGATTTAGAAAAGCAATTACAACAAGTTGCTGAATTTGAAGATAATGATCAAGAGCGAGGGCGTGGCTTAAAAATTATGTCGGCGATCGCCGATAAATTAACTTATGAATCAACCGCAGACAATCGTTACTGTTTATTAATTAGTAAGTTTTATTAAGAATATTTAATCATAATATCTTCCTTAACTAAAAAGTCACGTATAGCATTAGCTAAGTTGTTTAGGAAATCTGTAAATGTCAACGACAGCAAAATACTTTTAACTCTGTCATCTACCATATTTCCAACTGACTAATCCTCACAAACTAATTACCTGTTTTTTAGGTATACGAGCAAGTTTATAAATCAAATAGGATGAAAGCACCATTACCCGATAACGAAGCACAAAGAATAGAGGCGCTTTTAGAGTATAAAATCCTCAATACTCCCTCGGAAGCAGCATTTGATGACTTGACTAATTTAGCTTCTTATATTTGCGGAACGCCAATTGCCTTAATTAGCTTAATTGATCAAAATCGTCAGTGGTTTAAGGCAAAAGTTGGTTTGAATGAGGCAGAAACACCTAGAGATATCGCATTTTGTGGGTATTCTATCTTAGGGTCTGATGTTTTTATTGTCCCTGATGCCACAAATGACGAACGCTTTGCGAAAAACCCCTTAGTTACTTCTGATCCTCACATTCGATTTTATGCTGGTGTGCCATTGATTAACCCTGAAGGTTATGGGTTGGGTACACTTTGTGTTATTGACCGTGTACCTCGTAATCTCTCTCCACAACAAATCGAAGCATTACGCATTCTGGGACGACAAGTCATCAAACAGATGGAAATGCGGCGGAATTTAGCAAATTTAGCCAGCATTGCAAATGAACGCAAACACAAACAAAAAGTACATAAAGATTTTTTTAAAAGAGTTGCTGGCGGTTTTGGTTTAGCTTCAGTAATTTTAGTTTTAATCGGCTTAATTTCTTATAAAAATACCAAAATATTTATTAACACCAACTATCAAATTCAAAAAACTCAAAAACAAATTACCCATCTAGAAACACTGCTTTCTGATGTCAAAGATGCTGAGGCTGGGCAACGAGCATATATTCTTACAGGAGATAATGCTGATTTAGCCACATATCAAGCAGCACTAACAAATATTAATAAACAAATCGTAAATTTGCAACAATTTACAGCAGAGAAGCCACATCAAAAACAGCAATTAATCATCCTGGAAAAACTAATCACCACCAAAATAACTGTCCTTAGACAAACTATTGCTTTGCGCCAAAGCAAAGGCTCTAATGTGGCATTGCCAGCAATGTTGGCAGATCGAAAAAACAATTTAATGGTTGATATTCGCCAAATTATTTATGCTCTAGAAAACGAAGAGAAGCAATTATTAAAAGAGCAGTCACAAACGGCAAAGGTTAGCACTGACTACACAATTTTAATTCTGGCTTTTGCTATTTGTCTGAGCTTTGTGATTTTAGCTGTGGTTTACTACCTAATTTATTGTGAATTCACAGCACGAAAGTTAACAGAAGATACACTCAACGAAGAACGCAACTTTATCTCCGCAATCTTAGATACAGCCAGTGCCTTGGTGATTGTACTTGATGCTCAAGGGCAAATTGTCCGCTTTAACCATGCTTGTGAGCAAATTACAGGTTACTCATTTGATGAAGTCAGGGGGAGATATTTCTGGAATTTGTTTTTGTTGCCTGAAGAAATTGAGCCAGTCAAAGTTGTTTTTGCTCAGTTGCAAACAAGTAATTATCAAAGCTATCAAAACTATGAAAGTTATTGGTTAACAAAAGATGGCAGTCGGCGACTAATTGCCTGGTCAAACGCTATTTTGCAAAACTACGAAGGTGGAGTGGAATATGTCATCAGTACAGGTATTGATATCACTGATAGCAAACGCGCCCAAAAGCAACTGAAGACACAATATGCAATTACCCGTGTTTTAGCAGAGTCTACAACGATCGCCGAAACCATTCCCCAGATTTTGCAAGCTATTTGTGAAAACTTGGAATGGGATGTAAGTGAAATTTGGATGCTTGATCAACAAGCAAATGTACTCAAATGTTCTGACTCTTGGCATCGTGACTCTTTGGATATGCAAGAGTTTACAACTGTGAGTGGGGAAATCACATTTGCACCAGGGATAGGATTACCTGGTTGTGCTTGGGCTAATTGTGAACTGGTGTGGTTTACTAATGTTGCCAATAACCCCAAGTTTTTGCGTCATCAACTAGCAAACCATATAGGATTACATGGCGCTTTTGGTTTCCCCATTCGCAGTGAACAAAAAATATTTGGGGTAATTACTTGTTTCAGCCAGCAAATTCAGCAATATGACCAAGAGTTAGGTAAAATTCTCAATTCGATTGGCGAACAAGTCGGGCAGTTTATTCAACGCAAAAAAGCAGAAGAAGAACTACAACGGCAAAACTTGCGATCGCAATTATTGACAGAAATTACTCTCAAAATTCGTCAATCTTTAGAAATAGCAGATATTTTGGAAATCACCGTCAAAGAAGTCCAAAAAATTCTGCAAACTGACCGAGTATTAATTTCGCAGATGTCTAGTGATGGCTCAGACAATATGTTAGTTGAGGCTGTAGTTTCTGGCTGGCCATCAATTAAAGAACAAAATATTGCTGACTCGTACTTACAAACAGAATATCAACAACAATACTATTTACAACAATATCGCAAAAAGCAAATCGCCATCAATGCCGAATTCGATTTACTGAGCATTCAACAAAGTCATCTTGAACTATTGCAACAGCTTGGGGTAAAAGCCAATTTAGTCATCCCGATTCTGCTTAAAGAGGAACTCTGCGGTTTATTAATTGTTCACCAATGTGTTTCTCCTCACCAATGGTCAAGTTTTGAAACTCATCTTCTACGGCAAATTGCTGATCAAGTTGGTATTGCCATTGCCCAAGCCCAATTACTCAAGGTAGAAACCCAACAACGAGAAGAATTAGAAGTAGCTCGTCGTCAAGCAGAATTAGCTTCTCAAGCCAAAAGTGCATTTTTGGCGAATATGAGTCATGAAATTCGTACTCCCATGAATGCTGTATTGGGTATGACTAGTTTAATGTTAGAAACTCCCTTAAACCAAGAACAGCGAGATTTCATCGAAACAATTCGGATTAGTGGTGATGCGCTGTTAAGTCTGATTAACGAGATTTTGGATTTATCAAAACTTGAGGCAGGAGAAATGACCTTAGAAACCCTCAATTTTGATTTGGCCAATTGTGTAGAAGAAGTCTTGGATTTATTAGCACCGCAAGCTCATCAAAAAAAATTTAGAAATTGCTGCTTTAATTTACCGCAATGTGCCGACGCAACTCCAAGGAGATGCTAGTCGTCTGCGACAAATTTTGATGAACTTGATTAGTAATGCCGTCAAATTTACTAGTGTGGGAGAAGTACTGATTAAAGCCGAATTGCGTTGGGAAAATAACACAACAGCTAATATCTATTTTGCCGTGATAGATACTGGTTTGGGTATGACGATAGAAAACCAAAACCAATTATTTACCCCATTTACCCAAGTGCATACTGCTAATAAATATAAGTATGGTGGTACTGGTTTAGGATTAGCGATTTGCAAGCAACTTGTGACTTTAATGGGAGGAGAAATTGGTGTAGAAAGTCAGTTAGGTAAAGGTTCAAAATTTTGGTTTGAGATTCCTTTTGTCAAGCAACTGCAACCAGTCACCATGATGGACGATCGCGGAATTTTGCGCGATCGCCGGATGCTTTTGGTAGATGACAACAAGACTAATCATCAAATTATCGATTATCAAGCCACCCACTGGGGAATGCAGGTAGACAAAGCTGATAGTGCAGAGGCTGTTTTCAGTGCTATGGAAGCGGCTGAGAAACAAAGAAAACCTTATGATGTAGTCTTAATTGATATGTTGTCCCAAATCAATGGGATGGCTGTGGCAGAAATGATCAAGGCTAAGTCTGCAATTGCGGCGATACCTTTAATCATGCTGATATCTACCAATCAACGGGATGAAATGCAGCGATCGCTACAAATGGGATTTGCAGCCTATTTAGTCAAACCAGTGAAGCCATCTCGGCTCCTTGATACTCTCATTACTATTTTAGGTTCCCTACCACAACAGCATCTAGCAAGTATTCAGGAGTTAGAAATGAACAATTTACAAAATAGTCACTCTCATCTGGCTACTGGTTCTTCTAAATTAAGAATTCTCGTGGCTGAAGATAATTTAGTCAATCAAAAAGTTGCTCTCAAGCAACTGAAAAGCCTGGGTTACAATGCCGATGTTGCTGCCAATGGTCAAGAAGTTTTACAACTATTAGAAAAAATTCCTTATGATGTAATTTTTATGGATTGCCAAATGCCAGTTTTGGATGGTTTGGAAACGACCAAAGAAATTCATCGTTGGTATGAAGGTGATTTTGCTAACCGTCGTCGTCCAGTCATTATTGCGATGACGGCAAATGCTATGAAAGAAGATAAACAATTATGTCTTGATGCAGGTATGGATGATTATTTAAGTAAGCCTGTAATCAGAGAAAATTTGGCAGCAGTATTAGAACATTGGAGTCAGTTTCTCATGACTATCCAAACCGAAAATACCTCTGATTATCAGGTGTGTGCCACTGACGGGGATGTCAATACATTACTCATTGATTGGGAACATTTACATCAGTTGTCTGAAAATGATGCTGAATTTGAATTGCAATTGTTGGAAATATTTGTTGAAGATATGAACTCTCGTTTAGAGTCCGTCAAAGCCGCGATCGCTAACAGTGACTTTCAACAAATGGCACAACAAGCCCATCAAATTAAAGGTACTACTAACAACATCGGCGCAAAATCTATGTACTTAGCGGCGGAAAAATTAGAACAACTGGCTATCTATCAAGAACGTCGCGGCAGCACTGAACTAGTTTCAGAACTAGAAGATTTTGTAAACCGTGTGAAAGTATTTTTAACACAATCCTGTAATTAATAGAATTGCCGCAACCAGCGACAATATTAGAACCTTAACCTTTGTATTACAAACTACAAGCGATACTCTTTTTTGAGCGATCGCTAAACTTCTCTGTCTACTGAAAATACTCTGAATACAAGTATAAAGTTTTATATCACTACTCTTGCCGCTTCAGAAATTATTGCTTGATAATAGCCCCGTACAAACCACTCACTTGCATAGAGTTTGTATAGAAGCGATAGCTGTAATGTCTATCGTTGTATAGATTTTCTTTATCTTGGAGATGAAAACAATGAAATCACTTCTGAAACTATGTATTGCCGTCCTGTTTACATTTGTTGTGTCTTTTATGACCACAAATTCTGCTTTGGCTTTGGGTCAGTTTAGTCTAACTTGCCGTAACACTGGTATTCAAGGTTCTGTTCTAACCTCTACTTGCGAAAGAGCGAGTGGTGGCGTTTACAAAACTAGTTCTATTGATTTGAACCCAGTAGTTGAAAATGTTGATGGTAGTTTGAAGTGGCAACCCAGCAACTTTTTTTGAGACTTGCAGAAACACCAAACTAGTAAGTTCAAATGAATTAAGTGCTGAATGCAAAACCCGCGCTCAACAGTGGGTTCCCACCAGAATTAACCTTGACTCTCATGTTGCCAACATTGATGGTACTCTGCGGTACGAGTAATATCTAGAGATAACAATCTTATTGAATGAGGACGGCAAACAGGGAACAGATTTTGCGAATCTCATTTAGAACTGTTATATACCGCCGATTGCAGGGAAATGAGGTACAAATTTCGAGAAACAACCGCATATTACAAAGGTTGCAACTTTGTTAGTTATCTTCTTTTCCTTGTTTCCTGTCCCAAAAGCATCATATTTGTAGGGTTGGAGAAGTCAGGACTGCTGTATAGTAGTCCTGACTTCCCTTATCTACTTTGTCTCCCTTGTCCCCTTTTTCTTGTCTTTAGTTATTCACATATCAATTCAATGCCAAATTAATTGCCTCTTCCTGACCAACTAAAGATAAGTAAGGGGTTTGTAAGTGGCGACTAGCAGCAGCTTGAGCATCTTCTACAGTCACATCCGCAATAAGCTGTTGAAATTGACTATCAAAATTAATCCCTAAGCCTAAAATTTCATACCAGCCGTAAATTTGGGCAATTTGTCCGTTAGTTTGTTTACCTAAAGCATACTGTCCGAGAATTTTATTTTTTGCAGCTTGAAAGGCGTTGACGGAAACTTCTGTTGTCGAAAGTAAATCTACCTCTGCCCGCAGTCCTTCAATGGCAATGGTGGTATTTTCTGGGGCTGTACCCATATAAACAACAAACGAACCAGGATACAAGCGCGTGGGATAAAAAGCAGAGACTTCGTAAGCAAGACCACGTTTTTCGCGTAATTCCACAAATAAACGACTAGATAAGCCATTGCCCAAATAGGTAGACAGCAGTTTCAGTGGGGCGTAATCTGGAGAATTGACGGCTGTGCCTAAATAACCCAACATCACAATAGATTGTTGTGTTTGTAGCGGCTTGAGTAGACGTTGGGGGTTCACAGGAATTTCGGGCAGGTGTAATACTGGTAGTGGTTGTGGGGGTATTTGCCAATCACCAAACACTTGCTCTACTAAGGCGATGGCTTCTGTTAAGGTAATTCTGCCAGCAATACTCACAACCAAATTATCGGGACGAAAATAAGCTTGATGATACTGCACCAAGTCTTGGCGAGAAATGCGGCTCATGGTAGTTTCATCACCTAGCAATGACATCGCATAGGGATGATTTTGATAGATTGCTTGCCGCATTTGCTCAAAAGCCAAAGTAAAAGGCTGTTCTTTTTGAGAGCGAATATCTTGTAAGGCTAATCGCCGTTCTAATTCTACTTGTTCATCGGGGAAGGTGGGCGATCTCAAAATTCGTCCCGTCAATGCCAATATCTCTGGAAAGTCCGAGGTAACAGTCTTCAAGGACAACAAAAAATAATCTGTAGAGGTATCTGCACTCAAACTAGCCCCTACAGATTCTACTTGTTCGGCAATTTCTAAGCTAGAAAGTCCTTCACAGCCTTTGGTCATCACCGCCGAAAGCAAATGTGCTAAACCTGCTTGTTCTCGTTGTTCGTAACAACTACCAGCCCGGAGAAAAATTCGCCCAGCAATAATATCCGCCGCCGGATTTTCTGCCACTAACACAACAATGCCATTGTTGAGTACGGTGCGATGAATCAAAGAATGAGACAGGGAAGGTTTTACAGTTGGAGTCATTTTTTAATCGTCAATGGTCAATGGTCAATAGTCAATGGTCATTTTGTATGCTTCCGCCTTCCTGCTTCCTTGTCTTTTCTAGAAAAACATCTGGACTAACATGGTTTCAGGATAGTAACTGCATAATTCTGCGGTGAAAGATACTGTTTAGCTAATTGTTGCAGTTCTTGGCTAGTAAATGACTGGACTTGCTGTGGATAAGTTGTGGCTACTTCCGCTTGAGCAATAGTGTTGTAGTAACCATACAGCCCTGTTAATTGGTTGGGCGTTTCCGTCGAAAAAGCATACTCATTACATAACAACCTACGCATTCTCGCTAATTCTTGTTCCCTAATTCCTTCAGTTTGCAAATCATGTAAATGATTGCGAATTAAGTACTCTACTTTCTCAATGTTTTCTGGCTCTAACCAAGCAGTGATGGTAAATAAACTCGATTCTTTTTGTAAGGAAAAATTACTGCACACTCCATACACTAATTGCTGTTCTTCGCGCAAGTCACGCACTAAGCGCGAAGTTCGACCCTCTGTTAAGAATACAGATAACACATCTAAGCCGTAAGCAGTGCGGAGTTGATCAACTCCCGGTGCTGTCCAAGCCATTAGTAACCGCCCTTGCTCTATCCTGGGTAAACAGAGTTCTTGACGCTGTATACCTTGAATTAACGGTTGTTTGGCTGTGATGGATGGTGGACAATCAATAGGTGGGGCAAAATTAGCAAATGATTGATTTACCAATTCCCAGGCTTTGGCTTGTTCAATTCCACCCACAATTACCACAGTCATATTTTCTGGCTGATAGTGAGCGCGATGAAAACAGCGCATATCATCGGCTGACTGCTGCATCAATTCCTGTTCTGTACCCAGCACCGAACGTCCATAAGGATGCTGCGGATAAACATTTTTGATCAAAGACTGAAATCCTAGCCATTCGGGATCATCATAACAAGAGCGAATTTCTTCTAGAACTACATCTCGTTCGCGCAGAAATTCATCTTCAGGAATAGCCGCATTTACTAGTAGTTCTGCCAGATAAGGCAAAGTATCTTCTAAATAAGGTGCAGCAGTTGTCACGCAGTAATGAGCATAGTCGTGGCTGGTGGCTGCATTACTCACACCACCACGGTTTTCAATTTTATAATCAAAAGCTCCAGGGGCAATTGTGGCTGTGCCTTTAAAAATCATGTGTTCTAAAAAATGAGCCATCCCAAACCACTGTTCTGGCTCTCTGGCTGCTCCAGCACGCACCCATACATCCGCCACAACCACGGGAGTAGTCGGAATCTCTTGATGGATAAATGTTAGGCCATTATCAAGTTTTAAAATCGAGGCTGGAAAAACAGGATGAATTAATTGTTGTGACAATTTTTTTGTAGATTAACCACAATTTAATGTAATTTGGCCATCTTAACTCTTAACTAAATCTAAATTAGAATCATTTGATACAGATTTATTAATATTTATAATGTAGTATTTTTAGCCAAAATGCGACAAAATACTTCATTTGTGTATATATTTCCGCTTTTAGCTCTTACCTAGAGCTTATAACCCGTTTTATTTGACTGAAGATTGAGTTATGGAAATATTGCTATTCAAAGGTTATATCTAAATTGTGGTGAATAGTTCTTGCATAGAATTTTCTTGGACTAACGCAAAGATGGAAAGAGTAATGCGAGAAGAACAACTACTGCAAGCAATCTCAAGTTCAAGGTCATGAAAAGGTAGATTCCCTGATCAGAAGTTTCTGTTGATACCCTTCTTTGCCTTAACTTCATAAATCTTATTGTGCTGTGTATCTCAGCATTTATCCACCGTACTTATGCTTAATTTTACGAAATATTTTTTAAGTAAAAATTCGGTGTTTCAAATTGGTAAGTCAAAACTTCAGTAATACTGCTAATGAGACTTTTGAAAGATGCGATCGCGGTGAAATTTCTGGTGTTGCTGATTAATGGGATGATTTTTGTTTCGCGTAAAGGCGCAAAAATTGATAGTTAACCTTGCTGGAGGTGTTGCAAGTAGCGATCGCACATTTAAAGCACGTTGATTCTACCATCATCTTGAATGTACACCGAGCGATCGCCAGGAACGCGCCAAGTTGGACGCAATTCTACGCGCAAGGTAGCTAAATTCGGTCGAGAAAGATTAGCTTCTATTGATCTGCCTGTTTCATCCCAGAATATTAAAGATGTGTTTGGTTCCGTACCTTCTAACTGATCTAAATATAAAATCTGTCCGGGATTGAGGGAAATGGGGTCAGTGATGGAAGGCTTTTGCAGTTTCAACACACGTGGAGTTCTGTTAATGACTTGCACACGGACACGCTGCCCTGGTGTAAATTGAAGTGGAGCCTTACCACAGTTAGAAGCGCAAGTTCCAGCCAATGAAATTTTCGAGTCATGGCTGGCGGTTAATAGTAAAGTAGCGGCAATTAACAAAGTTGATACTAATTTAGACATGGCATCAAAATTTACACAGTTGGTATTAATGTTGATTTGAATACCTCAGCCTAACATTGTACTTAGCTAGTTGTGTATTAGTGTAAATCCTGATGCGTGAAAAGTTCTGAGTTGAAAGTGCTGAGTGCTGAGATGGGGGAGGCAAGGGAGAGGGGGGAGACAAGGTAGAAATACTGCTTTCTTATCTCCCTTGTCTTCCTTGTCCCCCTTGTCTTATTTACTTTCTTGCATACTTCTAACTATTTTTGTCACAAGTTTTCTGGGTGTAAATCTCACAGTTTCAGTGAGTAGTTTATTTTTCAAGCCAGGAACAACCACAGTTTTGTTATCAAACAAAGCTTCATAGCCGATTTTAGCGACAGTTTCCGCATCCATAATTTTTTGACCACTGACAAGTTTTGAATCTTCCATTGCGGCGCGTTTTTGAAAACCTGATTCTGTTGGCCCTGGACAAAGTGCAGTTACAGAGACACCTGTACCTTCTAGTTCATTAGCGATCGCTTCTGAAAACGATAGTACATAAGCCTTACTTGCATAATAAACCGCCATTAACGGGCCTGGTTGAAAAGCCGCAGTTGAAGCCAAGTTCAAAATTTTGCCATAACCTTGCTTCACCATATCTTTGAGGAACAGCTTGGTTAAATGAGTCAAACACATCACATTAACTTGCAGCATTTGTAATTCCGCAGTTAAATCTGTTTCGTTAAATAAACCATAGCTGGCAAATCCTGCATTGTTAATCAGAATATCTACTTTAATTGATGCTTGTTGTAACTCAACAAAAATTTCTTCTGGCGCAGCAGGATTTGCCAAATCTTTAGCAATAACTTTGACATCAATCCTAAAGTTAGTTCTTAATTCAGCAGCAATTTGATGGAGTTTTTGCTCACTTCTGGCAACTAATACCAAATTGTATTTGTCTTGAGCAAATAATTTAACAAATTCATAACCAATCCCACTCGATGCACCAGTAATTAGGGCAGTTTTTTTTGCGATCGCTTTGCATAACTTTACCTTAGTTAAAATCTAGTAAATAGTAATGTTGTAAGTTTTATAAACCCTTACACCCATTCTTAAAGACAGTCTTGGTACTTCAGGAATAAAATTATTGCCATTGCGAAATTTCCAACTTGATAGCTGATTTTACACCAACAACATCTCGGCCGCGTTGCGGTAAGAGAATATCAGTACCTAAACTTAAGTCAATATTTGGTTCTAAACTTTCAGAATTCCAACAATATTTCGCTTTGTATATATTATCTTTTGCTGTAACATCCACAATTAAATAATCAGACCATAAAGGTAACTGGTCAATGTGGCTATCAAACAACCAGTCTCTTTCTTTTTTTTGTAAAAGAATGCAAAGCCAAACGAATTGCATATCTACAAGTATTATCACTATGAACTGCATAACGGGGAATTAAGAAAGCCGTAAACAATGGTAAAGGCTTATCCCGCATTAATTCCACTGTGATTGGACAATAACGGTCAATGGCTTGTTCATGTATGGGAGTAGGAAGACCACGTAAAGCCACCCGGACTTCCATTTGATAAAAAGTATTTTGGCGATCGCTCAATTCTACATTACTTAGAGACAGCTTTACCTTGATATCACCAAATAAAAATCTTTGTAGATTTTGATAAGCTTCTTCTGAATTCACCATTCCATAGCGGCCGCCATGAGTCCGATGAATATAAGCGCGATGCGCCCCTCTAACATAAGCTTTTTCTATTTGAACTAAACCATCACTCTGCGGC